>NZ_JCAFSR010000012.1:0-119339 GCF_059369475.1 Stenotrophomonas sp. YJH_SMC_65
CGGCTGTGCGTTCGGGCGCTTGCGAAGCAGTGCTTCGCAAGCAAAGCGCCCTCACCCATGGGGGCTTGGCCGCGGCATCCATGCCGCGGACACTCCCGCAACCGGACCCACCCCGCCTTCGACAGTTTTCCGCGATCTGTCGGAACGGCGTACTGCTCTGGTAGGTGTCGACCTTGGTCGACACGGTAGATCCACGTCATGCGTGGATGAATTCACTCGATATCTGACAGATGTGTCGACCAAGGTCGACACCTACCAACAGCCGCGTGAACCTGTCGAAGGTGGGGCGGTGTCGGAGTGCGGGGTGTCAGCCGCATGGATGCGGCTGCCAAGCCTTATCTGATCGGAATCTGGCAGCGTAGGTGTCGAGAGCCGGCGTGGGCCGCCGTGTAAGCCTGGATCTCGACGATCGCCATGTAGCAACTGTGTTGATGGAGGGGCCAAGCCCCTCCATCAACACAGTTGCTACATGGACGTACTTGCGGCGTCCCCGCACGCCGACACCGCCCCGCCAACCCACGGAATGCGTGCTGCTGCTGTTGTCGTTGAGGTTGCCGGCCAGCGGCCGGCACTACCAGGGGGGCAGGGCGCAGCCCTGCCGAAAAACACGCACAAAAAAACAGCAGGCCGAGGCCTGCTGTTTCGGTGTAATGGTGCGCCCGGAGAGATTCGAACTCCCGACCGCCTGGTTCGTAGCCAGGTACTCTATCCAACTGAGCTACGGGCGCCAATTACATAAACTTGTTGTGCTGACTGTGTATGGTGCGCCCGGAGAGATTCGAACTCCCGACCGCCTGGTTCGTAGCCAGGTACTCTATCCAACTGAGCTACGGGCGCGCGGTACACAATCAAATTTTACTGCATTTCCAGCGGCGGATGCTGAAAACCTGTCGAGTGGTGCGCCCGGAGAGATTCGAACTCCCGACCGCCTGGTTCGTAGCCAGGTACTCTATCCAACTGAGCTACGGGCGCCCTGCGACAGGAGCGGAATTATGCGGATGTCGGCGCGTACCGTCAACAGTTTTGTGAAAATTTTCATCCAACTGAATGAAAAAGCGGTCCGCCACAGCGTCAGGGGCCTTCAACCAGGCGAAATGATCCGCACGCGTGCCCAGTTCCTGCGCCGACAGCACGCGCAGCTGCGCGTCCACATTCGGCAGCTTGGCCAGCAATGTCTGCATCGATCCGGTCGGTGCCAACCAGTCGTGTTCCATCAACACCGCCTGCGCGCTGCCATGCACGCGCGCCATCTGTGCGTCGAGGTCTTCGTCCATGCCGGCCGCGGCATAGTGGTTGTTCAGGCCCACGCGCGCCCAGTCGGCGATCAGTCCGCGCGCTTCGGTGCCGCCGAAGCCGAGGCGCCGGCCATGCAGCACGCCCTGGCGCTGTGCGATCCACGGCAGGAAGCGGTAGACCAGTGGCAGCAGCCAGCCCCGCGGTGGTGGGAAGCCACGCCAGAACGGTGAGCCGCTGGCCGCCAACCACAAGCGGTTGAAGTGCTGCGGATTGCGGCCGGCATGCACGCAGGCCAGCTGACCGCCGAGGCTGTGGCCACCGATGATCCAGGGCAGCGCGCCGGCCTCGTCATCCGCCGCGACAAGGACCGCCTGGCTGGTGGGCAGATCCTGTTCGAGTACCTCGCGATAGCCCCAGTCCTGCGTGCGCGACGGCCGCAGTGAGCTGCTGCCATTGCCGCGCCACTCGTGCAGGTACACCGCCACGCCCTTCGCCGCCAGCGCCTGCGCCAGCGGCAGGTAGTGGCGCGCGGCCACGCCCAGTGCCGGCAGCCACAGCAGGCGCGCGATGGGCTGTGCAGGCACGCAGGCAATCACTTCGTAGCGATGGCCATCAGCGCACTGCACGGCGAGGACGTCCGGTGTGAGGCTCATGCGTGTGGTGCCGCGCCGAAGTGATCGAGCACCAGCACCTCGCTGCGGCCGGGGGCATAGCCCTGCTGCAGGCCGCGTGCAACGTAGTCGATACCGGCTTCGCAGGCATTGGCCAGGCTCAAGCCGTTGCACAGTTGCGCGGCGATGGCCGAGGCCAGCGTGCAGCCGGTGCCATGTGCGTCCAGCGGCAGGCGGGCATGGATGAATTCTTCGCTGCTGACGCCGTCGAAGTAGCGGTCGATCACGCGGTTGCCTTCCTGCAGATGGCCACCTTTGAGCAGCACCGCACCGGCGCCCAGGTCGAGCAGGGCGGAAGCGGCGCGCTCCGCGTCGTCGCCGTTGCCGATCTTCCGTCCGACCAGCAGCTCTGCTTCCGGCGTGTTCGGGGTGATCAGCGTGGCCAGCGGGATCAGCCGCTCGCGCATCGCCTGCAGGGCGCTGTCTTCCAGCAGGCGCGCGCCGCTGGTGGCGACCATCACCGGGTCCAGCACCACGTGTGGCGGGCGATGGCGCTCCAATGCATCGGCGACGGCATTGATCACCTCGGCGTTGGCCAGCATGCCGAGCTTCACCGCGTGGATGTCGAAGTCGTCGAAGCAGGCGTCCAGTTGCGCGCGCAGGAAATCGATCGGCGGTACATGCACGGCGATGACGCCGCGGGTGTTCTGCGCGGTCAGTGCAGCAATCGCGGAAAGGCCATGCACGCGATGCGCTGCAAAAGCCTTCAGGTCGGCCTGGATGCCGGCACCGCCGCCGGAGTCGGAGCCGGCGATGGTGAGGGCGGAAACGGGAGTGGTCGGGCTCATCCAGCGATTGTGCCGTGGTCACCGTAAAGGAGGTAGCGTCGCCGCTGATAGATGGGGTCAGATCCCTTTTCCGCAGGAAAAGGGATCTGACCCCCCGGAGCGCCGCCCTCAATGCCGCCAACGCGCCCACTGCTGGTACAGCACATAACCCAGTCCGGTCAGGCCGGTCAGCATGGCCGGGGCGAGCAGGGCGTCGTACTGCCAGCGCACGAACAGCCAGGCGCCGAGGATGCCGCCGGCGAGGAAGCCGCTGATGATCAGGCCGCTGAGGGTCAGTCGTCGCACCTGCAACGGCAGTCCGCGCAGCAGGTGGCCCAGGCCGATGCCGAGGTCGGTGAACATGCCGCTGAGGTGGGTGGTGCGCACCACCGCGCCGCTGAAAGTGGTGGCCATTGCATTCTGCAGGCCGCAGGCCATGGCGGCGGCCAGTGCGCCCCAGATCTGGTGCTGTTCGAACAGCGGAATGGACACCAGCAAAAGAGCCGATTCCAGCGCCAGCGCCACGCCGTAGCGTCGGCCCAGCTGCAGGGTGCTGTCCTGGATCAGCAGGCCGCTGAGCATTGCGCCCAGCGAGAACGCGATCAGCAGTCCCCACAGGTGTCCGACCGCGCGCCAGTCACCCTGGGCCAGTGCCATGCCGAGCTGGCTGGTACTGCCGGTCATGTGGCTGACCGCCTGGTGCTCGAAACCGAGGAAGCCGACCACGTTGACCATGCCGGCCACGCACGAGAGCGCGACCGCGCCGATCCAGACCCAGGTGGGCAGGCGTATTCCCATCGGCGGGGCCCCTCAGGGCCCGCCGAAGCCGCCGTTGAACTGCAGCTCGCTGAAGGTGTTGCTGGCCGGGTCGAACACCGCGCCCCAGAACTGCGCGCCGCCATCGCAGACGCGGATCGCTTCGCGGGCCGGATTGATGCCGCTGTCGTCGGGCAGGTGGAAGGCATTGATGTAGATCAGCCGTCGGCCTGCGCTTTCGATGCCGACGTACTGCCGGTCAAAGTCGAGCACCTTCGGCACCTGGGCCTCCAGCGAAGACAGATTCGCTTCCAGCTGGTCGATCTGCTGCCGGCTGGGTGCCCAGTAGCCGCTGACCCGCCCGGCCTCGCGGCCGGGGCTGGGCCGCGAGCAGGTGTCGAGCACCTGCGCGGCGATGATCGGGCGGGTGACCACCCAGGACTGGCCGGTGCGCTCGGCGGTGGGCACACTGGCCGGGCCGCGCGTAGTGGTGCAGGCGCCCAGCACGGCTGCGAGGGTGATTGCAGCCGTGGGCAGCAGCAGGCGGGTGCGGCGGTTCACAACACCTCCGAAGCGTAATCGGCCAGGCGCGAACGCTCGCCACGGCGCAGGGTGATGTGTGCACTATGCGGCCAGTTCTTGAAGCGATCCACCGCGTAGGTCAGGCCCGAGGTGGTCTCGGTCAGGTACGGGGTGTCGATCTGCTCGACGTTGCCCAGGCAGACGATCTTGGTGCCGGGGCCGGCGCGGGTGATCAGCGTCTTCATCTGCTTCGGGGTGAGGTTCTGCGCCTCGTCCAGGATCAGGTAGCGCGACAGGAACGTGCGGCCGCGCATGAAGTTCATCGAGCGGATCTTGATGCGGCTGGCCAGCAGGTCGTTGGTCGCCTGGCGCCCCCACGTGCCGCCTTCCTGGTTGTGCGTGAGCACTTCCAGGTTGTCGGTCAGCGCGCCCATCCACGGCGTCATCTTCTCTTCTTCGGTGCCGGGCAGGAAACCGATGTCCTCGCCGACGCTGACCGTGGCGCGGGTCATGATGATCTCGCGGTAGCGCTGCTGGTCCATCGTCTGCGCCAGGCCGGCGGCCAGCGCCAGCAGGGTCTTGCCGGTGCCGGCGGTACCCAGCAGCGTGACGAAGTCGATCTCCGGATCCATCAGTGCGTTGAGGGCGAAGTTCTGCTCGCGGTTGCGTGCGCTGATGCCCCACACGGCGTGGCTGCCGTGGCGGAAATCATCGACCAGCGACAGCACCACCTTGCCGTCACCGACCACGCGGCTGACGCGCAGCTCGACTTCATCTTCGCCGGGCAGGTAGACGTACTGGTTCGGGTACCACTCCTCGCCGTCCTGCGCCTGGATTTCGTAATGGGTACGGCCCTTGTCGCTCCAGCTGCGCAGGTCGTCGCCGTGGCGCTTCCAGAAGTCTTCCGGCAGCTCGGTAGCGCCGGTGTAGAGCAGGCTGAAATCGTCCAGCGCGCGGTCGTTCTCGTAGTCCTCGGACACGATGCCGGCGATGGCGGCCTTGATCCGCAGGTTGATGTCCTTGGAGACGAACACCACCGGCAGGTCGGGGGTTTCTTCCTTCAGGGCCAGGATCGCGCCGAGGATGGCGTTGTCCGGGATCACCTTGCCGAAGCTCTTGCCAGCGTCGAAATGGCTGGTCTGGAAGCGCAGCTTGCCGGCGCTCTGCTTGCCGCGCAGCTGCAGCCCATTCGGGCGCTGCAGCGGAATGCCGTCGGCCAGGTTGTCCAGGCCGGAGGCCTGCACCAGCTCGTTGAGGAAGCGGCTCACTTGGCGGGCGTTGCGGCTCGCTTCGGAGGTGCCCTTCTTGCCGTTGTCCAGCTCCTCGATCACCTGCATGGGCAGGTAAACGTCGTGCTCCTCGAATTTGAACAGCGCGGTCGGATCGTGCATCAGCACGTTGGTATCCAGCACGTAGATGCGCTTGCCTCGGGTCATCGTCGATTCCTGGTTACGGACAGGGAAAAACCACCACGGCCTGCTGCCGGGCAGGGTGATGGCAGACACAGTAGGCAGTGGGACTCACTTGGACTGGGAGGCCTTCAGTTCGGCGAGAACGGCATCGGCATGGCCGGCGACCTTGACCTTGCGCCAGGACTGCACGATGCGGCTGTCGGGGGAAATCAGGAAGGTGCTGCGTTCGATGCCACGTACCTGCTTGCCGTACATGTTCTTCATCTTGATCACGTCGAAGGCGCTGCACAGCGCTTCGTCGCCATCGCTGACCAGGGGGAAGCCGAAGCCCTGCCTGGCACAGAAATTGTCGTGCGACTTCACCGAATCGCGCGAGACGCCCAGCACGACCGCGCCGGCCTTCTTGAACTTCGGCAGCAGCGCGTTGAAGTCGATACCTTCGGTGGTGCAGCCGGGAGTGCTGTCCTTGGGGTAGAAGTACAACACCAGCCACTGGCCGGCATAGTCGCCGAGGGTGGCCTGGTCGCCACCGGACAGCGCCAGCGGCAGGGAGAGGGTGGTGCTGTCCAGGGTATCGCCGTTGTTCATGAGGTCCTTCTGTCGAGCCTGGGTTCTTTCCAAGACAATTGCATGAAACGCCACGCGCCCGTGAGAGGCGCGCGAAAAATCAGGAATTCATTCAGAACTTCATCGGGTCCATGATCGCGTCCAGGTTCAGGTGGTCGCAGAACTCAAGGAAATCGTCGCGCAGCGCGGCGATGTGCATGTTGGCCGGCACGCCGATGGTGACCTGTGCACTGAACATTTCCGCACCGGTCTGCATGGCGCGGTAGCGCGTGCTCTGCAGGTTCTCGATGGTGATGCCCTGGCGGTCGAAGAAGTCGGCCAGCTGGAACAGGATGCCCGGCTTGTCGGCGGCGATCACTTCGACGATGTACGGCAGCAGGTTGGACTGCGCCTGCTTGGCGGCGGTGCGGTACCAGACCAGCTTCAGGCCCTCCTCGCGCTCCAGCCGGGTCAGCATCGCCTCGAGCTTGGCCACCGAGTCCCAGGAGCCGGTGGCCAGGGCGGTGACCGAGACATCGCGGCCGACCGTGGCCAGGCGTGCGTCCACCAGGTTGCAGCCGCTGTCGGCGATGCGGCGGGTGACGGACAGCAGGGGGGACTCCGGATGCGTCGTATAGGCGTTGATCAGGAGGTGGTTTTCGCTCGGCGCGGGGCGCGGGGTGGTGTCGGTCAAGGCGATTCCGGGTAATGCATGCGTGAGTCTGAATGCCCGCCAGAGGCGGGGATCCACCGGTGTCCAGCATACTTGCCCGTGCTTTCGCGCCGCAAGTAACATTCAGGCCGCCCCCAGCCTTTCGTGGCGGGCGTTTCCCTTCCCAGCCAAGAGCAGCACGTCCTTGTCCCTTTCCGGCCTCATCACCGCGCTGGCGACCCCGTTCCGGGCCGACGGCGCCCTCGATCCCGATGGTTGGCAGCGCCTGCTGCACCTGCAACTGGAGGGTGGCGTCCATGGC
Source organism: Stenotrophomonas sp. YJH_SMC_65 (assembly GCF_059369475.1). Classification (NCBI taxonomy): domain Bacteria; kingdom Pseudomonadati; phylum Pseudomonadota; class Gammaproteobacteria; order Lysobacterales; family Lysobacteraceae; genus Stenotrophomonas; species Stenotrophomonas sp. YJH_SMC_65. The sequence goes on from NZ_JCAFSR010000012.1 coordinate 6,885, forward strand.
GTTGTCGTGGCTGGCTCGACCGGCGAAGCGGCGACCCTGACCGATGCCGAGTACGACCAGCTGCTGGCCAGCGCCGTCGAACGCATCGGCGGCCGCATCCCGGTCATGGCCGGCACCGGCCTGTCGGGCACCGCCAAGACCATCGAACAGACCCGCCGTGCCGCCGCCCTTGGCGCCAGCCACGCACTGGTGGTCACCCCGCCGTACGTGCGGCCGACCCAGGCTGGCCTGATCGCGCACTATCGCGCGGTGGCCGACCAGGGCGGGCTGCCGGTCGTGCTGTACAACGTGCCCGGCCGTACCGGCTGCGACATGCAGCCGGAGACCGTGGCCGAGCTGGCCAGCCACCCCAATATCGTCGGCATCAAGGAAGCGGTGGGTGACACCGGCCGGGTGCAGGCGCTGCTGGCGCTGCGCAGCCCGACGTTCGCGGTGCTCAGTGGCGACGACGGCACCGCCGCGCGTTCGATCCGGGCCGGCATCGATGGCCTGATCTCGGTCGGTTCCAACGTGCTTCCGGGCGCGTATCGCCGGATGTGCGAGCTGGCTGCCGCGCACGACCACGAAGCCACCGAGTCGTGGGACGCGCGCCTGCATCCCTTCCATGATTTCTGTGGCGTCGAACCCAACCCGATCCCGGTCAAGGCGCTGCTGCGCCGCATCGGCATCGGCCATGACCTGCGCCTGCCGCTGCTGCCGCTGTCGGCAGCACATCATCCCGCGGCCGACCACCTTGCCGGCGACATCGCCGCCCTCGAAGCCCTTTCCAGCCACTGACCTTCCGTCTTGGTCTGACCCAGGAGATTCACATGCGTCAATCCGTTTCCACTGTCCGCGTGCTGTCCTACGCCCTGCTTGCTGTAGCTGTTGCGGCCGGCACCACCGGCTGCTTCAAGCGTGGCGTCAAGGGCGACTACGCCCTGGCCCCGGAAATGCGCCCGCTGGAAGTACCGCCGGACCTGAACCTGCCCAACGCCACCACCGACAACAAGGTGCCGACACTGGCCTCGGCCACCAAGCCGGCGGCGCCGGTCGCCGCAGCCCCGGCGGTGGGCAACACCGGTTTCACCATTGCCGGTGGCAAGGATGAAGCCTTCGCCAAGGTCGGTACCGCGCTGGAAGGCGTCGAAGGCGTGACCATCGCCAGCCGCGCGCAGCTGCTGGGCTCGTACGACGTGGCCTACGAAGGCAGCAACTTCCTGGTCCGCGTGGTGGCGGTTGATGCAGGTGCCTACATCTCCGCGGTCGACCCGCGTGGCCTGCCGGCCACCGCCGAAGCGCCGGTGAAGCTGATCGCCGCGCTGAAGGCGAAGCTGGCTCAGTAAGGGTCGCCCTGGTGGAGGCCGACCTTGGTCGGCGCTTCCGTGCCAACCAAGGTTGGCACCTACCGGAAGACGTGCCTTGGTAGAGGCCGACCTTGGTCGGCGCTTTTGTGCCAACCAAGGTTGGCACCTACCGAGAACAGAAAAGGGCGCCATGGGCGCCCTTTTCCGTTGCCGCCGCGGGCGCTTCTCAGCGCTCCAGCAGCTTCAGCTTGTCCGGCTTGCCGTCCCATTCGCCGGCGTCGGCGGGCGGGTCCTTGCGCACGGTCAGCACCGGCCATTCCTTCGCCAGCTCGGCATTGAGGGCAACGAAGCCTTCCTGGCCGGCGGGGACGTCGTCCTCGGGGAAAATCGCGTTGACCGGGCACTCCGGCTCGCAGAGGGTGCAGTCGATGCACTCATCCGGGTCGATCACCAGGAAGTTCGGGCCTTCGTGGAAGCAATCCACGGGGCACACTTCCACGCAATCGGTGTGTTTGCACTTGATGCAGTTTTCGGTGACGACAAAGGGCATGGGCTGGGGGTGGATCGATTCCTGAACCCGCCAATTCTAGAACAGGTTGGCCCCCGGTGTCGGGATGGGACGGAAAACGGGCGTCTGGCAGGCGCGGCCATTGGCGGCACGGCAGGGCGTGTGCGAGGCTGCGCGACAACCGGTCCTGGTGGCCGGGCTCCCTTCCCAGCAGGATCGTCCATGTCCCAGGCCCCGTCCCGCACCGCCTCCCACGGTGGTGAAAACACAGCGTTCATCGTCCTGATCAGTTGCGTGGCCACGCTTGGTGGCTTCCTGTTCGGCTTCGACAGTGGTGTCATCAACGGCACGGTCGATGGCCTGCGCCAGGCCTTCAACTCCAGCGAGGCGGCGCTGGGTTTCGAAGTTGCCTCGATGCTGCTGGGCTGCGCGGTCGGTGCATTCCTGGCCGGTTGGTTGGGCGACCGCCTGGGGCGCCGTGGTGTCCTGATCGTGTCCGCGCTGATGTTCCTGGTCTCGGCGCTGGGCGCCGGGGCGGCCCACGCGTCCTGGCTGTTCATCGCGGCCCGCGTGCTGGGCGGCTTTGCGGTGGGGGCGGCCAGCGTGATGTCACCGGCCTACATCGCCGAAGTCGCCTCGGCGCGCTATCGCGGCCGGCTGGCCACGGTGCAGCAGATGGCCATCATCTGCGGTTTGTTCGCGGCCTTCCTCAGCAATTACCTGCTGGCCCGCGCCGCCGGCGCCTCGACCGAGCCGCTGTGGCTGGGCCACGAAGCCTGGCGATGGATGTTCTGGATGCAGGCGCTGCCCTCCGCGCTGTTCCTGCTGTTGCTGCTGGTGATTCCGGAAAGCCCGCGCTTCCTGGTGCTGAAGGGCCGCCAGGGGCAGGCGAGTGTGGTGTTGTCGCGACTGTACGGCGAGGCCGCTGCCCGGGCCAAGCAGGCCGAGATCGAAGCCAGCCTGGCACAGGACCAGCACAAGCCGCGCTTCGGCGACCTGCGCAGCAGGGCTACCGGCAGGCTGCGCCCGATCCTCTGGGTGGGCATCGGCCTGGCCATGTTCCAGCAGCTGGTCGGCATCAACGTGGTGTTCTACTACGGCGCGGTGCTGTGGCAGGCGGTGGGCTTCTCTGAAAGCGACGCACTGCTGATCAATGTGCTGTCCGGCGCGCTGAGCATCGGCGCCTGCCTGCTCACCGTGCTGCTGATCGACCGCATCGGGCGCAAGCCGCTGCTGTGGGTCGGCTCGGTCGGCATGTCGGTGGCGCTGGTGCTGATGGTGGTGGCGTTTGCCAGCGGCAGCCTGGCCGGCGGGCGCCTGCAGCTGTCCGATGGCATGGGGCGGCTGGCGCTGGTCGCCGCCAACGTCTACGTGGTGTTCTTCAACATGTCCTGGGGCCCGGTGATGTGGGTGATGCTGGGCGAGATGTTCCCCAACCAGATCCGCGGCCCGGCGCTGGCGGTGGCGGGTGCGGCGCAATGGACCTCGAACTTCGCGATCACCGTGACCTTCCCGATGCTGCTGGCCGGCATCGGCCTGGCCGGCGCCTATGGCATCTACGCGGTCGCGGCGATCCTCTCGATCGTCTTCGTGGTCCGCTACGTACGCGAGACCAAGGGCAAGGAGCTGGAGCAGATGGAAGGCTGACGGCGACTGGCTTCGGTTGCGTTCCATCGGCGCCTGCTTGTCCAGAGTGTGAGGGGGCAGGCCGCCCTCTCCAGGACACGCAAGAGCCCATCCATGGTGCTCGATGGCGCCTTGCTCGCGTGCGCTGTCCTGCGCACTCGGCAAGACCAGGCTTGGGCTCCTGCGCAACCCGTCGGGCGCATGCGCCCAACCCATCGCGCCAACGGTCCTGGAGAGGGCGGCCTGCCCCCTCCTGACAGTTTCATGGTGCGTGCGGATGCGGCGAAGCGCTGGTCGGTTGTTGCCGCAGCTGGCGGGAAACCGTCCAGAGTCGGTGGGGTCCCCCAGGGCAGGACCGTTGGCGCCAAGGATGGCGCCATCGAGCCCCCATGGATGGGTTCACGGCGTGTCCTGCCCTGGGGGACCCCACCGGCTCGAGCCGATTGCAGGGAGGCGCCAAAGCGACCAACCCGACCGCAATCACTGCAATCCCGGAAAACAGAAAAGCCCGCACAAGGCGGGCTTTTTCGGTTCCTGCTGCGGCGACTGGCGCTCCCTAGGGGACTCGAACCCCTGTTTTAGCCTTGAGAGGGCCACGTCCTAACCACTAGACGAAGGGAGCGTAACTGTGTCGCTGCCGAGGCAGGAGCGCTAGTATATGCACCTCGATGCCATTGGGCAATCCCGAAACTTCAACCGGAAGCGCCAACATCATTTCCTCTGCTACATCACCGTTCAGCCTGCGCGTCATCCCGCGCGACCAGCACACGATCTCCCGCAAGGACATCAGCCCGAACGCCCTGCGCGTGCTTTACCGCCTGCGCGATGCCGGCTTCGGCGCCTACCTTGTCGGCGGCGCGGTGCGCGATCTGCTGGTCAATGGCCAACCCAAGGATTTCGACGTGGCCACCGACGCCACGCCCGAGCAGGTCAAGCAGCTGTTCCGCAACTGCCGCCTGATCGGCCGCCGGTTCCGCCTCGCCCACGTAGTGTTCGGTCGCGAAATCATCGAAGTCGCCACCTTCCGTGCCAACAGCGATGACGGCAGCGGCGACCGCGAGATGGAAAACGGCATGCTCGTGCGCGACAACGTGTACGGCACCATCGAAGACGACGCCATCCGCCGCGACTTCACCTGCAACGCCCTGTACTACGCCATCGAGGACTTCTCGGTGCGCGACTACACCGGTGGTTTCGAGGACGTGCAGGCGCGCCTGATGAAGCTGATCGGCGACCCGGTGCAGCGCTACCAGGAAGACCCGGTACGCATGCTGCGAGCGGTGCGCCTGGCGGCCAAGCTCGGCTTCCAGATCGAAGAGGGTACTGCCGCGCCGATCCCGCACCTGGCCGGCCTGCTCAACGAAGCCGCGCCAGCGCGCCTGTTCGAGGAAGTGCTCAAGCTGTTCCTGTCCGGACACGGCGTGGCCAGCTTCGAAGGCCTTGAGCGTTACGGCCTGCTCGACGTGCTGTTCCCGGAAAGCGCCAAGGCGCTGAAAGCCAACCGCACCGGCGCGCTGCGCCGCATGCTGGTCGAGGGCCTGGCCAATACCGATGCGCGGGTGGCTAACGACGAACCGGTCTCGCCGGCGTTCCTGTTCGCGCTGCTGCTGTGGCCGGCGTTCTGCCGTGCACAGGCGACCCTGCTCAAGCAGGGCGTGGCACCGGAAGAGGCGCAGCGCCGCGCCGCCGACCGCGTCACCGTGCAGCAGTTGAGCACCATCGCGCTGCCGCGCCGCTTCTCGCTGCCGATGCAGGAAATCTGGCTGCTGCAGTCGCGCTTCAGCTCGCGCCAGCGCAAGCGCGTGTTCCGCACCCTGACCCATCCGCGCTTCCGTGCCGCGTTCGATTTCCTCAGCCTGCGCCAGGTGGCGTCGTCCGAGCACGCCGCCGATGTCGAGTTCTGGCGCGAAGCGCAGGCGCAGTCCGGTCGTGAGCTGGAGTCGTCGCTGGATGCGATGCACAGCGAAGATGGCGACGACGAGAGCGGAGCGCCGCGCAAGCGCCGCCGTCGCCGCCGTCGTCCGGGTGCCGCGGCCGGTGCAGCGGGCGAGTAAGCGATGACCCTTGCCTGGATCGGCCTCGGCGCCAACCTCGGCGACGCGGCCGCCACCGTCGGCGCGGCGATTGCCGCGCTGGACGGCCTGCCCGGGACCCGGCTGCGCCAGGCCTCGCGGCTTTACGCAACGCCGGCCTGGGGCAATGAAGACCAGCCGCCGTTCGTCAATGCGGTGGCCTCGGTCGAAACCACCTTGCCGGCCGATGAGCTGCTGCAGGCCATGCTGGCGCTGGAGCAGCGCTTCGGTCGCACGCGTGATCCGGCAGTGCACTGGGGCCCGCGCGCGCTGGACCTGGACCTGCTGCTGTATGGCGCGCAGGCGCTCGACCAGCCTGGGCTGAAGGTGCCGCATCCGTACCTGCACGAGCGTGCCTTCGTGCTGGTGCCGCTGGCCGAAATCGCGCCGGAACTGGCAATTCCTGGCCATGGACGCGTGCAGGATGCAGTGATGCGGGTCGATGCCTGCGGGATCGCGCCGATAGGGTGATAATGCCCGGGTTATCTCCCCCGGTTATCAGCACATGAGCACCCACGCAGACAGCAAGCCCTGGACCGTTCCCGCCCTGGCCGAGGCCAAGCGCAATGGCCAGAAGCTGGTCATGTTGACCGCCTACGACGCCGGCTTCGCCCGCACCTTCGATGCCAACGGCGTCGATCTGATCCTGATCGGCGATTCGCTGGGCATGGTCGTGCAGGGTCATGATTCGACCCTGCCGGTGACCGTGGCCGACATGGTCTACCACACCCGGGCCGTGGCCCGCGTGCTGCAGCGTGCGCTGCTGGTGGCCGACCTGCCGTTCGGCGCCGATGCCACCCCGGAACGCGCGCTGGATGCCTCGCTGCAGCTGCTGCAGGCCGGTGCCGAGATGGTCAAGATCGAAGGTGCCGGCTTCAAGGTCGACATCATCCGCTACCTGGTCGAGCGCGAGATTCCGGTCTGCGCGCACCTCGGCCTGACCCCGCAGTCGGTGCTGCGACTGGGCGGCTTCAAGATCCAGGGCCGCGGCGATGCTGCGCGCCAGCTGGTGGAGGACGCCAGGGCCGTGGCCGCCGCAGGCGCCAGCATCATGGTGCTTGAATGCGTGCCGACCCCGGTCGCTGCCGAAGTGACCGCTGCGGTGGATGTGCCGACCATCGGCATTGGCGCGGGCCCGCAGTGCGATGGCCAGGTGCTGGTGCTGCACGATTTCCTCGGCCTGGACAGTGGCCATCGCCGTCCCAAGTTCGTCAAGGATTTCCTTGCCGAAGGTGGCTCGGTGGCCGGTGCCACCCGCGCCTTTGCCGACGCGGTGCGCGACGGCAGCTTCCCCGACGAACAGCACGCCTACGCCCAATGATCCAGACCTTCAACGAGCTCGGCGCGTTGCGCGAGCAGATCGCCCAGTGGAAGCGTGAGGGCCTGCGCGTGGCGCTGGTGCCGACCATGGGCAACCTGCATGGGGGGCACCATTCGCTGGTGACCCTGGCCCGCCAGTACGCCGACAAGGTGGTGGCGAGCATCTTCGTCAATCCGACCCAGTTCGGCCCCAACGAGGATTTCAGTCGCTACCCGCGCACGCCCGAGGCCGACGTGGCCGGGCTGGAGCAGGTCGGCTGCGATGCCGTGTGGCTGCCCAGCGTGGAGACGATGTATCCGCTGGGCGTGGACAGGACCACGCGCATGCACGCGCCGGGTGTCAGTGAAGTGCTGGAAGGCGCCAGCCGCCCGGGGCACTTCGATGGCGTCTGCACGGTGGTGGCGCGCCTGTTCCTGCAGGTGCAGCCGGACGTGGCCGTGTTCGGCCGCAAGGACTACCAGCAGCTCGCCGTGATCAGGCAGATGGTGGCCGAGCTGTCGTTCCCGATCCAGATCGTCGGTGCTGAGATCGTGCGCGACGAGGATGGCCTGGCCAAGAGTTCGCGCAACCAGTACCTGAGCGACGAACAGCGCCCGGTCGCGACCACCATCCACCGCACCCTGCTGGGCATGCGCGAGGGCTACGTGGCGGGGCAGGCACGTGATCGCATCGAAGCCGACGCCACGGCCGCATTGCAGGCAGCCGGGTTCCAGGTCGACTACGCGGTGCTGCGCACCCCGGAGCTGGCCGAGCCGACCTTCGACGGCGGTGGCCGCGTGGCGCTGATTGCCGCGCGCCTGGGAACCACCCGGTTGATCGACAACCTGGAGTTCTGAGTTCCGGCGGCGCCGCGCGATGCATGGGGTCAGATCCCTTTTCCAGGGGAAAAGGGTTCTGACCCCGGTTTCACCGCCTACCTGAACAGGTTGCCGGCCGTGATGCCCCGCGCTGCGCGGGTGCTAGAATCCGCTCTTTCCTTTGCCGTTGCAGCGCCCCCATGCACCTGTCCCTGCTCAAGACCAAGATCCATCGCGCCACCGTCACCCATTCCGAGCTGAACTACGAAGGCTCGATCGCCATCGATGACAACCTGCTGGCTGCCACCGGCATCCGCGAGTTCGAGCAGGTGCACATCTGGGACGTGACCAATGGTGCGCGTTTCTCGACCTATGCCATCCGCGCCGAAGCCGGCAGCGGCGTTGTCTCGCTCAACGGTGGCGCTGCGCGCCACGTGCAGGTCGGTGACATCATCATCATCGCCGCGTTCGCCAGCATGACCGAGCAGGAAGCTGACAGCTTCAGGCCGAAGCTGGTGTACGTTGATGGCAACAACCAGATCACCCACACCAACGACACGATCCCGACCCAGGCCGCATGACAACGAACAACGGATTCGACTCGCTGCATTCCCACGCCCAGCGCCTGAAGGGCGCAAGCATTCCCAGCCTGCTCGCCGCCGAACCCGGCCGTGTACAGGAGCTGGCGCTGCGGGTCGGTCCGTTGTACGTCAATTTCGCACGGCAGAAATACGATGCCGCGGCGTTGCAGGCGCTGTTGGCGCTGGCTGCCGAGCGTGATGTCGGCGGTGCCATCACGCGCCTGTTCCGCGGCGAACAGGTCAACCTGACCGAAGGGCGCGCTGCGTTGCATACCGCGCTGCGCGGCGATGTGGTCGATGCGCCGGTGGCGGCCGAGGCCTATGCCACCGCGCGCGCGATCCGCCAGCGCATGGGCGTGCTGGTGCGCGCGCTGGAAGACAGTGGCGTGACCGATGTGGTCAGCGTCGGCATCGGTGGTTCCGACCTTGGCCCGCGCCTGGTCGCCGACGCGCTGCGTCCGGTCAGCGGTGCGCGCCTGCGCGTGCATTTCGTCTCGAACGTGGACGGCGCCGCCATGCAGCGCACGCTGGCCACGCTGGATCCGGCCAAGACCGCCGGCATCCTCATCTCCAAGACCTTCGGTACGCAGGAAACGCTGCTCAACGGCCAGATCCTGCACGACTGGCTGGGCGGCAGCGAGCGCCTGTATGCAGTCAGCGCCAATCCGGATCGCGCCGCCAAGGCCTTCGCGATCGCCGCCGATCGCGTACTGCCGATGTGGGACTGGGTGGGTGGCCGCTATTCGCTGTGGTCGGCGGTCGGTTTCCCGATCGCGTTGGCGATCGGCTTCGAGCGCTTTGAGCAGCTGCTGGAAGGCGCCGCACAGATGGATGCGCATGCGCTGGATGCACCGCTGGAGCGCAACCTGCCGGTGCTGCACGGCCTGACCGACATCTGGAACCGCAACCTGCTGGGCCATGCCACGCATGCGGTGATGACCTATGACCAGCGTCTGGCGCTGCTGCCGGCCTACCTGCAGCAGCTGGTGATGGAAAGCCTGGGCAAGCGCGTGCAGCGTGATGGTGCGCCGGTCACCACCGACACCGTGCCGGTGTGGTGGGGTGGGGCAGGCACCGATGTGCAGCACAGCTTCTTCCAGGCGCTGCACCAGGGCACCAGCGTCGTTCCGGCCGACTTCATCGGCTGTGTGCACAACGATGATCCCTACACGATCAATCACCAGGCGCTGCTGGCCAACCTGCTGGCACAGACCGAGGCGCTGGCCAATGGCCAGAGCAGCGATGATCCGCACCGCGATTACCCGGGCGGGCGGCCGAGCACGCTGATCCTGCTCGACGCGCTGACCCCGCAGGCACTGGGTGCGCTGATCGCCATGTACGAACACGCCGTGTACGTGCAGTCGGTGATCTGGAACATCAACGCGTTCGACCAGTTCGGTGTCGAGCTCGGCAAGCAACTGGCCAGTGGCCTGCTGCCGGCGCTGCAGGGCGAGGATGTGGCGGTTGCCGATCCGATGACCCGCGAGATCCTGGCGCAGCTGAAGCGCTGATGCTCTGGTAGTGCCGGCCGCTGGCCGGCATCCAGGTGATGCTTCAATCGTTCATGAGGTTGCCGGCCAGCGGCCGGCACTACCGCAGCGGATGGGTTGCCGGCCAGCGGCCGGCACTACCGTGTCACCGGCTCGGGTCGCGCTCCGGGCTTGGCCGCTTGGCCAGTTTGCGCTGCAGCGAGCGCCGGTGCATGCCGAGAAGGCGCGCGGCCGCTGACACGTTGCCGCCGGTCTCGTGCATCGCCTGCTGGATGTGTTCCCACTGCAGGCGGCTGATCGGCGTCATCGCATCGGGCACTTCCATTTCGCCATCGTCGGCCGGGCCGTCGTCTTCCTCGCCGAGGGCGCGCAGGATCATCGGCACCGTGGCCGGCTTCGGCAGGTAATCATCCGCACCCAGCTTGATCGCCTCCACCGCGGTGGCGATGCTGGCGTAGCCGGTCACCAGCAGGATCCGCATGTCCGCGCGCAGCGCGCGCAGCGGCTGGATCAGTGCCAGGCCGGAATCGCTGCCCAGCTTCAGGTCGATCAGCGCGAAGGCCGGTGGATGCTGCCGGGCCAGCGCCAGCGCACTGGCGGCATCCTGTGCGGTCTGCGTTTCAAGCCCCTTGCGGGCCAGGCTGCGTTGCAGGGTACGCAGGTACAGCTCGTCGTCGTCGACCAGCAGGCCCAGGGTGGAATGGTGAAGGCTCATGGGGTGTCCTCGCGTGGGGCCAGCGGCAGGCGGAAGCCGACGCGGCTGCCGGCCCCCTGGGCCGGGCGCATCCACATCTCGCCGTCGAGGCGTTCGATGGTGGCATGGGACAGGGCCAGGCCGACGCCCATGCCCTCGCTCTTGCTGCTGCCGAACAGCTTGCCCGGCAGCACGGCGGCACGGGCGTCGAAGCCATGGCCGTAGTCGCGGACTTCGCCGATCAGGTCGTCGCCTTCGATGCGCAGGTCCAGGTCCACGCGTGGCCGGCCGGCTTTCTCGCCGGCATCGGCGGCGTTGTTGAGCAGGACCATCAGCAGATGGCCTACGCCCGGGTCCAGCGGCAGCCGCAGCGGCGCATCATCGTTGCGGTGCAGGTCGATGGTCGGCCGCACCAGGCGCCATTGCTCAAGCACCTGCTGTGCGCTGGAATGGCTGCGGCCCGGTGCGTCGGCCGAGGCCGGAGCAGCCAGCGCCAGCACGCGCTCCCGGCACTGCACCAGCAGCTCGCGCAGGGTTTCCATGTCCTCGCGCACTTCCGGCTCTTCGCTGCGCTCGGCCACATCGTCGGCCAGCAGGGTCATGGTCGCCAGCGGCGTGTTCAGTTCATGCGCCACCGAGGCGGCATGGGTGGCCAGCGCGACGATGCCCTCGTTGCGGGCGAAGCGCTCGCGCAGTGCCGACAGTTCCAGTTCGCGCTCCCGCAGGGCCAGCGCCAGCCGGGTGGAGAAGGCCAGTACCACCGCGGCGGAGATCAGGAAGTTGGCGACCACGCCCCAGCGATTCAGGTCCTGCGCGCGGAAATAACCGTCCGGCAATGGCTGGCCGAAGATGCCGCTGGCGGCGTAGCCGAGCAGGCAGGCCAGTGCGACCGCCAATGCCCAGCGCAGGGGCAGGGCGAACGCGGCCAGCGCGATCAGGATCAGGAACAGCGAGCTGAACGGGTTGGCCATGCCGCCGCTCCAGCCGACCATCCAGGTCAGGATGATCACGTCCACCAGGATGTGGCCGAACGCGGTCAGCGGTGCGGTGTCAGCCGCGTCCGGACGCAACTGGGTATAGATGTTGAACAGGGCCAGCACCGCCACGCCGGCCCATAGCGGCAGCTGCGGCAACGGCAGGCCCAGCACCCAGGTGGCAACCAGGATGGTGGCGGCCTGGCCGCCTACGGCAAGCCAGCGCAGGCTGCACAGGGTACGGAGAAACGGGGCGTCGGGACCGGTCATTCACGCTCATCGTATGCGTTCACGGGCGGCTGTGCCTGCGACAATCGGCCGCAGCCGTGCCACCGGCTGAATGCGAGTCACCCGGAATGCGGGGGCGGGCGGTAGAATGCGCCCATGCACGACGCCGTCACCCGCCCGACTCCTCCCTCCGATGCCACCTCCTGGCCCCGCCGCCAGACCCATGCCGTGCAGATCGGCGGGGTCACCGTAGGCGGAGGCAAGCCGGTCGTGGTGCAGTCGATGACCAACACCGACACGTCCGACGTGGCCTCCAGCGTGAAGCAGGTGGCCGAGCTGTGGCGGGCCGGTTCGGAAATGGTGCGTTTGACCGTCAATACCGTGGAAGCCGCTGCGGCGATCCCGCGCATCGTCGACAAGCTGGCGATGATGGGCATCGACGTGCCGCTGATCGGTGATTTCCACTACAACGGCCACCAGCTGCTGACCGCCGAGCCGGCATGTGCCGAAGCGCTGGCCAAGTACCGCATCAATCCGGGCAACGTCGGCTTCGGCAAGAAGAAGGATCTGCAGTTCGCTCAGTTGATCGAGTTCGCGATCCGCTACAACAAGCCGGTGCGCATCGGTGCCAACTGGGGCTCGCTGGACCAGGCCCTGGCGGCGAAGTTGATGGACGAGAACAACCTGCGCGAGCAGCCCTGGGATGCCGGTCGCGTGCTGCGCGAGGCGCTGATCCGTTCGGCGCTGGATTCGGCCGAGCAGGCGGTGGAGCTCGGCCTGCCGCGCGATCGCATCGTGCTGTCGGCCAAGGTCAGTGGCGTGCAGGAGCTGATCGCGGTGTACCGCGACCTGGCCCAGCGCTCCGATTTTGCCCTGCACCTGGGCCTGACCGAGGCCGGTATCGGCAGCAAGGGCATCGTCGCCTCGTCGGCGGCGCTGAGCGTGCTGCTGCAGGAAGGCATCGGTGACACCATCCGCATCTCGCTGACCCCGGAACCGGGCCAGTCGCGCACACAGGAAGTGATCGTCGCCCAGGAACTGCTGCAGACCACCGGCCAGCGTGCCTTCACGCCGCTGGTCACGGCTTGTCCGGGCTGCGGCCGCACCACCTCCGAGTTCTTCCAGGAACTGGCCAAGGTGGTGCAGAACCACGTGCGCGAGAAGATGCCGCTGTGGAAGATCCACCATCCGGGTGCGGAGAACATGACCCTGGCGGTGATGGGCTGCATCGTCAATGGGCCGGGTGAGTCGCGGCACGCCAACATCGGTATTTCCCTGCCGGGCACCGGCGAAACCCCGGCCGCGCCCGTGTTCGTCGATGGCGAGAAGAAGGTGACCCTGCGTGGCGAGAACATCGCCCAGGAGTTCGTCGCCCTGATCGACGATTACGTCGAACACAAATATGTCCGAAGCGCCGGATAAGCCTGCGATCCTCGCTGCGCCGGAGTCCGCCTCCGGTTTCCGCCACTGGATGGCCCGCAATGCCTGGCGCCTGGTGCTGCTGTTCGGTGGCGTGCTGCTGCCGTTGGCGGGTTTCGTCGCGCTGGCCGACGAAGTGCACGAATTTGAATCGTTCCATTTCGATGCGCCGCTGCTGTGGCAGATGCATGGCCTGCACTCACCGCTGCTTGACCGCTTCTTCGTGCTCATTTCCAGGCTGGGCTACGAATGGTTCCTGATTCCCGCCGACGTGCTGATCATCGGCGTGCTGCTGGGCTACCGGCGTTGGCGTGAGGCCACCTTCGTGGCGGTCAGCTTCGTCGGCTCGGCGCTGCTGAACATGGGCAGCAAGCATTTCTTCCAGCGCCAGCGCCCCAGCCTGTGGGAATCGATCGCGCCGGAATCGACGTTCAGCTTTCCCAGCGGCCACGCGATGGGCTCGATGACCCTGGCCGTGACCCTGGTGCTGCTGGCCTGGAACACCCGCTGGCGCTGGCCGGTGCTGCTGCTGGCGCCCGCGTTCAGCCTGCTGGTCAGCGTCTCCCGGGTCTATCTGGGCGTGCATTACCCCTCCGATATCCTGGCCGGATGGTGTGCCGCGCTGGTTTGGGTGGTAGGGTGCTATCTGGTCATGTTCAGTCGCCGGCATCCTTGGCGACGTCAGGATTCGCCGCCAGCGACGGCCAGCGAAGCATCATCACAGGGGGATTGACGTGGATGGCCCCTCCGGGGCGTCTACGTAATAGATCAGTTGTTTCGTTGCAGCAGGTTCTGCAAGACAGGGGGCAAGCACAACGCGCGGTACTGTGATGCGCAAGGCAGAATGCCCGGGTCGCATCTCGAACGCGCTTGCAGGGGTATCGGCGCCCTGCCTAGCTTGACCTGCAATGGCCGCATTCGAAGAGGTACGTGAATGACGATTCGAGTCTACCTGGTGGATGACCACGCACTGGTCCGCACCGGGATGAAGATGATCCTGTCGGGGGAGACCGACATCGAGGTGGTGGGCGAAGCCGAGACCGGCGAAGATGCGCTGCGCGACGTCCGCCAGCTGCTGCCGGACGTGGTGCTGTGCGACCTGCACCTGCCCGGCGTGAGTGGCATGGAGGTGACCGAGCGCATCGTCCGCAGCCATCGCAACACCCGCGTGGTGATCGTGTCGGTGCTGGAAGACGGTCCGCTGCCGAAGCGCTTGCTGGAAGCCGGGGCTGCGGGCTACATCGGCAAGGGCTGCGATGCACAGGAGCTGCTGCGTGCGGTGCGCGATGTGGCCATGGGCCGTCGCTACCTGGGCACCAGCATCGCGCAGAACCTGGCCTTGTCGACCGTTGAAGGCAACGGCTCTCCATTTGACAGCCTGTCGCCGCGCGAGCTGGAAGTGGCGTTGCTGCTGACCCAGGGCCTGCGCCAGGAAGACATCGCGCGGCGCCTGAGCCTGAGCGCGAAGACAGTGAACACGCACAAGGCGCGGCTGTTCGAGAAGATGGGGATCCACGACAACATCGCGCTGGCGCGCATGGCCAGCCAGTACGGGCTGGTGGATCCGGCACGGCCGCTGTAAGGGATTCGGCCAACGGCTGAGCCCTCCGCAGGGCCACCGACAGGTTCCGTGCGCCGTCACTGCCGATAGAGGAAATGTAGAGCCGAGCCTATGCTCGGCTGCTTTCCGGCCTGCGGGCGCGGAGCCGAGCATGGGCTCGGCTCTACAGCTGCGTCGGGCTCAGTGGCCGCGTACGCGCTTGATGATCTTCGCGGCGTCGGCGGCGCTGGCGCGCACCTTGTCCCACTGACCGTCGGCGATCCAGCTGCCCGGCACCATCCACGAACCGCCGATGCAGACCACGTTCTTCTGCTCGAGGTACTCGGCGGCGGTGTTTTCGGTGATGCCGCCGGTCGGGCACAGCTTGAGGTCGGCAACCGGGCCGGCCAGACCCTTGATCATCGCCAGCCCCCCCACGGCGGTGGCAGGGAACAGCTTGCACACGCGGAAGCCGCGCGCATACAGCGACAGCAGTTCGGTCGGCGTGGCCGCACCCGGCACTACCGGCAACGGTGCCGCCGCCAGCGCATCGGCCAGCGCCGGTGGCGTACCCGGGGTCACCAGGAAGTCCGCGCCCGCATCGATCGACTGCTGCATCTGCTCCACGGTCAGCACCGTGCCGGCGCCCACCACCACGTCCGGCAGCTCGCGCTTGAGCATCGCCAATGCTTCCATCGCCACTGGCGTACGCAGCGTCAACTCGATCGCCGGCAGGCCACCTTCCAGCAACGCCGCACTGACCGCACGCGCCTGGTCCAGCGTATGAATCGTCACCACCGGCAGGATGCCCGCCGCACGCAACAGCTCCGCCGCCTTCACCTGATGTTGTTCGATACCCATGCTTTTGCCCTTGCCTTTGCTCTTCTTGATTCAGTGGCCGCAGCGCAAATGACGCGCCGGGAATTGTCCAGGGCGCTCTACTGCCCAGGCCGGGAAGCCTGCCGCGGCTTTTCGCTTCAGGCGTCTTTTGCCTCATGCGGCGCCGCCGCCGCTGCGGCATCGTGCCCCAGCTCGTACTCCGCGTCGTATTCCCACGGCCCGCCATCGGCCGCCGCCGGCCCGCACGAAATCGAAATCGCACCCTGATCGGCCGGCCCCACCACGCGTCGGTTGATCGCGAACAGGTTGCGGCCCAGGTCATGCGCGGCAGGCGCCGTGTTCGGGGCCAGCGGACGCGCGGCCCACTCGGCCGCGTCCACCAGCACTTCCAGTGTGCCGGCCTCGCCATCAAGGCGGATCATGTCGCCCTCGCGGACCTTGGCCAGCGGACCACCGCGCGCCGCTTCCGGCGTCACATGGATCGCCGCCGGAATCTTGCCCGAGGCGCCGGACAGGCGGCCGTCGGTGACCAGTGCCACGCGCCGGCCCTGGTTCTGCAGCAGCCCCAGCAGCGGCGCGAGCGAATGCAGTTCCGGCATGCCGTTGGCACGCGGGCCCTGGTAACGCACCACCGCCACGAAGTGCTCGGGCAGCAGACCGCCGGCATGCAGCTTGTTCAGCACCTGCGGCGCATCGACAACCACGGCCGGTGCTTCGATCGTGCGGTACTGCGGCTTCACCGCCGACAGCTTGATCAGCGACTTGCCCAGGTTGCCGCGCAGCAGGCGCAGGCCGCCCTGGTGCTCGAACGGGTTGTCGACGCCACGCACCACTTCGTCATCGGCGCTGTGTTGCAGGCCCGGCAGGTAGACCAGCTGGCCGTCGCGCAGCTGCGGCTCGCGCGCGTAGTCGGCCATGCCGCCGCGCGCCACGCTGACCAGGTCACCGTGCATCAGGCCCGCCCTGATCAGCTCGCCGAACACGAAGGCCGGTCCGCCAGCGGCCGCGAAGCGATTCACGTCGGCCTCGCCGTTCGGATAGACGCGGGCCAGCAGCGGAATCAGCTGCGACAGTTCGTCGAAGTCGTCCCAGGTCAGCACGATGCCGGCGGCACGCGCCACTGCGATCCAGTGGATGGTGTGGTTGGTCGAACCGCCGGTGGCCATCAGCGCGATGACCGCGTTGATGATCGCGCGCTCATCGATGATCCGGCCCAGCGGACGGAAGTCGTCACCGAGCGCGGTGATGTCCAGTGCACGTTCGGTGGCTTCGCGGGTGAGGGCGTCGCGCAGCGGCGTGCCCGGATTGACGAACGATGCGCCCGGCAGCTGCACGCCCATCGCTTCCAGCAGCACCTGGTTGGAATTGGCGGTGCCGTAGAAGGTGCAGGTGCCGGCGCCGTGGTACGAGGCGGACTCGGCTTCCAGCAGCTCTTCGCGGGTGGCTTCGCCGGCGGCATAGCGCTCGCGCACTTCCGCCTTCTGCTTGTTCGGGATGCCCGGGGTCATCGGGCCGGCCGGCACGAACACCGCCGGCAGGTGGCCGAAGGCCAGCGCGCCGATCAGCAGGCCCGGCACGATCTTGTCGCACACGCCGAGGTAGACGGTGGTATCGAACATGTCATGGCTGAGGCCGATCGCAGTGGCCTGGGCGATCACATCGCGCGAGAACAGCGACAGTTCCATGCCGCCGCGGCCCTGGGTGACGCCGTCGCACATCGCCGGCACGCCGCCGGCCACCTGTGCGGTGGCACCCAGCTCGCGGGCGATCTCGCGGATCTGCTCGGGATAGGTCTCGAACGGCTGGTGCGCCGAGAGCATGTCGTTGTAGGCGGTGATGATGCCCAGGTTCGGCGTCACGCCGCCGCGCAGGCGGCTCTTGTCGGTACCGCCACAGGCGGCGAATCCATGGGCGAGGTTGCCGCAGCTCAGGCGGCTGCGGAACGGGCCTTCGCGCAGGGAGGCGTCGATCGCGGCCAGGTAGGCGGCACGCGAGGCGGCGCTGCGGCGGATGACACGCTCAGTGATGGCTTGCAATTGCGGATGGAGGCTCATTGGCTACCGGCGTTCAAGGTGGCGAGAGGCAAGCGGCGGCAGGGCACCGCCGCCGACATCAATCAGCCCAGTGGACGCGCAGGCGCGCGCCTTCCAGGTTGATCGCGTTGAGGATCGGATACTGCTGGGCGTCGTTGCTGTCCAACGCTTGGCGCAGCACCTGCAGCTTCTGCTTGCCGCGCAGCAGCAGCAGGCGCTGTCGGCATTGGCGCAGCCCATGCGGGGTCAGCGTGATGCGCAGCGGCCACTGGTTCGCGCCCGGGCAGCCGGTGGCATCCAGCGCGGCATAGGGCAGGGTGCTTTCCAGTGCGCGGGCGAGGTCCTTCGAGCCCGGGAACAGCGAGGCGGTGTGGCCGTCGTTGCCCATGCCCAGTGCCACCAGGCTCGGCGGCTGGCTGTGCTGTGCCTGCAGGTTGGCGGTGTACACGCATTCGGGCAGGGGCTTGCCGATCCGCACCAGTGGATCGAAATGCGCACCCTCGGCGCGTTTCAGCAGGTGCTCGCGCACCAGCCAGGCATTGCTGTCGCGATCCTGCGGCGACAGCCAGCGCTCGTCGGCCAGGCTCACTTCCACCCGGTCCCAGTGCACGTCCAACTCGGCCAGCGCCTGGTAGACCGGCGCCGGTGTAGTGCCGCCAGACAGCAGGATGCGGGCGCGGCCCACTTCGTTGATGTCGTGGTTGAGGGTGTGCGCCATCTCGGCGGCAACGGCTTCGATCCAGCCATCGGCATCGCCATGGTTGATGAACTCGATGCGGTCGTCGTGGAAGGTGGTAGGGCTCATGCGGCAACTCCAGGTGCGTCACGTTCGGCGTCGGCGGCATAGGCGGCGGCGCCCAGCAGTCCGGCGTGGGGATGCATCACCGCCAACGAGGGCACGCGCGCCATGATGGAAGAGAACCGGCCCTTGTGCTCGAAGCGCTGGCGGAAACCGGAGTGCTGCAGCGAATCGAGCATCTTCGGGGTCAGCCCGCCGGTCAGGAACACGCCGTCCCAGGCGCCCTGGGTCAGCACCAGATCGCCAGCAATGGCGCCGAACACGGCGCAGAACACATCCACGGTGCGCATCGCCTGCGGATCGCCGTGCAGGGCGCGGGCGGTCACGTCCACCGGCTGCAGCTGGCCCGGATCGATGCCGGCCATCTCGCACACGGCGCGATGGATGTTGACCAGGCCGGGGCCGCAGATCAGGCGCTCGTTGGAGACGCGGCCGAACTGCTCGGACAGGATCTCCAGGATGCGGATCTCTTCCGGGGTTCCCGGCGGGAAGCTGACATGGCCGCCTTCGGTTTCCAGCGGATAGCAACGGCCGTGGCGCATGATCAGGCCGCCGACGCCGAGCCCGGTACCGGGCCCGATCACCGCGTAGTTGCGTGGCTGGCCGGGCTTGCCCGGTACCCAGGCAGCCCCGCCGACCTGGACCACGTCATCGGGCTGCAGCAGCGAAATCGCCATCGCCTGTGCGGCGAAGTCGTTGATCAGGTGCAGTTCGTCGAACCCGAGCATGGCAGCGGTGCGGCTGCGCGAGATTACCCACGGATGGTTGGTGATGCGTGCTTCGTCACCATCCACGCGACCGGCCACGGCGAACACGCCGCGGCTTGCCGTGGCGCCGATCTGTTCCAGATGGTGGCGCGCGGCATCACCCAGCGACGGGAACTCCGCCACCGCGTACTCGCGGATGCTGTCCTTCTGCAGCGGTGCGTCCAGCGAGGTGTCGGCCAGGGCGAAGCGCGCGTTGGTGCCACCGATGTCGGCGACCAGCACTGGCTGCGAGCTGGCACTCATGCCGACGCTCCGCTGTCGGGCGCGTCCAGGTCCTGCGGCAGGAACCCGCCCGCATTGCCCGGGCCCCATTGGCCGGCGGGGTAGGGCTCCAGCGGCAGCTTGGCGTCCTTCCAGGCGTCGGCGACGCTGTCGATCCAGGCCCAGGCCGCACGCACTTCGTCATCGCGCACGAACAGCGTGTGGTTGCCGTTGAAGGCATCCAGGAACAAGCGTTCGTAAGCGATACGGCGGTGCAGGCCGGTCGGCACCGACAGTTCCAGCTCCAGCGGATGCAGCTCCAGCGCGCCCCATTCCGGGCCTGCCAGGCTGCTCATCAGGCCCAGTTCGATGTTTTCCTGCGGCTGCAGCTGGAACACCAGGCGGTTCGGTGCGGCCTGCGCGCGCTGCGGGCGCTCGAACAGCCAGTGGGTGACCGGCTTCAGCGTGACCACCACGCGGGTGGTGCGCTCGGGCAGGCGCTTGCCGGTGACCAGGTGGAACGGCACGCCGCTCCAGCGCCAGTTGTCGATATGCGCGGTGACACCGGCGAAGGTTTCCACGTCGCTGCCTTCCGGCGGCTGGTAGGCCTGTGCCGGCTGGCCATTGATGGTGCCGGCGGTGTAGCGGCCACGGATGCTGTCACGCGCGGCGTGCCTGGCATCGAGCGGGCGCAGGGCGCGCAGCACCTTGACCTTCTCGTCGCGGATGCGATCGGCTTCCAGCGATGCCGGCGGTTCCATCGCCACCATGCACAGCAGCTGCAGGATGTGGCTCTGCACCATGTCGCGCAGCGCGCCGGAGCGGGCGTAATAGGCATCGCGGCCATCCACGCCTTCGCTTTCGGCCACCAGGATGTGCACCGATTCGATGTAGTTGCGGTTCCACACCGCTTCCAGCAGCGTGTTGCCGAAGCGCAGTGCGATCAGGTTCTGCACCGCGGCCTTGCCCAGGTAGTGGTCGAGGCGGAACACGCGGTCCTCGTCGATCCACTGGCCGATGGTGCTGATGATTTCCTCGGCGCTCTCGCTGTCGCTGCCGATCGGCTTTTCCAGCATCAGGCGTGCCGGCGCGGCGAGGGCGCCGCCCTTGGCCAGGCCTTCGCAGGTGGAGATGTACAGGCCCGGCGGGATGGCGAGGTAGCTGACGCACTTGCGGTGCACGAGGTCGGCGACCGCGGCGGCAACCGAGTCGACGTCGCGCAGGTCCACAGAGCGGTAGTCGATGCGACGCAGCAGGGCGCTGATGTCGTCCTGCGTGGCCATCGGCATGGCCTGCTGCAGGCGCGGCCGCAGGATGTCATGGAAGGCTTCGGTGTCATGCCCGGACAGGGCCAGCGCACGGATGCGGAAGTCCTCCGGCAGCAGGCCGTCGCCAAGCAGGCGAAGCAGCGAAGGGAACAGGTAGCGCTGGGCCAGATCACCTGTGGCACCGAACAGGAAGAGGGTGTCGTGCATCGCTCGAGTTTCAGATCCGGGTGACATCGTTGTCAATCGCTTCATGGCTGGGTTCGGGGGACATCCGCGCAACTGCCTGTCCGAGGTTCGTCAGGGGCGTTCTCCGGGGTGCCGGAAGACCGTTCCATTCGAAACCACTGCCTCGGCGGAACCTTCGTTCAACCGCCGACGCAGATCGGTGCGCACCGATCATCGGATAGTGCCACGTGAAAACGTTTACATGGCAGAATGGGCAACTGTATTCGATTGCAGTGCTCGCCGTCATGCGGCAAGCGCGCAATCATCACTGCCATCGGGAGGGCCGAGGCAGTCCCAAAAGACAGCCCGGCTTCGGGCGGACCGGATAGGTGATATGGCAAAAGTGCAGTTGCAGGGTGTGCGCAAGGTCTATGACAACGGCCAGGTCGCGGTGAAGGACGCCAGCTTCGAGGTCGCCGATGGCGAGCTGATGGTGCTGGTCGGCCCGTCCGGCTGTGGCAAGTCGACCCTGCTGCGGATGGTGGCTGGCCTGGAGGAGATCAGCGGCGGCACGCTGACCATCGGTGATCGCGTGGTCAACGACGTGGCGCCGAAGGATCGCGACATCGCGATGGTGTTCCAGAGTTATGCGCTGTACCCGCACATGACCGTGGCCGAGAACCTGGCCTTTGGCCTGAAGCTGCGCGGTCACGACAAGGCGACCATCGACAAGCGCATCGCCGAGGCGGCGCAGACGCTGGGCCTGACCGAGATGATGGACAAGCTGCCCAAGGCGATGTCCGGTGGCCAGCGCCAGCGTGTCGCGCTGGGCCGTGCGCTGGTGCGCGAGCCGGCGGTGTT
The DNA here is from genome assembly GCF_059369475.1 of Stenotrophomonas sp. YJH_SMC_65. Lineage (NCBI taxonomy): Bacteria > Pseudomonadati > Pseudomonadota > Gammaproteobacteria > Lysobacterales > Lysobacteraceae > Stenotrophomonas > Stenotrophomonas sp. YJH_SMC_65. The sequence continues at coordinate 28,355 of NZ_JCAFSR010000012.1, forward strand.
CCTGCTCGACGAACCGCTGTCCAACCTGGATGCCAAGCTGCGCCACAGCGTGCGTACCGAGATCGCGCAGCTGCACCGCAAGCTGGGCACCACCATGATCTACGTGACGCACGATCAGGTGGAAGCGATGACCCTCGGCCAGCGCATCGTGGTGCTGAAGGACGGCATCATCCAGCAGATCGATACGCCAATGGCGCTGTACGACCGCCCGGCCAACCTGTTCGTGGCGGGCTTCCTCGGCAGCCCGGCGATGAACGTGCTGCGCGGCACGCTGCAGGGCGATGCCGGTGGCGTGACCGTGGTCGACGGTGACTGGTGTGCGCCGCTGGGCCAGGCCACCATCGACCCGGCGTGGCTGCAGAAGCCGATCGCGGTGGGCGTGCGTCCGGAGCATCTGCAGCCGGCGGCCGCCGACGATGCGCATGCGTTCAGCGCGCGGATCGAAGGCATCGAGCCGGTCGGCAACGAGATCTTCGTCAACCTCAGCAGTGGCCAGCACGCGCTGACCATGCGCGTGGCGCCGCAGGCGCTGCCCGAGGTGGGCGAGCAGATCCGCGTGGCGATCCACCCGCAGGGCCTGCATTTCTTCAGCGCGGAAACCGGCGAGCGCCTGTAAGGGGTAGTGCCGGCCGCTGGCCGGCAACCTCAACCCTGCATGGTTGCCGGCCAGCGCCCGGCACTACCATTCCTGCACCCATCCGTGCAGGTCCCCGCCTGCTTCAGCGGGCCAGGCCATCCAGCAACGGCACGCGCTGCGCAATGGCATCGCCCACCTGCAGGTCAGCGTCGCTGGCCTCCAGTGGCAGTACCGCCAGTGCCAGGTCGCCGGCCACGCTGGCAATCGTGCCCAGCCCCGCGCCATCCTGCTGCACGCCATCGCCGGCCTGTGCCGGTGCTGCGGTATGCAGCAACTGCACCGCACGCTTGGCCTTGCCGAGGAAGTGGGTGCGGGCGACGATTTCCTGGCCGGGATAGCAGCCCTTCTTCACGCTGTAGCCGTTCAGGCGGTCCAGGCCCAGCTGTTGGGGGGTCCACACTTCGCGCTGGCCTTCTTCCAGCCGCGGCAGGCCGTAGCGCAGGTCGGCCTGGCGCCAGGCCAGGGCGAAAGCGGCCTCATCGGCTTCATTGCCGGCCGCGAACGCGTCGGCGCTGCCAACGCGCAGGGTGCGCGGCAGGGCATCGCTGCCCAGGTCCAGCTCCCAGCCGTCGCCTGCGGTCTGCGCAATCGCCGCGCCGCTGGCGGCCTCGGGCGCGGTGAACGCGCCAGCCGCCGCCAGATCGCTGCGCACCTGCACCTTCACCTTGCGGCGGAACACGAAGCGCTGCAGTTGCGACGCAATCGCATCGGCATCGCCGTCAGCCAGCACCAGCATCACGTGGTCTTCGGCCAGCCGAAGCAGCTGGAACACCGCCAGGGTGCGGCCCTTGGCGCTCAGCCAGGCACTCCACTGCCAGTGCTGCAGGGGCAGGGCGGTGACATCGCTGCTGAACTGGGCGTGGGCAAAGACAGCCGCATCCGGGCCCTGCAGGCTCAGCAGCTGGTGGCCGGGCAGGCGCGGATATCCGACGAAAGCAGGGGGCAGGTTGTCAGGCACGTGAACGAGGTCTAAAATTTGTGCGTTGCGAGACCGAACATGATAGGCCAAACAACCCCCACTCCCGACGACGAATCTGAAGCCCCGCTGGTCCCCGCGGCACCCGTGCCCGTGGAACAGGAAAAAGCGGAAGAATTCGGCGGCCGCGGCGGACTTGATCCGGTGCGGTATGGCGATTGGGAGAAAAACGGACGCTGCATCGATTTCTGATCAGCATTGAGCCAACGCGGCCGTGTGCCGCCCAGCCGAGACAACGAGCCCAGCGAATGGCGACCAGACAACGCCCACTTTCCCCGCACCTTCAGGTGTATCGCTGGCAGATTCAGATGGCCACCTCGATCCTGCATCGAGCCACTGGCGTCTTTCTGTCTGTTGGTGCCCTCATCATCGCCGCCGGCCTGCTGGCCCTGATGATGGGGCCCGAGTCCTGGAACTGCTTCACCGGCCATGCCGGGGCCTGGTATGGCCGCGTGTTCCTGTTCGCGTGGACATGGTCGTTCGCCTATCACCTGTGCAATGGCATCCGCCACGTCGTGCAGGACTTCGCCATCGGCTTCAGCATCCCCGCCTTCATCCGCAGCAGCTGGCTGTCGGTCATCGGCAGCCTGGTGATCACCCTGCTGGTGTGGGCCTATGTGATGTTCGGAGGTGCCGCGTGAGCAAGTTCCGTACCCCGTTGAAGAACGTGCGCGGCCTTGGCTCGGCCAAGACCGGCACCGAGCACTTCGTGCACCAGCGCCTGACCGCCGCCGCACTGGTGGTGCTGGGCATCTGGTTCCTGGTCTTCGTGCTGGGCCTGCTGGGCTCGGACTACGCCACCGCCGCCGCCGCCGTGGCCAAGCCGTGGAACGCGGTGCCGCTGATCGGCCTGCTGATCGCGATGTTCTGGCACGCGCAGCTCGGCATGCAGGTCGTGCTGGAAGACTACATCCACGAATCGCTGCTGGCCCTGGTGCTGCAGACCGCGGTGAAGTTCGTCGCCGTGCTCGGCATGATCGTCAGTGTGTTTGCGGTGGGCCGCATCGCCCTCGGCGTTGCCTGAGCCCAGGCACCTACACAGGAATCCAGATTAGATGTCCGCTTACAAGATCACCGAACACAAGTACGACATGGTCGTGGTCGGCGCCGGCGGTGCCGGCCTGCGCGCCACGTTCGGCCTGGCCGCCAAGGGCCTGCAGACCGTGTGCCTGACCAAGGTCTTCCCGACCCGTTCTCACACCGTTGCCGCCCAGGGCGGTATCTCGGCCGCGCTCGGCAACATGGGCGAGGACGACTGGCGCTACCACTTCTTCGACACCATCAAGGGGTCGGACTGGCTGGGCGACCAGGACGCCATCGAGTACATGTGCCGTGAGGCCATCCCGGCCATCATCGAGCTCGAACATTACGGCGTGCCGTTCTCGCGCACCGCCGAAGGCAAGATCTACCAGCGTCCGTTCGGTGGCATGACCACCAAGTATGGCGAAGGCCCGGCGGCGCAGCGTACCTGCGCGGCGGCCGACCGTACCGGCCACGCGATGCTGCACACGCTGTACCAGCAGTCGCTGAAGCACGACGCGCGCTTCATGATCGAGTACTTCGCGCTCGACCTGATCTTCGACGAGGAAGGCGCCTGCCGCGGCGTGCTGGCCCTGGACATGTCCGACGGCACCCTGCACCTGTTCCGCGCCCAGGGCGTGGTACTGGCCACCGGCGGCTACGGCCGTGCCTACTTCAGCGCCACCTCGGCGCACACCTGCACCGGCGACGGTGGCGGCCTGGCCATGCGTGCCGGCATCGCCATGCAGGACATGGAGTTCGTGCAGTTCCACCCGACCGGCATCTACGGCGCCGGCTGCCTGATCACCGAGGGTGTCCGCGGTGAAGGTGGCATCCTGCGCAACAGCAGCGGCGAGCGCTTCATGGAGCGTTACGCGCCGCACTACAAGGACCTGGCCTCGCGCGACGTGGTCAGCCGTTCGATGACCATCGAGATCCGCGAAGGCCGCGGCGTCGGCGAGCACAAGGACCACATCCTGCTCGACCTGACCCACCTCGGCCCGGGCGTGATCGACGAGAAGCTGCCGGGCATCGCCGAGAGCGCCCGCATCTTCGCCGGCGTCGACGTACACAAGCAGCCGATTCCGGTCATCCCGACCGTGCACTACAACATGGGCGGCATCCCGACCAATTACCACGGCGAAGTGGTGCAGAAGGTCGGCGACAACGACAACACGGTAGTGCCGGGCCTGTACGCCATCGGCGAAGCGGCCTGCGTGTCCGTGCACGGCGCCAACCGCCTGGGCTCGAACTCGCTGCTGGACCTGGTGGTGTTCGGCCGTGCCGTGGCCAACCGCTGTGCCGAGACCATCAAGCCGGGCGCTGCGCACAAGCCGCTGCCGGCCGATGCCTGCGACAAGGCGCTGGGCCTGCTGGACAAGCTGCGCCACGCCAACGGCGATACCCCGACCTCGGTCATCCGCGATCGCATGCAGCGCACCATGCAGGCCGACGCGGCGGTCTTCCGCACCAGCCAGACGCTGAAGGAAGGCTGCGAGAAGATGGACAAGATCTTCGACTCGTTCCAGGACGTGAAGGTCTCCGACCGTTCGCTGGTGTGGAACTCGGACCTGATCGAGACCTACGAGCTGAACAACCTGCTGCTCAATGCGGTGGCGACGATCAACTCGGCCGAACAGCGCAAGGAAAGCCGCGGCGCGCATGCGCACGAGGACTTCCCGGACCGCGACGACGTCAACTGGCAGAAGCACACCCTGGTCAGCGTCGACGAGAAGGGCAAGTGCAGCTTCGACTACCGTCCGGTGCACATGTACACGTTGACCGACGACGTGTCCGTGGTGCCGCCGAAGCCGCGCGTGTACTGATCCGACCCCGCCTACCATGCAATCCGCGCCCACGGGCGCGGGCCGCCTGAGCCAACGAGAGCAGCCATGGCCGAGTTTTCACTCCCCAAGAATTCCAAGATCACGAAGGGCAAGCACTTCCCCGTCAAGAACGGCGGCAAGAACGTGCGCACCTTCAAGATCTACCGCTGGAGTCCGGACGACGACAGCAACCCGCGCACCGATACCTATGAAGTCGATCTGGACGCCTGTGGCCCGATGGTCCTGGACGCCCTGATCAAGATCAAGAACGAGATCGACCCGACCCTGACCTTCCGCCGCTCGTGCCGCGAAGGTATCTGTGGTTCGTGCGCCATGAACATCGACGGCACCAACACCCTGGCCTGCACCCGAGCCATCTCGGACTGCGGCAAGAAGGAAGTGCCGATCTACCCGCTGCCGCACATGAACGTGGTCAAGGACCTGGTTCCGGACCTGACCCACTTCTACGCGCAGTACGCGTCGATCAAGCCGTGGATCCGCACCCAGACCCCGGCACCGCCGGACCGCGAGCGCCTGCAGTCGCCGGAAGACCGCAAGAAGCTGGACGGCCTGTACGAGTGCATCCTGTGCGCCTGCTGCTCGACCAGCTGCCCGAGCTACTGGTGGAACGGCGAGCGTTACCTGGGCCCGGCGATCCTGCTGCAGGCCTACCGCTGGATCATCGACTCGCGCGATGAGGACACCGGTGCGCGCCTGGACGATCTGGAAGATCCGTTCAAGCTGTACCGCTGCCACACCATCATGAACTGTGCCCGGACCTGCCCGAAGGGCCTGAACCCGGCACTGGCGATCGCCGAGATCAAGAAGCTGATGATGGAACGCCGCGCCTGATACACGGCGCAGGGTAGTTGCATGACCCCAGTAGAGCCACGCCATGCGTGGCTTTGCTGTATCTGGAGAAACACGATGGAAGAAGACGTTCTGCTGAAGAAGCTGCGCTGGCGCTGTCGCCGCGGCATGCGTGAGCTGGACCAGCTGTTCGGCCGCTACCTGGACCACGAGTGGAGCACTGCGCCGACCGAAGAGCGCGAGGTTTTCCTGTTCCTGCTCGACTGCGAGGACGATAAGTTGTGGCGCTGGTTCATGGGCTACGAGGCCTGCCCGCATGCGCACGCGATCCCCCTCATGCAGAAGATCCTCGCCCTCAAGCCTTGAGTGGCGCCCCTCGCGGCTGCAGGCCGCCGCCCAGTTGGCGGTGCTGCTGGCTGCGCCGTGGCTGCTGCGCGCATCGGATCTGCCTTCACGGCTGCTGATGCCCGCAGTGGTGCTGGCCTGGTGCACGGGCCTGGCCGAACTGGCCTGGCGCCAGCGCAGGCCGCGCGTGCAGGTGCTTCTGCCTCCGCTTCCCGAGCCGATTCGGGTGGCCGGGCAGGACGTCGAGGCACCCCGGCTGGTGGTGCGCGGGCCGTGGCTGCTGTTGCGTTGGCATCAGGACCAGCGCCGCCGGTGCCTGCTGTTCTGGCCGGATGTGCTCGATTCCGGGCAGCGACGTGAACTGCGACTGGCCGTGGCCGCACGCGCCGTTTCCCGTCAGCCCCGGACGATGGCACCATAAGCTGAATTGACCGGCGTGCCTGCATGTTCAAACCCATTCCCGTGGCCATTGGCCTGCGCTACCTGCGCGCCAAGCGCCGCAACGGCTTCATCTCCTTCATCTCGATGGCATCGATCCTGGGCATCGCGCTCGGCGTTACGGTGCTGATCACCACGTTGGCGGTGATGAGCGGATTCCAGAAGGAAATCCGCAGCCGCCTGCTGCAGATGACCGCGCACACCACCATCAGCCGCGACGGCGAGCCGATGCCGGACTGGATGCGCGTGGTCGACGTGGCCCGCAAGGATCCGCGCGTGGCCGGTGCCGCGCCGTACATCGAGATCCAGTCGATGATCAGCGGCCCGCGCGTGCAGGGTGCGATCATCCAGGGCATCGATCCGGCGCTGGAGCCGAAGGTATCGGTGATCGACAAGAAGGTCACCAAGGGCAGCTATGCCAGCCTGACGCCGGGCAGCTTCAACCTGCTGCTGGGCAAGGAACTGGCGATCTGGCTCGGCGTCGACGTCGGTGACCAGGTGCTGGTGACCTTCGCCGAAGTGCAGGGCACGCCTGCCGGTGCCGTGCCGCGGATGAAACGCTTCACCGTCAGCGGCATCTTCGAGGCCGGCTACAACGAGGTCGACCGGGGCGTCGGCTTCGCCAACATGCAGGACCTGGAGCGCGTGCTGCGCAGCGACGGCGCCACCGGCGTGCGGCTGAAACTGCACGACATGGACCGCTCGCTGGAAGTGGGTGTGGACCTGGCGCAGAGCCTGGGTGGTGCGTACCGGGTAAGTGACTGGACCCAGCAGAACGCCAACCTCTACCACTCGCTGCGCATGGAGAAGGTGGTGATGGGCATCCTGCTGTCGCTGATCATCGCCATGGGTGCGTTCAACCTGGTGTCCTCGCAGGTGATGCTGGTGACCGACAAGCAGGCCGACATCGCCATCCTGCGCACCCTCGGCCTGACCCCGGGCGGGGTGATGCAGGTGTTCATGGTGCAGGGTTCGCTGATCGGCATCTTCGGCACGCTGGCCGGCCTGATCGGCGGCATCACCCTGACCCTCAACCTGGAACGCATCCTCGGTGCAATCGAGAGCGTGTTCAACGTCAAGCTGCTGCCGGAGGATGTGTACTACATCACCGGCCTGCCGACCGACATGCAGACCGGCGACGTGGTGGCGATCACCGTGGTCGCGCTGCTGATGAGCTTCCTGGCCACCCTGTATCCCGCCTGGCGGGCAGCACGCACCCAGCCGGCGGAGGCCCTGCGTTATGAATAAGGTCTTCAACCGCGGCGATGAGGTGATCCGCGCCGAAGCACTGGGCAAGACCTACGCCGAAGGGCGCATGCAGACCCCGGTGTTCGATGGACTGGACCTGACCGTGACCGCCGGCGAAACCGTGGCGATCATCGGTGCCTCCGGTGCCGGCAAGAGCACGCTGCTGCACCTGCTGGGCGGGTTGGATATTCCGACCGCAGGCGAGGTCTACGTGACCGGCCAGCGCATGTCCGCGCTGTCGGACACCGCGCGTGGCCTGCTGCGCAACCAGGCGCTGGGCTTCGTCTACCAGTTCCACCACCTGTTGCCTGAGTTCACCGCGCTGGAAAACGTGATGATGCCGGTGCTGCTGGCCGGCACTGCCGTGGCCGAAGCGAGCAGCCGGGCCACCACGCTGCTGGAAGCGGTCGGCCTCGGACATCGCCTGGACCACAAGCCGGGCGAGCTGTCCGGCGGCGAACGCCAACGTGCCGCGGTGGCACGTGCGCTGGTCAATCATCCGGCCTGCGTGCTCGGTGACGAGCCGACCGGCAACCTGGATGACCGCACCGCGGGCACCGTGTTCGAGCTGATGCTGGAACTCAACCGCGCGCGTCATACCAGCCTGGTGCTGGTTACCCACGACCGCAGCCTGGCGCGGCGCCTGGACCGGGTGCTGGAGCTGCGCGAAGGGCGCCTGCACGCACTGGCCCACGCCGACGTCTGAGCGGCCGGCAACGGCCGCCTCCCGGCGCCTGAACGGGTTTACCTGCCCTCGCGCCGGTCGCACATCGGCCGGCGCATGATCGCAGCAGGTTCCCCGAGGAGATCGCCATGAAGACCCCGATCCTGATCGCCGGACTCTGCCTGGCGCTGGCCGCCTGCGCGACCACCGGCCGGCTCAGCAGTACCGAGAAACTGGATCTGTACCGCGCCCACGCCGGCGCGCCGCAGAACGACATGCAGTTCTTCGGCAGCCTCAATGGCTGGACCGAACTGGGTGACAGCGCGCTGGCGGTGTGGACCCGGCCGAGCGAGGCTTACCTGCTGGAACTGAGTGGTCCGTGCCCGGACCTGTCGTACGCCACCGCCATCGGGTTGACCAGCAGCATGGGCCGCGTGTCATCGCGTTTCGACAAGGTGCTGGTGCGCGACCCGACCGGTGGCCCGCGCATGCCGTGCTTCATCAACAGCATCCGCAAGCTGGACGTGAAGGCACTGCGTGCCTCCGAGCAGGAGCTGCGCCAGGCGCAGGTGCAGGAGCGCGAGGAAAATACGAAATAGCGCGGTAGTGCCGGCCGCTGGCCGGCAACCTGGCATCTGCGCGATGCCGGCCAGCGGCCGGCACTACCTTTGGGTCAGGCTTCCGGGGTGAAGCCGGCAGGCTTTTCCGCGTCCTTCTCGAACAGGAACTTGACCAGTTCGCCCTCAAGGAATGCGCGATGCTCCGGGGTGCGCGGCGACAGGCGGTTTTCGTTGATCAGCATGGTCTGGTGCGCGAGCCACGCGGCCCAGGCCTGCTTGCCGATGTTGTTGAAGATGCGCTGGCCCAGTTCGCCGGGGTAGGGCACGAAGTCCAGGCCCTCGGCATCGCGTTGTTCGTACTGGCAGAAGACGGTTCGGGACATGGCACTCACTCGTGGTTGCGGGGTTTCTTGGAATTTCGTTTCGGCGCCTTGGTCGTGGCGCCGTCGAGCAGCTTGCGGATCGGCGCTGGCAGGCCCAGCGCGGGCAGCTCGTCGTTGGCGACCCAGCGCAGCGTGGGTTCTTCCACGCGCAGGCCGTGCACCTGCCGCGACAGTACCTGCAGGTGCAGCTTGTAGTGGCTGAAGGTGTGCTGCAACACCGGCAGTTCCTCGGCGTCTTCCAGCGAACCTTCGACGTGCGCGTCGAACCAGTCCTGCAGTACGCTGCCGGCATCGGCCTGCGGCAGCGTCCACAGCTGCGCCCAGATGCCGGTGTCCGGCCGCTTCTGCAGCAGCACGCGCTGCTGGGCATCGCGCAGCAGCAGGGCCACGGCTTCGCGCTCGGGCAGGGTCTTGCTGGGCTTGGGCGTGGGCAGTTCGGCGGTACGGCCTTCGCGGCGCGCCGCGCACGCGTCCTGCAGCGGGCAGATCACGCAGGCTGGCTTGGCGCGGCTGCACACCGTCGCACCCAGGTCCATCTGCGCCTGGGTGTAATCAGCCATTCGCCCGGCCGGCACCTGCGCCACGTGCGCCTCGGCAATCGACCACAACTGTTTCTCGATGGCCGGCAGGCCGGGAAAGCCGTCGATGCCGTGGTAACGGCTGAGCACGCGCTTGACGTTGCCATCGAGGATCGCGAACGGATCGTTCCAGGCCTGGCTGAGGATCGCACCTGCGGTGCTGCGGCCGATGCCGGGCAGGGCATGCAAGGCATCGAAATCGCGCGGCAGGTCGCCGTCGTGCAGTTCCACGCAGCGCTTCGCGGCGGCATGCAGGTTGCGTGCGCGGGCGTAGTAGCCGAGCCCGGCCCACTGCGCCATCACCGCGTCATTGCTGGCGGCGGCGAGGTCGGGCAGCGTCGGGAAATGCTGCAGGAACCGCTGGAAGTACGGGATGACCGTGGCTACCTGGGTCTGCTGCAGCATGATTTCCGACAGCCAGACCCGATAGGGGCTGCGTGGGTGCTGCCAGGGCAGGTCGTGGCGACCATGGTCGTCGAACCAGTGCAGCAGGCGGGCGACGAAACCGTCCCGTTCTGCAGTTTCGGCGCTGGCGTGCGGCTGGCGGGGCATTGGAGTTCCAGAGAGGCAGCCACCCGTGGGGTGGCTCTACCAGGCTGCGGTAGAGCCACGCCATGCGTGGCTGCGCGGTGTATCAGGCGCCCAGCGCTTCGGGCAGCAGGGCGTCGACGAACGCTTCCGGATCGAACACGCGCAGGTCTTCCGGGCGCTCGCCGATACCGGCAAAGCGGATCGGGATGCCGAACTCGCGGGCCAGCGCGAACACCACGCCGCCCTTGGCAGTGCCGTCCAGCTTGGTCACCACCAGGCCGGTCACGTTCACTGCGGCATTGAACTGGCGCAACTGCGACAGCGCGTTCTGGCCGGTGGTGCCGTCGATCACCATCAGCACTTCGTGCGGGGCGGTGGGGTCGATCTTGCCGAGCACGCGGCGGATCTTGCCCAGCTCGTTCATCAGGCCGGACTGGGTGTGCAGGCGGCCGGCGGTATCGGCGATCAGCACCGAGGTGCCGCGGGCCTTGCCGGCCTGCAGCGCGTCGAATGCCACCGAAGCGGCATCGGCGTTCTGCCCCTGCGCGACCACGGCTACGCCGTTGCGCTCGCCCCAGGCCTGCAACTGGGCCACGGCGGCGGCGCGGAAGGTATCGCCGGCAGCCAGCATCAGGCTGTGGCCGTCGTCCTTGAAGCGCTTGGCCAGCTTGCCGATGGTGGTGGTCTTGCCGACGCCGTTGACGCCGACGGTGAGCACCACGAAGGGCTTGGCGTTGCGATCGATCACCAGCGGCTTGGCCACCGGCTGCAGGATCGCGATCAGCTCGGCGCGCAACGCGGCCAGCAGCGCATTGGCGTCGGCGAACTCGCGCGACTTCATGCGCTTGCGCAGGCCCTCGACCAGATCGGTGGTGGCGCCCACGCCGACGTCGGCGGTGATCAGTGCGGTTTCCAGTTCGTCCAGCAGATCGTCGTCGAGCTTGGGGTTGCGCGAGAACAGTCCACCGAAGCTGCGCGCGATGACGCTGTTGCGCAGGCGTTCGCGCCAGCCGGGCTTGCCGGCAGGCGCCGGAACGGCATCGATCGAGGCGGCGGCAGGCAGGTCGTCGGTGACCGGTGCCGGGGTGGGCTGAGGCAGTGGTGCGGGTGCCGGTTCGATGGCCGGGGCCGCCACCGGGGCGACGTCGATCCGGGCGGCCGATTGCGGAGCGCTCGGAGCGGGAACGACCGGAGCCGGAACCACCGGAGCCGGAACCACCGGGGTGGGCTCGAAAGCGACCGGAACGACGGCTGCCGGCGGCGGCTCGGCCGGCGCAGGCGCGGCCGGTACGGCTACCGGTGCTGGCTCTTTGTCCTCGACCGGCGCGGCCGACGGGAACGCCGCCGCCAGCTCTTCAGCCGAGTAGTGCTGGGTCTTGGGTGCCTCCGCTGCGGGGGCATCCTGGGGCTTCTTGCGGCGGAAAAAACTGAGCATTGGCAAAAGGCGCTGAAATCAGGGGGATATGCTACCACTCGGGCCTGTCGGGCCGATGTGGACTCAAGGTCGCGGCCCGCCGGCCGTTAACCGGTCCGGAGGGCTGCGTCGTGCGGCCCGGAGACCGCCATGGACAACGTGATGGGAATTGCCCTCGGCGGGATGCGTGCGTCCCAGCAGGGCGTGCAGGTGGCTGCGCACAACGTGGCCAACCTGGCGACCCCGGATGCCCAGCGCCTGCAGCTGCAGCGCAGTGCTGCCGGGCAGGGTGGGGTGCAGGCCGCGGTGATTCCCGTCGGCGCCGATGCCGGCGCGCCGCTGGGTGACCTGCTGGCCGCGAAAGCCGAGGTGGTGGCCTTCGCCGCCAATGCCGCGGTGATCCGCCGCCAGGACCAGATGCTGGGTTCGCTGCTGGATCGCGACGCCTGAACCCCTTCGGCAGGCGCCAACCGCCGCCCCTGGTGGGTGCCAACCTTGGTTGGCACTCTCCACCCGCGCCGGTAGGTGCCAACCTTGGCTGGCACGCTCGATCCGCCCCGGTAGGTGCCAACCTTGGTTGGCACGCTTTTGGGGCGCCAACCAAGGTCGGCCTCTACCAGAGCACCGCCGGGTAAGCCGGGCCATGCCCGGCGACCACCCTGTCGATCAGGCCGACAGCTCCAGCAGCAGCTTGTTCAGCCTCGCCACGTAGGCACCCGGGTCCTTCAGGCTGTCACCGGCGGCCAGCGCGGCCTGGTCGAACAGCACCCGGCCGAGGTCGTCGAAACGCGCGCCATCGGCTTCGGCATCCAGCTTGGCAATCAGTGGGTGGCCCGGGTTGATTTCCAGCACCGGCTTGCTGTCCGGCACCTTCTGCCCGCTGGCTTCCAGGATCTGGCGCATCTGCAGGCCCAGGTCCTGTTCGCCGATGGCCAGTACCGCCGGCGAATCGGTCAGGCGGTGTGACACGCGCACTTCGGCCACGTCATCGCCCAGCACGGTCTTCAGGCGCTCGACCAGGCCCTGCTTGTCCTTCGCCGCGGCTTCCTGTTCCTGCTTGTCCGCTTCGGTTTCCAGCGCGCCCAGGTCGAGATCGCCACGAGCGATGTCGACGAAGCCCTTGCCGTCGAAATCGGTCAGGTAGCCCATCAGCCACTCGTCGATGCGGTCGGTCAGCAGCAGCACTTCCACGCCCTTCTTGCGGAACACTTCCAGGTGGGGGCTGTTGCGCACCTGGCTGTAGCTCTCGCCGGTCAGGTAGTAGATCTTGTCCTGGCCTTCGGTCATGCGGCCGAGGTAATCGGCCAGCGACACCGTCTGCGCATCGCTGTCGCCGCGGGTGGAGGCGAAGCGCAGCAGCCCGGCCACCTTCTCGCGGTTGTTGTAGTCCTCGGCCGGGCCTTCCTTCAGCACCTGGCCGAATTCCTTCCAGAACGTGGCGTATTGCTCCGGCTTGTCGGCGGCCAGCTTGTCCAGCATGTCCAGCGAGCGTTTGGTCAGCGCCGCCTTCATCGAATCGATGACCGGGCCGGACTGCAGGATCTCGCGCGAGACGTTCAGCGACAGGTCGTTGGAGTCGACCACGCCCTTGATGAAGCGCAGGTACAGCGGCAGGAACTGCTCGGCCTGGTCCATCACGAACACGCGCTGCACATAGAGCTTCAGGCCCTTGGGCGCATCGCGGTGGTACAGGTCGAACGGCGCGCGGCCGGGCACGTAAAGCAGCGAGGTGTACTCCAGCTTGCCTTCGACCTTGTTGTGGCTCCACGCCAGCGGATCGCTGTGGTCGTGCGCCACGTGCTTGTAGAACTCGGTGTACTCGGCGTCGCCGATCTCGGTGCGCGGACGGGTCCACAGCGCGCTGGCGCGGTTGACGGTCTCCCACTCGACGGTGGCGCCTTCCTCGCCTTCCTTCGGCATCTGGATCGGCAGGCCGATGTGGTCCGAGTACTTCTTGAGGATGCTGCGCAGGCGCCAGCCGTCGGCGAAATCATGCTCGCCATCCTTCAGATGCAGGACGATGCGGGTGCCGCGCTCGGCCTTGTCGACGGTGGCGACGTTGAAATCGCCTTCGCCGCGCGAGGTCCAGCGCACGCCTTCACCTGCGGCCAGGCCGGCGCGGCGCGAGGTCACTTCGACCTCGTCGGCAACGATGAAGGCGCTGTAGAAGCCGACGCCGAACTGGCCGATCAGCTGCGAATCCTTCTTCTGGTCGCCGGACAGCTGGCGCAGGAAATCGCCGGTGCCGGACTTGGCGATCGTGCCGAGATGGGCAATCGCCTCGGCGCGACTCATGCCGATGCCGTTGTCTTCGATGGTGATGGTGTGGGCGGCGGGGTCGAAGCTGACGCGCACGCGCAGTTCGCTGTCGCCTTCCAGCAGGGCCGGCTGGGTCAGGGCCTCGAAGCGCAGCTTGTCGGCGGCGTCGGCGGCGTTGGAGACCAGCTCGCGCAGGAAGATCTCCTTGTTGGAGTACAGCGAGTGGATCATCAGCTGCAGCAGCTGCTTGACTTCGGTCTGGAAGCCAAGGGTTTCGGTCTGGGTGGTCTCGGTCATCGATAGGGCTCCATGTGCAATGCCGCGCCAGCGCGTGCGGCCTCGCCAAGGGGTATGGCTGATTGTCCCGAAATCAAGGGGTTGGTCGGCCGGGCGGCGCCCGGCACCTGCAGAGGCCGAAGCAACAGCAACAGCAACAGCAACAGCGGGCTATCCGTGGGATGGCGGGGCGGTGTGGGTTGGCAGGACACGCCGTAAACCCCCCTCCGGGGGCCGGCCCAGCCGCTGGCGGCTGTGCGTTCGGGCGCTCGCGAAGCAGTGCTTCGCAAGCAAAGCGCCCTCACCCATGGGGGCTCGATGGCGCCATCCATGGCGCCAACGGTCCTGCCACCCCACACCGCCCCGCCTCTGACAGGTTCACTCGGCTGTTGGTGGGTGTCGACCTTGGTCGACACATCTGTCAGACATCGAAATAAATCTGGGGTCAGATCCGTTTTCCGCAGGAAAACGGATCTGACCCCAAGAGCCGTTCCGACAGATCGCAGGGAACTGTCGAAGGCGGGGTGCATCCAATGGGGTCAGATCCGTTTTCTGCAGGAAAACGGATCTGACCCCAAGAGCCGTTCCGACAGATCGCAGGAAACTGTCGAAGGCGGGGTGGGTCCGGTTGAGGGGGCGTGAGCCGCATGGATGCGGCGACCGAGCTTACATGGACGTACTTGCAGCGTCCCCCTCAACCGGACCCACCCCGCCATCCCACGGGGATGCCCGCTGTTGCTGTTGCTTCGGCTTCTGCGGGTGCCGGGCGCCGCTCGGCCGAACTACAATCCCGCTCATGCTGAATTTCTCGAATTCCTCCCGCCGGGGGCGCCGATGAGCGGCCGCGGTGGCAATGACGGCCAGGTCCGCATCATCGGCGGGCGCTGGCGCAATACCCGGCTGCCGGTGCCGACCCTGCCGGGCCTTCGCCCCAGCAGCGACCGCGTGCGCGAGACCCTGTTCAACTGGCTGATGCCCAAGCTCGGCGGGGCCCGCGTGCTGGACCTGTTCGCCGGCAGTGGCGCGCTGGGCCTGGAGGCGGTCTCGCGTGGCGCTGCCCACGCCACCCTGGTCGAGCGCGATGCGCAGCTGGGACGCAACCTGACCGCCGCCGTCGCCAGGCTGCAGGCCAGCGACCAGATCACCGTCGTGCAGGCCGATGCCCTGCGCTGGCTGCAAGGGGCGCAGGCGCAGCAGGCCGATCTGGTCTTCATCGACCCGCCGTTTGCCGATGGCCTGTGGCAGGACGTGCTGGCCCAGCTGCCGCGGCACCTGGCCGCCGACGCCTGGCTGTACCTGGAATCGCCGGCCGGCCACGTGCCGGTGCTGCCGCCGGACTGGCTGCTGCACCGCGAGGGTGGCACCCGCGAGGTGCGCTTTGCCCTGTACCGCCGTGCCACTGCTACACTTTGACCTCATCTGAACATCTGCATCCGCCCATGACCGTGGCCAATCGCCGCATTGCCGTCTACCCCGGCACGTTCGACCCCATCACCAACGGTCATATCGACCTTGTGAGCCGGGCCGCGCCGCTGTTCGAAAAGGTCGTGGTCGGCGTGGCGCAGAGCCCGTCCAAGGGCCCGGCGCTGCCGCTGGAGCAGCGCGTGCAGCTGGCGCGTGGCGCGCTGGCCCACCACGGCAACGTCGAGGTCATCGGCTTCGATACCCTGCTGGCCCATTTCGTACGTTCGGTGCAGGGCGGGGTGCTGCTGCGCGGCCTGCGCGCGGTGTCCGACTTCGAGTACGAATTCCAGATGGCCAGCATGAATCGCCACCTGATCCCCGAGGTCGAGACCCTGTTCCTGACCCCGGCCGAGCAGCACAGCTTCATTTCGTCCTCGCTGGTCCGCGAGATCGCGCGCCTGGGCGGCGACGTGTCCGGTTTCGTGCCGGCCGCGGTGCTCGAAGCCCTGCGCAAGGTCCGCGAAGCGAAGTCGGCACAGTCGTAAGCCCCGCTGTACCCGCACCCCATTACGTACACCACCACGCACCATTCCGGGAGGAAACCCATGAACACCACCATGCGCGCGATGCTGATCGCTTCGTTGGCCCTGGCCTTCACCGCCTGCAAGAAGGAAGAGGCCGCTCCGGTCGACGAGGCCAAGCCGGCCCTGGTCGCCCCGGCCAAGGACGACGATGCAGGCTGGAAGAAGTACCTGCAGGAAGTGGCGATCCAGAACATGGGCAACATCACCAACAGCCCGTTCCTGTACTACCTCTCGCCGGAATCGGACCCGGACTTCCAGGCCAAGTACGAGCGCCAGACCGAAAGCGCGACCCAGGCCGTGGCCCGTGGCGTGCAGCCGGGCAACATGCTGGCCTTCGGTTCGTCGGCCTCGGGCAAGATGGCTGACATGATCCAGGCCGTGTTCAAGGACGTGTCGCCGGATTCGATGAAGGGCGTGCGCGTCGTCTTCATCGGCCAGTCGGCCGACAACGCCCGCGTGCAGGCTGCGATCCAGCCGACCGGTGCCGAGTACATTTTCGTCGAAGCCAAGTAATACCGAGCCATGGCGGCCATGCTACGGCATGGCCCGGGCGGCATCCTGCAAGGGCGCCGCTGATGACCTGACCGGCCCGCGCGCCCGCGCTGGCCGGTCCTTTGTCCCAGGGCGCGGGCGAGGAGTATCGCCGTGTCGCTGAAAATCAACGAGCTCTGCGTCAACTGCGACGTATGCGAGCCGGCCTGCCCCAACCAGGCCATTGCGATGGGTGAAACCATCTACGTGATCGACCCTGCGCGCTGCACCGAATGCGTGGGTCATTTCGACGAGCCACAGTGCGTGGTCGTCTGCCCGGTCGAGTGCATCGACCCGGACCCGGAGATCGTGGAAACGGAAGACCAGCTGCTGGCCAAGCTGCGCCAGCTGCAGCACGATCACCCCGAACTCTACGCGGAGCCCCCATCCGAATGAAGACGCTGATCGTCCGCCCCCTGTTGCTGCTCGGCCTGCTGCTGAGCCCCATGGCCTGGGCTGACAGCCCGGCCCGTGCCGATCGCCCTGATGGCGCGGCCATTGCCAGCGGCCACGCACTGGCCACCCAGGCCGGCATCGACATCCTGGCGCAGGGCGGCAACGCCTTCGACGCTGCAGTGGCGGTGTCGTCCACGCTGGCGGTGGTCGAGCCGATCAGTTCCGGGTTGGGCGGCGGCGGCTTCTTCCTGCTGCACGACGCGGCCACCGGCAAGGATGTGATGCTGGATGCGCGCGAGACCGCCCCGGCTGCGGCGACCCCGCAGGCCTTCCTCGACAAGCAGGGCAACCTGGACCGTGATCGTTCGGTCAACGGTGCCTGGTCGGCGGGTATTCCCGGCCTGCCCGCAGCGCTGGTCGAGCTGTCGGCCAAGCATGGCAAGCTGCCGTTGTCGGCCTCGCTGCAGCCGGCGATCCGCATCGCGCGCGAAGGTTTCCCGGTGTACGACCGCATGGCCAAGGGCTACGCGTCGCGGCGTGAAGTGATGGAGCGCTATCCCGGCACGCGCGAGGTCTACCTGCGCAATGGCAAGCCGATCGCCAGCGGTGACCTGTTCAAGCAGCCGGAACTGGCGCAGACGCTGGAGCGCCTGGCCGCGGGTGGCTTTGATGGCTTCTACAAGGGCCAGACCGGAAAGCTGTTGCTGGCGGGCGTGAAGCAGGCTGGCGGCAAGTGGACCGCTGAAGAACTGGCCGGTTACCGCGTCAAGCAGCGCGAGCCGATCGTGTTCAACTACAACGGCTGGAAGATCACCACCGCGCCGCCGCCGTCGTCCGGTGGCATCGCGCTGGCCAGCATGCTGCAGATCCTGGAAGGCTGGGACATCAGGAAGATGGACCCGGCCCACCGCACCCACCTGGTGGTGGAGTCGATGCGCCGCGCCTACCGCGACCGCACCTTCTTCCTCGGCGATCCGGACTTCGTGCAGATCCCGCAGAAAGTGCTGACCAGCAAGGATTATGCGCAGGGCCTGCGGGCGACCATCCATCCGGAGAAGGCCACGCCCAGCGACCTGCTGTCGGGCAATCCGACGCCGCTGGAAGATGACGAGACCACGCACTTCTCGATCATCGACCGCGATGGCAACCGCGTCGGCGCCACCCAGACCGTCAACCTGCTGTACGGCTCGGGGCTGATTCCCAAGGGCACCGGCGTGCTGCTGAACAACGAGATGGACGACTTCGCGCTGAAGCCGGGCACGCCCAATGCGTTCGGCGTGATGGGCTATGAGGCCAATGCGCCGAAGGCCGGCAAGCGCATGCTCAGCTCGATGACGCCGACCTTCATGGAGAACGCCGACAAGGTCGTGGTGCTGGGCACCCCGGGTGGCAGCCGCATCATCACCATGGTGCTGCTGGGCATCCTCGGCTACGACGACGGCCTGGATGCACAGCAGGTGGCCGCGCTGCCGCGCTACCACCACCAGTGGCTGCCGGACCTGATCGAAGCCGAGGACGATGCGTTCGACGCGGCGACGGTGAAGCAGTTGCAGGCGATGGGCCACAAGATCGACCTGCCGGGTGACGTCGCCGCAGGCGGCCGCGGTTCCAGTCACGTGTGGGGCAACCTGCAGACCGTGGAATGGGACCGCAAGGCGAACAAGCTGTTCGGCGGCAGCGACCCCCGCAACCCGGTGGGCAGCGCCCAGGTCGTGCCGGCACGCTGATCCGGTAGCGCCGGCTGCTGGCCGGCAATCCGGCAGATTACCGAAACGCCGCCTTTGCCGGCGGGGTTTTCTGTTTCCTTTCTAGCGATTATTTAACGGGCCGGCGCCGATAATCGACGCATGAAACTCTGGTCTATTCGTGGAAACTCGCAGCGCCTCGATGGCGGCGCGATGTTCGGCAACGCACCGCGTGCGTTGTGGGAAAAATGGGCGGCACCGGACGAGCTCAATCGCATCGAGCTGGCCTGCCGCGCACTGCTTGCCAGTCCGCTGGAAGGCAAGACCGTGCTGTTTGAAACCGGTATCGGGGCGTTCTTCGATCCGCGCATGCGCGAGCGCTACGGCGTGCAGGAAAGCCAGCACGTACTGATCGATTCGTTGCGCGAAGCCGGCTTCGAGCACGAGGATATCGATGTGGTGGTGCTCAGCCACCTGCATTTCGATCATGCTGGCGGCTTGCTGGCGGCATGGAGCGAAGGGCGTGAACCCGAGTTGCTGTTCCCCAACGCGACCTACGTGGTCGGTGCGCAGCATTGGCAGCGCGCCGTGCAGCCGCATCCGCGCGACCGTGCCAGCTTCATTCCGGAACTGCCGGGCCTGCTGCAGGCCAGTGGCCGGCTGGAAGTGGTGGACGGGGAGTACTCGAAGGCACTTGGCCGCAGCGTGCGCTTCAGCTACAGCGACGGGCATACGCCGGGACTGATGCTGGCCGAGATCGTCGGTCACGCGCATGCCGGCGAAAGTGCGCATGGTGGCGTGGTGTTCTGTGCCGACCTGATCCCGGGGCGCTCATGGGTACACGTGCCGATCACCATGGGCTACGACCGCAACGCCGAGCTGCTGATCGACGAGAAGCGGCAGTTCCTTGAAGACAAGCTGGCGCGCAACGTGCGGCTGTTCTTCACCCACGACCCGCAGGTGGCGCTGGCGCAGCTGGGCCGTGATGACAAGGGACGTTTCGTGACCCTGCACGAACAGGGCGAGCTGAAGGCGCGCGCCCTGGGGTAATGAAAAGGCCGGGCAATGCCCGGCCTTTCACTGACGGTGGTAGATCCACGCCATGCGTGGATGGCGTTCGATCCGGACGCGACGATTATGACGACTTCAGGCAGCTGCTCATGAAGGTCTTGCGCGCATCACCGGCCAGCTTCTTCGCGCCCGCGTCAGCGTTGCACTTGCGCATCCGTTCCTGCTGCGGATTGACCGCCTTGGTCTCGGCAGCGTGGCCGCTGAGGCAGGAGCTCTGCGCGGTCTTGTAGGCATCACCCTTCAAGCCCTTGTTCTTGGCCGAGCATTCGGCCATGCGCTGCTGCTGCGGGGTGGTGGCGTTGGCAGCCAGGGGCAGGCCGACCAGCAGGACGGCGGCCAGCAGGAAAGAGGCTTTCATCGGGAGCTCCAAGGGTGGCGGGTGCGCGGAGCATTCGCTTCAGGCCGGCAAGGCCACGTGAAGAATCACGCCAGTGCCGCGCCTGCTTGCGGCAACGTTCAGACCGGCGTATTACTTAGCTATATGGGTAAGTATTATCCTGCCATTGAAGACGTCTTCCAGGCACTGGCCGACCCGACCCGTTGCGCGATCGTAGCGGCGCTTGGGCAGGGACCGCGCACGGTGTCGATGCTGGCCGAACCCTTCGAGATGGCCTTGCCCTCGCTGATGAAACACCTGGCCGTGCTGGAGCGCAGCGGCGTGGTGCGCAGCCACAAGCAGGGGCGCACACGCACCTGCGAACTGGTGCCGGCGCGGCTGGGCCAGGCCGAACAATGGCTCGCAGAACAGCGTGCGGCTTGGGAAGCGCGTTCCGACCGCATGGTCGATTTCGTCGAAACCCTTCACCGACAGGAGCAGGCCCATGGCCGTAGACGCAGGTAACAACCCCGACACCGATCTGGTGATCAGCCGTGTGCTGAACGCACCGCGCGCCGCCTTGTGGCGGGCGTGGACCGACCCGGAACTGCTGCGCCAGTGGTGGTGCCCGAAGCCGTGGACCACCGAGGTACGCGCATTCGACCTGCGCCCCGGCGGGGCCTTCCACACCTTCATGCAGGGCCCCGATGGCGGCAGCAGTGACAATCCGGGCAGTTTCCTGGAGATCGTGCCGCAGCAGCGCCTGGTGTTCACCTCGATGCTGGGTGCGGGCTGGCGACCGCAGTCACCCTGGCTGGGCTTTACCGCCGTGATCACGATGGAGGACGAGGGGCAGGGCTGCCGCTACACCGCGCGGGTGATGCACCCGGACAAGGCCCTGCGTGACCAGCATGAGCAGCTGGGCTTCTTCAACGGCTGGAACACCGCCATCGACCAGCTGGAAGCCTTCGCCGCCGGGCTGTAGGCCGGAATGCGGGGTGGTGGGGTCAGGGCCCTTTCTGCGAAAGGGGTCCGACCCCCGCGATGTTGGGGTCGGATCCCTTTCGCTGTGAAAGGGCTCTGACCCCGGTTCACCGGATCAACCGACGCGGGTACCGAAGATGCGGTCGCCGGCGTCGCCCAGGCCCGGCAGGATGTAGCCCTTGTCGTTGAGCTGGGCATCGATGGCTGCGGTGTAGATCTCCACGTCCGGGTGCACGGCCTTGACCGCTTCGATGCCTTCCGGCGCGGCCACCAGGAAGATGCCCTTGATGCGGCGGGCACCGGCACGCTTGAGCATGTCGATGGTGGCGATCAGGGTGCCGCCGGTGGCCAGCATCGGGTCCAGGATCAGCGCGTCGCGCTCTTCCAGGCGGCCGGTCAGGCGCTCGAAGTAGGGCACCGGCTGCAGGGTTTCCTCGTCGCGCTGCAGGCCGACCACGCTGACACGGGCCGCCGGTATCAGCGACAGCACGCCGCTGAGCATGCCCAGGCCGGCACGCAGGATCGGCACCACGGTGATCTTGGCGCCGGCAATACGCTGCACCGTCACCGGGCCGGCCCAGCCGGGCAGGGTGTGCGGCTCGGTGTCCAGGTCGGCGGTGGCCTCGTAGGCCAGCAGCGTACCCAGCTCGTTGGCCAGTTCGCGGAAATCCTTGGTGCTGAGCGCAGCGTTGCGCATCAGGCCGATCTTGTGCTGCACCAGCGGGTGGCGCACTTCGACGATCTTCATGGTCGGGAAGGGGGAAAAGGAGAGAGGAGGCCATTTTGCCGGATTGGCGTGTCGAACCCCAAACCGGGCCTGGATCTGATGTACATGAAATGTGCAGCCTCATGTCACTGCCATGCAACCTTGCGGACATACCGTGCAGACCCATTCTTAACAGGAATGGGGATTCCCAGTGCATATCAAGACTCCGTTGGCCGTTGCCATCACCCTGACCCTGGCGATGGGGGCCGCGGCACCGCTGCAGGCTGCCGGGCAACAGGCGGTAGCCGCTACCGGCGCCGTGGCGGCCGACGCGGTAGACCTGGACCGTATCGAAGTGCGCGCCCAGCTCGAATCGCAGATCCGCGCGGTCGACCTCAAGCGCAGCAGCGACGCCATCGAGGACGCGGTGTCCTCCGATGCCCTGGGCCAGTATCCGGACAAGAACGTGGCCGAATCACTGCAGCGCCTGCCGGGCGTCAGCGTGACCCGCGACCAGGGCGAAGGCCGCTTCGTGGTCATTCGCGGCCTGGATGCCAATCTCAACAGCGTCAGCGTGGATGGCATCGCCATCGGTACGCCGGAAGATTCCAGCCGCGCCGCGCCGCTGGACGTGATCCCATCGGACTCCACCGAGCGCCTGCGCGTGGTCAAGTCGCCGACCCCGGACATGCCCGGTGATGCCATCGGCGGCGCCGTGCTGGTGGAATCGGCGTCGGCCTTCGACCGCGACGGCCGCAGCCTGCGCGGCAAGATCGAGGGCAGCCACCAGCAGCTGTCCGGCGAGACCAGCCCCAAGGCCGCCTTCAACTACAGCGAAGTGTTCAACGACACGTTCGGCGTGGCGCTGGGCGTGAATTACCAGAAGCGCCGGTTCGAGTCGGACAACACCGAAGTGGAGTACGACGGCGAGGACGATGCCGCCCCCGGTGACGTGACCGCGATCAACCTGCAGCACCGCAAGTACGAGATCGAGCGCAAGCGCATCGGTGCCAACCTCAACCTCGACTGGCGCCCCAACGAAGACAGCACGTACTACCTGCGCACGCTGTACAGCCAGTTCGACGATGCGGAGACCCGCCAGCGCGTGATCTTCAACTTCGACGACGCGAAGATGGTCAAGACCGGCACCGACCAGTACCGGCTCGATGGCATGCCGAAGGACTCGATCGACAAGCGCATGCGCTACCGCACCAAGAAGGAGAACACCTTTGCGGCCAGTCTTGGTGGCGAGAACAAGCTGACCAACGCCGTGGTCGATTACCGGATCGGCTACACCCGTACCGAAGAGCGCGTGAACGACGAGATGGAGGCGCGCTTCAAGCTCAACGGCAAGGCCTTCAATGGCACCCTGGACCAGAGCAGCCGCCTGCCCAGCTACAGCTTCGACAATCCGCAGTGGCTGGACAACGGCAACTACGCGTTCGACCGCGTCGTGCTTTCGCCCAAGCAGGTGAACGACAAGGAACACAGCGCGCAGGTCAACGTGCGCTTCGACGGCGACAGCAGCAGCATCAAGTTCGGCCTGCTCGGCCGCTGGCGCGACCGCGACGTGAATGTCGATGAGCGCGAACTGCGCGTCGGCCCGAAGGTGGTGCTGTCGAGCTGGACCACCTCTTCGCCGGAGCATCGCCACGGCAACATGGGGGATGGCATGGACTCGGCTGCGATGCGCGCGTTCTGGGCCGCCAATGGTGGCCAGTACAGCGCCCGCCCGCAGGATGTCGGCGGCAATGCGATGACGTCGCTGGAAGAGGATTACGTGGCCAGCGAGGACATCTTCGCCAGCTATGCCATGGGTACCTGGGATGTGGGCGCGCTGCGCATCATCGGCGGCGTGCGCGTGGAGAACACCCGCTTCAAGGCAGTCGGCAACCAGGTGGACGTGGCCGCCAACGGCCGCAGCTTCACCGTCACCCCGCGCGTGGCCAACAGCAGCTACACCAACGTGCTGCCGGGCCTGCATCTGCGCTATGACGCGGCCGATGACTGGGTGCTGCGCGCCTCGGCCAACAAGACCGTATCGCGCCCGTCCTTCGGCGACGTCTCGCCGCGCGTGGGTTACAGCCGCGGTGACGAGGAAGTGCGCCTGGGCAACCCGGAACTGGATCCGTACGAGTCGAAGAACATCGACCTGTCGGTGGAGAAGTACATCGGCAGCAGCGGCATCGTTTCGCTGGGCCTGTTCCACAAGTCGATCGATGGCTACATCGTGGAGACCGTGCGGACCAATGATCCGGCCTACGGCGGATTCGACGTGACCCAGCCGATCAATGGTCGCAAGGCCACCGTGCGTGGCGCGGAATTCAACTGGCAGCAGCAGCTGGCCTTCCTGCCGGAGGGCCTGGATGGCCTGCTGATCGGTGCCAGTGGCACCTGGCTGGACACCACGTTCGATGCCGGCATCAAGGGACGTGAGGGCGAGGACTTCACCCTGCCGCGCGCTTCCAAGCATGTCTACAGCGCACACATCGGCTATGAAAAGTACGGTGTAAGCACGCGTCTGGCGGCCGTGTACCGCAGCGAGTATCTGGACAGCATCGGCAAGGGGCGTGCATTCGACATCTACGTGGCACCCAACACCCAGCTCGATTTCTCGCTGGACTACAAGTTCACCCCGCGCGTGAGCATGTACTTCGAAGCGCAGAACCTGCTGGACAAGCCGCTGGAGCTTTACCAGGGCACCCGCTCGCGCACCCTGCAGATGGAAGAGTACGGCCGCACCTATGCGCTGGGCCTGAAGGTGGCGCTGTGATGGGGCGTGGCGTCACTGTCCTGGCCGCCGCGCTGGCGGCTACGCTGGTCGCCGGCTGCACGCCGGCCACCGGCAACGATCCGGTTGCGGGAGCGGCCGCGCCGGCCGCCAATGGCGAGCGCGTGGTGAGCACCATCGCCGAAGCGTTCCTGTCACCGATGACCCCGGCCGACAACATCGACTCGCCGGCGGCCTGGCGCGCGCCGGACGGCGCGCTGTGGCTGATCGCCACCGCCAAGGCCACCGACAAGCTGGTGGTCTACGACGGCAGCACCGGCCAGCACCTGCGTGACGTCGGCAGCAGCGGCACCGCACCGGGGCAGTTCGACCGCCCAAACGGCATCGCGGTGACCGACGACCTGCTGTGGATCGTCGAGCGCGACAATCACCGCGTGCAGGTGCTGAGCCTGCCGGACTTCGCGCCGCTGGCGACCTTCGCTGCGGACGACCTGCGCAAGCCGTACGGTCTGTGGGTCGACCGCCGTGCCGATGGCTACAGCGTCTACGTCACCGATTCCTGGGACAACGGCGAGGATGCGCAGGGGCGTGACATCCTGCCGCCGCTGGCCGAGCTGGACAAGCGCGTGCGCCAGTACCATGTGACCCGCGACGGCGCGAAGGTCGAGGCGAAGCTGGTGGCCAGCATCGGCGATACCACCGAGGCCGGTGCACTGCGCGTGGTCGAGTCGATCTGGGGCGACCCCGAGAACGACCGGCTGCTGATTGCCGAAGAGGACGAGCGCTACGCCAGCGAGTTCAAGGTCTACACCCTGGCGGGCCGCTTCACTGGCACCACCTTTGGCCGCGACGTGTTCAAGGCCCAGGCCGAAGGCGTGACCCTGCGCACCTGCGGCAAGGACGGCTGGTGGATCACCACCGAACAGGGCAAGCAGCGCAGCGTGTTCCACCTGTTCGACCGGCACACGCTGAAGCCGGTCGGCGCGTTCCAGGGCAATACCGTGGCCAACACCGATGGCATCTGGATGATGCAGCAGCCCAGCGCGCGCTTCCCACACGGTGCGCTGTATGCAGTACATGACGACCAGGGCGTGGTGGCCTTCGACTGGGAGAGCATCGCCAAGCAGCTGGCGTTGCCGCTGGAGTGTGGCGCATGAGCGGGCAGTGCGTAATGCGCGCGCTGGCGCTGGGCCTGCTGCTGGCGCTGCCGTCGCTGTCGTTCGCGGCGGCCGAACCGAATACCCAGGTGCCGGCAGGTAGCCGCCACTACGCGGCGACGACGGTGCCGGACCGCATCGTCGCCTCGCCGGCGGTTGATTCCAGTCATGGGTTCGCCGTGGCCTGGCGTACCGACGACAGCGTGCAGGCGCCGCTGCTGGAAATCGCGCTGGCCGCAGATTCGCCGGCCATTGAAGGCATCCGCCAGGTGCGTGCGACGACCCGCGCGCTGCAGACCGAGAACGGTCTGTCGCACCACCATCGGGCAGATATCGATGGCCTGCAGCCGGATACCCAGTACGTCTACCGTGTGCAGGGCAATGGCAGCTGGAGCGCCTGGAACCAGCTGCGCACGCTGGCCAGCGCCGATCAGCCGCTGACCCTGCTGTACTTCGGCGATACCCAGAACAAGAACGTCAGCCATGTCAGCCGCGTGGTGCGTGCCGCGCAGAAGGCTGCGCCGCAGGCGCGCATGAGTCTGTTTGCCGGTGACCTGGTCAGCGGAGGCGACAACATGGATGACAGCGAGTGGGGTGAGTGGTTCGCTGCGACCAGTTGGCTGGCGCAGGAAACGCTGGTGGCGCCGGCCATCGGCAACCACGAGTACTTCGAGGAATTCGAGGACACCCCGCAGGAGCGCCGCGTGCTGGGCCGCCACTGGCCGGTGACGTTCGCGCTGCCGGGCAATGGTGCCACCGCCGCGCAGCAGACCAGCTACTGGTTCGATGCGCAGGGCGTGCGCGTGGCCGTGGTCGATGGCACATCGGCACTCGACCTCGGCACCGCCAAGGCGCAGGCACAGTGGCTGGACAAGGTGCTGACCGGCAATCGGCAGGCGTGGACCATCGTGCTGCTGCACCAGCCGTTCTACTCGCCGCGCGAAGGGCGCGAGAACGCCGCGTTGCGTGACGTGCTGCTGCCGGTGGTACGCCGCCACAACGTCGATCTGGTGCTGCAGGGCCATGACCACACCTATGGCCGCCGTGGCGAAGGGCAGGCCGCGACGCCGCAGTATGTGGTGACCGTGGCCGGACCGAAGCAGTACCGCCTTTCCGACGAAGCGCGCAGGACGATGGACCCGGTGGCCGAGGACACCCAGCTGTTCCAGGTGCTGAACATCGACCCGCAGCACCTGCGCTATGAAGCACGCACCGTGACCGGCCGTCTTTACGATGCCTTCGAACTGCGTCGTGATGCCAAGGGTGGAAAGCAGCGCACGGAGCTGACCGAAGGCCGCATTGCTCCGCGCGACTGCCCGCGCGCGCAGACCGCCAAGGGTCGCGCCGACCGCTGCTGGGAATGAGGAGACGCCGATGACCACACCCCGCCGCATCATTCCATTGGCTGCCATCGGCGCGTCCCTGCTGTTGCTGGCCAGTGCGGTAACCGCCGCCGATACCGTGCTGCATCCCTTCCTGGTCGCCCAGCCGGCGCAGGCCCCGCAGGAGGTGAACCTGGCGGTGGAGATCCCGGCCGGCAGCTTCACCAAGTACGAGATCAAGGAAGACGGCCTGGTGCACGTGGACCGCTTCCAGTCGATGCCGGTCGCCTATCCGGCCAACTACGGCTCGATGCCGCGCACCCTGGCCGGCGACAACGATCCGCTGGATGCACTGGTGTTGACCCGCGAACCGCTGCATCCGGGCGTGATCGTGCGTTTCCGGCCGATCGGTTACCTGAAGATGATCGATGGCGGCGAGCACGACGAGAAGATCATCGGGGTGCCGACCGACAAGGTCGACCCGACCTACGCCAGTATCCGCGACCTGGCGGACTTGCCGGAGGCCGAACGGCAGCGGATCGAAGCGTTCTTCCGCGTCTACAAGGACCTGCCGGCCGGGCGAAACCCGGTGCAGCTAAATGGCTGGGGCAACGCCGCCGAGGCACGGTCAGTGATCCGCGAGGCCATGCAGCGGTTCAAGCGCTAGAACCCCGCCGTGGGTGGGTGGCCGGACGCGCGCATCACCTTCACCGCCCCTGGCTATCATGTCCGCCTTCCACAACGAAGGCGGTGCATGTGTCGGTAGCGTTGGTATGGTTCCGCCGTGATCTGCGGCTGCAGGACAATCCGGCCCTGCAGGCCGCGCTGGATGCGGGTCACGACGTGGTGCCGGTCTATCTCCACGCGCCGCACGAGGAAGGCGAGTGGGTGCCTGGCGCGGCCTCCGATGCGTGGCGCCACCGTTCACTGGGTGCCTTGGACGCCGACCTGCGCACGCGCGGTTCGTCGCTGGTGCTGCGTAGTGGTGACAGCCTGCCGGCCCTGCAGTTGCTGATCGGGCAGACCGGCGCCGAGGCGGTGTACTGGAACCGCAAGTACGAGCCGGCCACCCAGGCACGCGACGCCACCATCAAACGCACGCTGCGCGAGCAGGGCATCGACGCACAGAGCTGCAATGGCAGCCTGTTGTTCGAGCCCTGGGACATCGCGACACAGCAGGGTCAGCCGTACAAGGTGTTCACTCCGTACTGGCGCAACGTACTCAGTCATTGGCGCCTGTCGACGCTGAGTGCCGCGCCGAAGGCACTGACCGCGCACTCGGTCGACGGCCTCGCATTGGACGAGCTGCGGCTGGCGCCCACGCTGGACTGGGATTCCGGCTTCTGGGAGCACTGGCAGCCGGGCGAGGCCGGCGCGCTGGAGGCGTTGTCCGTGTTCGAGGACGGCGCGTTGCGCGGTTACCGCGAGCAGCGTGACCTGCCGGACCGGGTCGGCACCTCGCGGCTGTCGCCGCATCTGCATTTCGGCGAGATCGCACCGTGGCGCATCGCGCATGCGCTGGAGAGATTGCGCAGTGCCGGCACTGACGCCGACATCGACGGCTATCTGCGGCAACTGGGCTGGCGCGATTTCGCCTACCACCTGTTGCATCACTTCCCGAAGACGCCGACCGACAACCTCAATCCGCGTTTCGACCGCTTCCCTTGGGCCACGCCCACTGCAGCGCAACTGCATGACTGGCAGCGCGGCAACACCGGCGTGCCGATCGTCGATGCGGGCCTGCGCGAGCTGTGGCACACCGGTTACATGCACAACCGGGTACGGATGATTGTTGCCAGCTACCTGTGCAAGCACCTGCGTGCGCACTGGCTGCAGGGCGCGCGCTGGTTCTGGGACACCCTGGTCGATGCCGACCTGGCCAACAACACGATGGGCTGGCAGTGGGTGGCAGGCACCGGCGCCGACGCGGCCCCGTACTTCCGGGTGTTCAACCCGGTCACCCAGGCCGAGAAGTTCGACCCGCAGGCCCGCTACATCAGCCGCTGGGTGCCCGAACTGGCGGCGCTGCCGGTGAAAGCGCGCTTCGCGCCGTGGCAGCATCCGCTGCTGCTGGCGGCGCATGCCCCGGGCTATCCGCGTACGCCGCTGGTGGATCTGGCCGTCGGCCGCGATGCTGCGCTGGCCGCCTACCGGCAGACGGGGGCTGGGTAAAGCGCGGGCTGAGCGTTCCAGTCAGTTAGCTGAACGCGGCCCTGTTGCCGCGACCGATCATCATCCCGACATCGCATCGGGCTGTTTATTCTCTCTGCGCCCGTAAGCCGCCGACCCGACCGGAAAACAAGGAGAACCACATGATCCGCAACACCACCCGCAACGTCGCACTGGCCCTGATGAGTGCGGCCGTCCTGTCGGCCTGCGCCACCGGCGGCTCCTATGTGCAGAGCGACCAGTACGGCAACCCGACCGAACAGCAGAACCGTACCGGCCGCAACGCGCTGATCGGTACCGCCATCGGTGTGGCTGCCGGCCTGCTGACCGGTGACAGCGCCACCGAGCGGCGCCAGCACGCGCTGATCGGAGCTGGTATCGGCGCACTCAGCGGTGCCGCCGTCGGCCAGTACCAGGATCGCCAGGAACGCGCGCTGCGCGAGCGCACTGCCAACACCGGCATCGATGTGCAGCGCCAGGGCGACAACATCATGCTGAACCTGCCGGACGGCATCACCTTCGACTTCGGCAAGGCCACCCTGAAGCCGCAGTTCTACGGCTCGCTCAACGGTGTGGCCGGTACGCTGCGCGAGTACAACCAGACCATGATCGAAGTGGTGGGCCACACCGACAGCATCGGCAGCGACGCGGTCAACAACCGCCTGTCGAAGGAACGCGCCGATTCGGTGGCGCAGTACCTGATCGGCCAAGGCGTGCAGAGCGTGCGCATCGAAACGCTGGGGGCCGGCAAGTCGTATCCGATTGCCGACAACAGCACCGATGCCGGCCGTGCCAAAAACCGTCGCGTTGAAATCCGCGTGATTCCGCTCAAGCAATAACGCGTAGCGTTGTTGCTGTTCCGGCCTGGCCGGAACGAAAATGCCGCCCTTGCAGGCGGCATTTTCTGTAGGTGCCGAGCTTGCTCGGCACGCCGATAGCGCTTCCGGTTGCGGCTTCTCCGAACGGCGCCGACCAAGGTCGGCATCTACCGAAAGCCACGCAGCCGGAACGAAAATGCCGCCCTTGCAGGCGGCATTTTTGTGGGTGCCGAGCTTGCTCGGCACACCGACAGCGTTCCCGTTCGCGGCTTCTCCGAACGGCCCCGACCAAGGTCGGCATCTACCGGACGCCCGGCGCAGCCGGAAGGAAATGCCGCAACTCATCTCCTGGTAGATGCCGACCTTGGTCGGCGCCGTTCCAACCGCAGTCGAGCATGGCTCGACTCTACAGAAGCCGGTTACACCGCCGAGGCGGCGACCTTCTCCAGGATTCGCTTGCCGCTGCTCTCCAACGCCGCGTCTTCCTGGGCCTTCTGCTGCTGTGCCAGCTTCGCACCCGGGCACTGCGCCAGCATGTAGTTGGCGTCGAAGTTGAGCTTTTCCACCAGGAAATCGACGAACGCCCGCACCTTCGGCGAGACCAGGCGGCCACCGGCGAACACGGCGTTGAAGTCCACTTCCGGGCCGGTCCAGCCGGCCAGCACACGCCGTACCATGCCGGACTCGACGAACGGCTTGGCCATCACATCACCGGTCAGCAGCAGGCCTTCGCCACAGACCAGTGCACCGTTCAGCGCAGACATGTCGTTGGCGGTCATCAGCGGGGTGACCGGGAAGTCACGCAGCTCGCCGCCGTTCTCGCCCAGCTGCCAGGTGAAGCGCGGTGAATTGCCAGTGTGATACGGCTTGCGCATCGCCAGGATGCGATGGAACTGCAGTTCTTCCGGATGCAGCGGCTCACCATAGCGCTCGATGTAGGCCGGGCTGGCGAACACCTGCGTGCGCAGGCTGCCCAGCTTGCGCGCGACCAGGTTGGAATCGGGCAGGGCGCCCACACGCAGCGCCAGATCCGCTTCGCCGGCAATCAGGTCCAGCTTCTCGTTGCCCATGTGCATGTCCAGGCGGATTTCCGGATACTGCGCATGGAACTGGCCCAGCAGCGGGGCGATCCAGGTGATGCCGATCGAATAGGGCACGGTGAAGCGCAGCCAGCCGCGCGGGCCGGACTGCAACTGGCTCACCGCGCTTTCGGCTTCTTCCAGCTCGCGCGCGATGCGCTGGCAATGCTCGTGGTAGATCGAGCCGGCTTCGGTCAGGCCGAGGCGGCGGGTGGTCCGGTGCAGCAGCCGCGCGCCCAGGCGCGTTTCCAGCTCCTGCACTTTGCGGCTGACCGTGGTCTTGGGCAGGCCGAGCGATTTGGCAGCGGCAATGAAACTGCCTTGCTCGACCACCTTGACGAAGATCAGCGTCTCGTTGAGATCGTGGGACATGGTCGGGGATCCTGGACGTCGGGGATGGGACAATCGTGACAGAACGATTGGACCGGGAGCGGGATGATTATTCCCCTTAATCAGGACTAATCAAGTAAAGGTTTGAGGTCTATCGTGGCGCCATTCGTGAAATGGAGCCCCCTCGCCATGAGCCTGCGCAACATTCTTGCTCGCTTCCGGCATGTCGGCCAGAACACCCTGGACCTGGCGATGACCGTCGAAGCCCGTCCGAGTTCCTTGGTACACAAGGACTTTCGTGAGTTTACCGCGCCCATGCGTCAGCAGCGTGGCGGTGCCATCCGCCTGGCCCCGCACAAGGGTGACCGGCTGCGCCGGATCGGGACTATCCCGGATTTGGGAGGAAATGTCCCGTGAATGGGATACTGACGCCCGAAGTCCTGGTCCTCGGCGGCACCGGTGCCGTCGGCCAGGGCGTGGTCGGCGCATTGCTGGAAGCCGGCAGCCCTGTGCTGGTGGTTGGCCGCGACCCGGGTCGGCTGGCGGCGCTGCATGAGCAGTTCGCCGATGAGCCTGGCCTGGAGACGCTGCTGGGCTCGCTCAGCGATGACGGCTCGGCACGTGCCTTGGCCGAACGCATCGCGCAGCGCCCGCGTCCGCTGGCGGCGGTCATCGCCGCAATGGGTGGCCCCTACCGTCGCGGCCGGGTGACCGACCGCAATGGCGATGAGCTGTTGGGGGCGATGCAGGCCGACCTGATGCCGCACGTGCACGCGGTGCGTCACCTGCTGCCACTGCTGCAGGACAACGTGCATGCACGCCGCTACGTGATGATCGGCAGCCCGGCCAACGCCAAGCCCTGGGCGGGCTACGGCGAGACCTCGATCACCACCGCCGCGCTGCGCATGTACGCGCAGGTGGTGCACCAGGAAGCGCAGGCACTGGGTGTGCGCGCGCAGATGCTGGAAGTCTGCAGTCCGGTGTGCACCCCGGCCAACGCGGCCAATGCGTGCATCGAGTGGCCAAGCTCGTTGCTGGTCGGTCGTCGTGTGGTCTCCCTGCTGGACGGCTGCCGCGACAACCGCGCCATCGTCCGCTGCGACAGCAGCGATGCCGAACTGCCGCGCGGCCTGCTGCACCTGGATGTCCCTCCACTGTGGCGCGATACCGCGGGCATCGCTTGACCTCGACCATGGTTGAGGTCGCAGTATGCGCCGCCGATTTTTGCAACACGTTCTCATATAGCTGTACCACCCCTCCGTACGGATGCATGCCATGACTTCCCCCAATACCACCCCACATCGTTTCGGCCATCGCATCGCGATGGTCGGCGTGTCGATCCTCGCCGCGGCCGTGCTTGCGGCCTGCAGCGGCGGCCATGCCGAAGAGGCCGGTGCTCCGCCGCCGCCGCAGGTCAGCGCCGCGCCGGTGCTGGTCAAGCAGGTCAGCCAGTGGGACGAGTTCAGCGGCCGCGTCGAAGCGGTGCAGAGCGTTGAACTGCGCCCGCGCGTGTCCGGTTACATCGACAAGGTCAACTATGTCGAAGGCCAGGAAGTGAAGAAGGGCGAAGTGCTCTTCACCATCGACGCGCGCAGCTACCAGGCCGAGTACGATCGCGCCGCCGCCGAGCTGGCCCGCGCCCGCACCCAGGCCACGCTGGCCCGCAGCGAATCCGAGCGCGCCAAGCGGTTGTCCGAGCAGCAGGCGATCTCCACCGAGACCGCCGAACAGCGTCGTGCCGCGGCCGACCAGTCCGGAGCCGCCGTGCAGGCCGCGCAGGCGGCGCTGGATGCCGCCCGCCTCAACCTGGAGTTCACCAAGGTGCGTGCACCGATCGACGGCCGCGCCGGCCGCGCGATGGTCACCGCCGGCAACCTGGTCACCGCCGGCGACAGTGCCAGCGTGCTGACCACGCTGGTCTCGCTGGATACCGTGTTCGTCTACTTCGATGCCGACGAAAGCACCTTCCTGCGCTATGCACAGATGGCACGCAAGGGCGAGCGCCCCAGCGAGCGTGACAGCGCGCTGCCGGTGAAGGTCGGCCTGTCCGGCGAAGAGGGCTACCCGCATGCGGGCAAGGTCGACTTCCTCGACAACCAGGTGGCCCGCAGCACCGGCACCATCCGCGTCCGTGCGCTGCTGGACAACGCCGACCGCCAGTTCACGCCGGGCCTGTTCGCCCGCGTGCAGCTGCTTGGCAGCGGCCAGTTCCAGGCCATGCTGATCGATGACAAGGCCGTGCTGACCGACCAGGACCGCAAGTACGTCTACGTGGTAGACAAGGATGGCAAGGCCCAGCGCCGCGACATCCAGCTCGGCCGCACCGCCGACGGCCTGCGCATTGTCGAGCACGGCCTTGCCGCCGGCGACAAGGTGATCATCGACGGCGTGCAGAAGGTCTTCATGCCGGGCATGCCGGTGCAGGCCAAGGCCGTGGCGATGCAGCCGCAGGCTGCGCCGGCACCGGGCCGCGATGCCACCGCCGCCCTGAACCACTGATCCGCCGGCTCCTGATCCGCGTCCCCGCTTAGCTGCCGGCGCCAGCGGCAGCCTTCCCTGCCTTCGTCATCCCGGCGAGGGGCAGGGTGGCTGTTGCCCGCCGGACGCCTTTCCCAGGAATTCCTCCATGGACTTTTCCCGTTTCTTCATCGACAGGCCGATCTTCGCGGCGGTGCTGTCGATCGTGATCTTCGCCGCAGGCCTGATCACGATTCCAATCCTGCCGATCAGCGAGTACCCCGAAGTGGTGCCGCCGTCGGTGGTCGTGCGCACGGTGTATCCGGGCGCCAACCCCAAGGTCATTGCCGAGACCGTCGCCACGCCGCTTGAAGAAGCGATCAACGGCGTCGAAGGCATGATGTACCTGAAGTCGGTCGCCGGCTCGGACGGCGTGCTGCAGATGACCGTCACCTTCCGCCCCGGTACCGATCCGGACGCGGCGGCGGTGAAGGTGCAGAACCGCGTGGCGCAGGCGCAGGCGCGCCTGCCCGAGGACGTGCGCCGGCAGGGCGTGACTACGCAGAAGCAGTCGCCAACCTTCCTGATGGTGGTGCACCTGACCTCGCCGCAAGGCAAGTACGACACCCTGTACCTGCGCAACTACGCCCGCCTGCACGTCAAGGATGCGCTGGCGCGTATTCCGGGCGTGGGTGACGCGCAGATCTTCGGCGGCGGCGACTACGCCATGCGTGCCTGGCTGGATCCGGACAAGGTGGCTTCGCGCGGCCTGACCGCCAGCGACGTGGTGCGTGCCATGCGCGAGCAGAACGTGCAGGTCTCGGCCGGCCAGCTCGGTGCCGAACCGTTGCCGAACAGCCAGTTCCTGACCCTGATCAACGCCCAGGGCCGCCTGAAGACCGAAAAGGAATTCGGCGACATCGTGCTCAAGAGCGGCACCGATGGCGAGATCGTGCGCCTGGCCGACGTGGCCCGCCTTGAACTGGGTGCCGGTGACTACACCCTGCGCTCGCAGCTGGATGGCAAGAACGCGGTCGGTATCGGTATCTTCCAGTCGCCCGGTGCGAATGCGCTGGAGATTCGTGACCAGGTCATCTCGACGATGGACGAGATGCAGAAGACCATGCCGGCCGACGTGAAGTACGAAGCGGTGTATGACACCACCATCTTCGTGCGCGACTCGATCAAGGCCGTGGTCTCCACGCTGCTGGAAGCCATCGCCCTGGTGGTGCTGGTGGTGATCCTGTTCCTGCAGACCTGGCGTGCCTCGATCATCCCGTTGATCGCGGTGCCGGTGTCGGTGGTGGGTACCTTCGCCGCGCTGTACCTGCTGGGCTTCTCGATCAACACGCTGAGCCTGTTCGGCCTGGTGCTGGCGATCGGCATCGTGGTCGACGACGCGATCGTGGTGGTGGAGAACGTCGAGCGCAACATCGAGGAAGGCCTGTCACCCACCGCGGCGGCCCACCAGGCCATGCGCGAGGTCTCCGGCCCGATCGTGGCGATCGCGCTGGTGCTGTGTGCCGTGTTTGTGCCGATGGCCTTCCTGTCCGGCGTCACCGGCCAGTTCTACAAGCAGTTCGCAGTCACCATCGCCATCTCCACGGTGATCTCGGCGATCAACTCGCTGACCCTGTCGCCGGCCCTGGCCGCGCGCCTTCTGAAGGCCCATGGTGCTCCGAAGGATGCGCCGAGCCGCCTGATCGACCGCCTGTTCGGCTGGGTGTTCCGTCCGTTCAACCGCTTCTTCAAGTCCAGCTCGGAGAAGTACGAGCGTGGCGTAGCCCGCATCCTCGGCCGTCGTGGCGCGGTGTTCGTGGTCTACGCGATCCTGCTGGTCGGTACCGGCGTGATCTTCAAGCTGGTGCCGCCGGGCTTCATCCCGACCCAGGACAAGCTGTACCTGATCGCCGGTGTAAAGCTGCCGGAAGGTTCGTCGATCGCGCGCACCGATGAAATGCTGCGCAAGGTCGCCAAGATCGCCCAGGAAACCGATGGCGTGGCCCACACCATCTCGTTCCCGGGTCTGAACGCGCTGCAGTTCACCAACACGCCGAACACCGGTGTGGCGTTCATCCCGCTCAAGCCGTTCGCCGAGCGCCATGGCCGCACCGCCGCACAGATCAATGCCGAGATCAACCAGAAGATCGCCGGCCTGCAGGAAGGCTTCGCGTTCGCGATGATGCCGCCGCCGATCCTCGGCCTGGGCAACGGCAACGGCTACCAGATGTTCATCGAGGACCGTGGCAACCTGGGTTACGGCGCGCTGCAGAATGCGGTGCAGGCAATGCAGGGCACCGTTGCGCAGACGCCGGGCATGGCCTTCCCGATCAGCAGCTACCAGGCCAACGTGCCGCAGCTGGATGCCGAAGTGGACCGCGTCAAGGCCAAGGCGCAGGGCGTGCAGCTCACCGAGCTGTTCGACACCCTGCAGACCTACCTCGGTTCGGCCTACGTCAACGACTTCAACCAGTTCGGCCGTACCTGGCAGGTGATCGCCCAGGCCGACGGTCCGTTCCGCGAGACGGTCGAGGACATCGGCAAGCTGCGTACCCGCAACGACCGCGGCGAAATGGTGCCGATCGGTTCGATGGTCACCATCAAGCAGACCTTCGGCCCGGACCCGGTGCTGCGCTTCAATGGCTATCCGGCAGCAGACCTGGCCGGTGAGGCCGACCCGCGCCTGCTGTCCTCGGCCGAGGCGATGAACAAGCTGACCGAGATCGCCGGCAAGGTGCTGCCGGTGGGCATGACCACCGAATGGACCGACCTGAGCTACCAGCAGGCGACCCAGGGCAAGGCGGCCTTCATCGTGTTCCCGGTGGCGATCATGCTGGCCTTCCTGGTGTTGGCCGCGCTGTACGAGAGCTGGTCGCTGCCGCTGGCGGTGATCCTGATCGTGCCGATGACCCTGCTGTCCGCGCTGTTCGGCGTGTGGCTGACCGGTGGCGACAACAACGTGTTCGTGCAGGTCGGCCTGGTGGTGCTGATGGGCCTGGCGTGCAAGAACGCGATCCTGATCGTCGAATTCGCCAGAGAGCTGGAGATGGGCGGCAAGGGCATCGTTGAAGCCGCGCTGGAAGCCTGCCGCCTGCGTCTGCGCCCGATCGTGATGACCTCCATCGCCTTCATCGCCGGTACCGTGCCGCTGGTGCTGTCGCACGGCGCGGGTGCCGAGGTGCGCTCGGTGACCGGTATCACCGTGTTCGCCGGCATGCTGGGCGTGACCCTGTTCGGCCTGTTCCTCACCCCGGTGTTCTACGTGGCCCTGCGCAAGTTCGTCACCCGCAACGGCGGTGGCCAGCTGGTGCAGCACGGCGAGCCGACCATCCATCACTGACATGGAACCCCGTCGCCGCCGGTCACTGGCCGGCGGCGGCTTTCCCCTCTCAA
The DNA here is from genome assembly GCF_059369475.1 of Stenotrophomonas sp. YJH_SMC_65. NCBI lineage: Bacteria > Pseudomonadati > Pseudomonadota > Gammaproteobacteria > Lysobacterales > Lysobacteraceae > Stenotrophomonas > Stenotrophomonas sp. YJH_SMC_65. The sequence goes on from NZ_JCAFSR010000012.1 coordinate 65,453, forward strand.
GGCATGCATCCATGAATACCCATCAGAACAAGATCGCGCTGGTCACCGGCGCCACCCGTGGCATCGGCCTGGAAACCGTGCGCCAGCTGGCCCAGGCAGGTGTGCATACGCTGCTGGCCGGTCGCAAGCGCGATACGGCGGTGGAGCTGGCACTGAAGCTGCAGGCTGAAGGCCTGCCGGTCGAAGCCCTGCAACTGGACGTGACCGACGCGGCCAGCATCGCCGAAGCGGTCGAGCAGGTGCGCCAGCGTCACGGCCGCCTCGACATCCTGGTCAACAATGCCGGCATCATGATCGAGAACCCGGCGCAGGCGCCGTCGGAGCAGTCGCTCGACACCTGGAAGCGTACCTTCGACACCAACGTGTATGCGCTGGTCGCAGTAACCCAGGCATTCCTGCCGCTGGTCAAGCAGGCCAAGTCCGGGCGCATCGTCAACGTGTCGAGCATGCTCGGCTCGCAGACCCTGCACGCGGATCCCTCATCGGGCATCTACCACTTCAAGATTCCCGCCTACAACGCGTCCAAGGCCGCGGTGAACAGTTGGACCCTGAGCCTGGCCTACGAGCTGCGCAACACCCCGATCAAGGTCAATACCGTGCATCCGGGTTACGTGAAGACCGACATGAACGGCGGCAACGGCGAAATCGAAATCGCCGAAGGCGCGCGCTCCAGCGTGCAGATGGCGCTGATCGGCGAATCCGGTGCCAGCGGCAGCTTCACCTACCTGGGCGAGGTGCTGCCATGGTGATCCGCACGTTGGCGATGGCCGTCTCCAGCCTGGTGCTGGCAGGCTGTGTCAGCGTCGGCCCGAACTACAAGGCACCGGTGCAGGAACCGGTGGTCCTGCAGAGCGCACAGCAGCCGGTCTTCAGCAGCGTTTCGCCGGTGGCCAGCTGGTGGGCGCAGTTCGATGATCCGGTGCTGGAACAGCTGGTGCATGGCGCCCTGTCGGACAACCTGGACCTCCGCGTAGCCGTGGCCCGCGTCAGCCAGGCCCGCGCAGTGTTCGTCGAAAGCCGTTTCGACCAGGCGCCGCACATCACCGCTGGCGGCAGCTACGACCGCCGCAAGCAACCCGATCCGCAGCTGGGTGGGCAGCGGGTGTTCAGTGAAAGCTACCAGCTCGGCTTCGACGCCGGCTGGGAGCTGGATCTGTTCGGCCGCAAGCGCCGTGCCGCTGAGGCCGCCCGCGCCGACCTCGGTGCCGAGCAGGCCAACCTGGCCGATGCGCAGGTACTGGTCGCCGCCGAAGTGGCACGCAATTACTTCGAGCTGCGCGGAACGCAGAAGCGCATCGCGGTCGCCCAGCACACGCTGGAAAACCTGCGCGATACGCAGAAGCTGACCGAGGCGCGCTGGGAACTGGGCGCGGGAAGCGAGCTGGATGTGCAGAGCAGCCGCGCCCGCCTGAAGGCGATCGAGGCCGACATCCCGTTGCTGGAAGTGGCCGAGGCGCAGTCGCGCAACCGGCTGGCCGTGCTGCTCGGCCAGCGCCCGGAAGTGCTGACCGACATGCTCGCGCCGCACGACGTGCCGGCCTTCGCCAAGGCGCTGCCGCTGGGCGATACCCGCGAACTGCTGCGCCAGCGCGCCGACGTGCGCGCGGCCGAGCGTCGCCTGGCGGCTGCGACCGCACGCGTGGGCGTGGCCACCGCGGACCTGTTCCCGCGGTTGTCGCTGTCCGGCTTCGTCGGGTTCCTCGGCGGCGATGCCAGTGGCCTGGTCAATGGCAACAACAAGGCCTGGTCGCTGACCCCGTCGCTGAGCTGGGCAGCATTCGACTTCGGTACCGTGCGTGCACGCCTGCGTGCCAGCAAGGCTGAAGCCGAAGGCGTGGCCGCGCAGTACGAGCAGGCCGTGCTGCTGGCGCTGGAAGATACCGAGAACGCGCTGACCCGCTATTCCAAGCAGCAGGCACGGCTGGCGATCGTGGTCGAGCAGGCACAGGCCGCACGGCGTGCCGAATCACTGGCACAGATCCGCTATCGCGAAGGCTCGGAAGACTTCCTGACCCTGCTGGATGCGCAGCGCACGCAGCTGGCGGCCGATGACGCCCTGGCGGCGGCCGAGTCCGAAGTCAATGTCAGCGTGGTGGGCGTGTACAAGGCGCTGGGCGGCTGGGGGCAATCACCGCAGCAACCGAGCGTGGCGCAGGTGCAGTAACCGCAGGGGACGGAGGCAGCGGCTTCCGTCCCCTCCTGCTTTCAGGGCCACTGATTGGCCGGCACCTCGCGCTCGCGCATGCGCACGATGCAGAAGCGATGGCCGGTCGGTGCTTCCATCACCCACCAGCGTTTGACGAAGCCTATCCGGCGCGCGCCGAGCTTCTCCAGGCGGTCGGCCTCGGCATCGATGTCGTCGCTCTCGATGTCCAGGTGCACCCGTGACGGGTGATCGACCCGCTGGACTTCCACGTTCAAGCCCGCCGGTGCACCCAGCAGGTCGGCATACTCGGCGCCCCCTTCGACACGCGCCGCCTGTGCCTGCAGGCCGAGCGCGGCGGCCCAGAAGCCGGCACCTGCGTCGGCGGGAAGGTCCTGGCAGTCGATGATGAATCCAGCCAGCCGGCTCTGGTGGGCCATGTCCTGCTCCGCAGTTCGGGGGAGGAGGCAGGGTAACGCGATGCGTTCCGCGTACATCTTCACCTTCGTGACGTTTCTGACTCTGCCGGAATGCCGGCCCGACGTGTAACAAGTGGGTCAGGCACTCGGGAGGACAGGCGATGGCGGATGGAAGGCGGGATACCCAACGGATGTTGTTCGGCGATCCGGGTCCACCCGGTGCGGGTCTGTCAGTGGCGGTCGTGGTGCTGCTGGTGCTGGCGACGATGGCGGCGGCGGTCGGTTTCCTGCGCCTGCAGGATTCGATGTTGGGGCTGGGCCTGATTGGCGTGGCCGTGTTCCTGGCGATCGGGGCCCGCATCTGCCAGGCGCGCGACCAGCATCAGGCGCTGTATCGCCTGCTGTCGCGGCAGCCACCGCCGTAGCGGCGGCTGCCGTGGCTGCTCAGTGCCTGGGCCAGTCCAGTTCGACCACCAGCGGGAAATGATCCGATGGCAGCACGCCACCGATGCGGCGGTCATCGGTCAGGAAGCTGCGCGCATGGAAGCCGCGCACCAGGACCCAGTCCAGCTGCACGGTGGCCTTGCCGGTGAAATCGTGGAAGGTCAGCCGCGGGCCCTGCGGAGCCTTCACCTGGGTACGGGTGTCCTGCAGCACGCGGGTGAATGCCTTGTAGGTGTCGCCGCCGGGTTCGCTGTTGAAGTCGCCGGTCAGCACGACGGGCAGATCGGCCGGCAGGTTTGCCACGCGCTTGCCGATCAGTTCGGCACCCTTGACCCGCCGCGGCTCGTCTTCGTCGCGGTAGGGCAGGTGGGTGTTCATGAAGTAGAAGCGGCGGCCGTCGTCGATGCGGCGGAACAGCGCCCAGGTGACCATGCGTGGATACAGGTTGCCCCAGGTGATGCTGCCGGGCACATCGGGCGTATCGGACAACCAGAAGTTGCCTGATTTCTCGATCGCCAGCACCTTGCTGTCGTAGAACACGCCCATGTGTTCGTCGCCGCTGCCGCCGCGGCGGCCCTCGCCGAACCAGCGGTAGCCGGGGAGGTGTCCTGCCAGGTACTCGGCCTGCTCCTGCACCAGTTCCTGGGTGCCGATCACCGCCGGGTGCGCATCGAGGATGACCTTCACCATCGCGTCGCGACGGTCGGGCCAGCGCTTGCCCGGCTCGGTATCGGCCGGGGTGCGCACATTGAACGACATCACCTTCAACGGCGCGGGGGCTGCGGCCCAGGCGCTGGTCGCAGGCAGGGCAAGCGCCAGCAGCGCAGACAGTACAGGGCGACGGAAACGCGACAACATCGTGGAATCCCTCCATTCCATGAAAACGATTTCATAGAGCATCGCACGGATTGCCTGTTCATGGCTGTGCGCGCGCTGGCGGTATCCGCCGGTCGCCGCGGCGTATTCAGCAGGGCCTTTGACAGCGCATTGACCCGCCCGCGCGGGCCTGCGTGCTAGAACGGCGCTGCCGGCCACTGAACCCGGCACCGCAGCAACCATCCACGGAACCACAAGGAGCTGTGCCATGACACGATTGATTCGCGCCCTGCAGGTGTCGCTGAACCTGCGTTCGGACAATTCCACGCAGTGCATCCGTTCCAAGTATCGCTACTGGAATATCTTCTGACCGGAAGGACTCCACGTATTCGATGACATCGCCAGGGAGGGTCGATGATCTTCCCTGGCATTGGAGGCAGGGCATGGATGAGCGTGCAGCGGATGCGGAAGTGGTTTCCATCGACGACCTGCTCGAACGCGTGCGTCGCGAAGGGCCGGTACTGCGCTTCAACAATGATGTTGTCGGCATCTTTGATCCGGCCCTGGCGGTCAGGATCGACAAGGCCAACACCGACCGGCACACCGTACCGGATTCACTGATTGATTTTCTCGGGCTGCGCAGTGGCAGGGACCCTGTTGCGTGGCGCGAGGTGCGGGCGTTGCTGAGCGAGCAGGCCGGGCGGCTGGCCAGTCCCGGCCACATGCGCGACCTCTACACGCGCATGCACGGCTTCCTTGCTCAGCGCGCGGACAGGCCGCATGACCTCAGCGAACTGAGCTGGTGGACGATCTCGCAGTCGCTGTTGCCGATGCTGATCGACGGCCTCAGTCGATCCGACGTCGATGCGCTCATCGGTGAGCAGAAGACCCGATACAACGCCATCGTGCTGCAGAACTTCTCGTTCTGGCGGCGGATCATCGACTTCCATCTTTCCCGCCGCGCGGCGCGCACGGTGTCGCGGCACATCCGGCGTCGTGCGCGCCAGACCGTGCCACGCGAGGACTTCCTGCAATCCCTGCTGCCGCTGGTGCAGCGGGTCGGGGTGGACCGCGTGGCCTATCTGGTGTCGATGGTGCTGGCCGGCATGTCGGGCCTGCCGGGCATCACGGCGGCCAGCCTGCTGTACGCGATGCATCGATTTCCGCACTGGCAGGCGCGCATCCGCGAGGAAACCTCGGCGCTGAGCCTGGAGCAGTTGTATGCGCTGCCGATCAAGTCGCTGCCGTGCACGTCGCGTTTCGTCAAGGAAACCCTGCGGCTGTGGCCGGGACTGTTCGCCCTGCATCGTCCGGCCTCGCACGATATCGATATCGAGGGCGTGTGCATCCGCAAGGGCGGGGCGTACGAGTTGTCGTCCTACTTCCAGCATCATTCGCCGGAGTACTGGCAGAACCCGGACAGCTTCGATCCTGATCGCTGGTTGCCGGAGCGACGCCAGGCCAACAAGGGGGCCTACGTGCCCTTCGGATTTTCCTCGCGGGCCTGCATCGGCAGTGCGGTCGGCCACGCGCAGCTGCTGCTGTTCTGCGCATTGGTGACCCGCGATTTCGAGTTGACGGTACAGGATGAGCCCACACCGTGGATGCAGCTGGAAGGCTTTGCCATTCCGGTCGATTTCATCGGTACGCTGACGCCGCGGCACGCCTGACAGCATCTGTACTGCCTGGCTCAGTCTTCAATCTCGCCACGGCGGCCTGCCGCGCGCACCGCCTGCGCGGTGGTGGCCACGCCGAGCCGTTGTCGCGCTCGCCGCAGGTGGTTCTCCACCGTGCGTGCAGACAGCCCCAGCGTGGCCGCGATCTCCGCCTGGCGCCGTCCAGCGGCGACCCAGCGCAGCACCTCGCGTTCGCGTGCGCTCAACGCGCCTGCGCGAACATCCGCGGGCGCCTCGGCAAGCTGGCGCGCCGCACGGAAGGCTGACGTTCCGACCATTTCCAGCAGCAGGCGCGCGCTGGCGGATGCATCAATCGAGGTGCCGGCGAAACTGACCGCACCCTCCAGGCCGGTCGGGCCGAACACCGGCACCTGCAACCCATGCAGGCCATCGCCGCGCGGCTGCTTCACCACCTGATAGCGTTCGCCGCGCACGCCCTGGCGCTTGCTCCAGAAGAACGGCGCATTGCTGTCCAGTACATGGCGGTTGACCGGGCAGGCATGCAGGTAGCGGGCCAGTCCGGTATCGCTGCCGTCGCCGAACCAGTCACCCTCGATCCAGTACACGCGCTGCGCGTCGCGTTCCAGCCCGGTCCCGGTGGCAAACACCAGCAGTCGATCGTAGCCCAGGGGTGAGGCGGCGGCGCGCAGCACGCCGCCCACCGCGGGCAGTGACCGCGCCTGTTCCAGTTCCAGCAGCGCGGGCACCAGCGCAGGCATTAGCTCAGCGCCCCGCCAGTGCATCGAGCAGCGTACGCGCGGCCAGCTTGCCCAACGCGTTGCCGGCCAGCGGACTGTCGCCGGTCAGCAGCAGGCGATCCTGCAGCACGCTGCCATCGATGCCCTCATTGACGATCTGCACGCCCTGCTGCGCCAGGCGTTCACCGAAGAACCAACGCAGCTGCCCCGGCATGTAGCCGATCTCCGGTGTCTGCCGGTCCATTGCGTCGGGGAAGGCGCAGATGCGGTAACCACGGAACAGCGAGCCACCGTCGGCTTCGTCGACGCCCGCCGCCAGCAGCGCCGCCGGGCCATGGCAGAGCGTGATGATGTGGCGCTGCCCGGCCATGGCCCACTGCAGCGTGGCCTTCACCGCCGCGCTCTCCGGCAGGCCGATCAGTGCGCCGTGGCCACCGGGAATGAAGATGGCGGCATAGTCCGAATCGGCTCCCAGGCCGGCCACCACCTCATCCAGCTGCAACGGCTGGCGGAAGCGCGCCTCATAGCGTTCGTACAGGGCGCCGATCTCGCGGTCCTCGCGCGGGAAGGCCCACCATTCGAACTTGACGGCGTTGCCGGACAGCGTCGCCACGTCGATGTCGAAGCCGGCCTTGTCCAGGTGGTACATCGGCAGCAGGGTTTCCACCGGGTGGTTGCCGGTGGAGAACAGGTGGCCATTGGCGGTCGGCAGATAACGCTCGTCGGCGGCGATCATCAGCACCTTCCAGCGGCCATCGCGGCGTGCATCCGGATAGTCGGCCCCGGACAGGTCGCTCTGGGGCGAGGTGAACTGCGACAGCGAGTACGGCGACGGGAAGAAGGCATCGCGCTCGGCCGGATCGGGGGTGGGCTGGCGGCTGGGCTCTTGCGTGTTCATGCGGACCTCCGTTGGGGGAAAGTGAGCCCAGCATAGGAGGCCGCGTGCGCAGGCGCGATGAGGGATTCCCCTCAATGGACCACCACCCGGATGCTGCATCGCGCCACCGGCCCGGTTGGACAGCGGGATTATGTCGTGTTATCTAGCCGGTGCCGGGATAATCCCGGCATAACCACACAGCAAGCAAAGGAATGAAAATGAAAAGATTCGCCCGAGCATTGCGCGTCACTCTGAATATCCATCCGAACGAGAAGAGCAGTGTGTGGAATACCTGGCCGCTCTGGGTCGAGTTCTGATCCCGCGGGGCAACCCCGCGATTGAGCGGTAGCAAGACGAAGGGACTCGTCTTTCGAGTCCCTTCCTGCCGGAGACGCACTGCATGCAAGGGATGTCGAATGAAGGCAGCGCCATTGCTGCCGAGCGCCTGGCTGCGCGCGTGGAGCGCGAAGGACCGGTGCTGAAACTGGAAACCGGCGGTATCGGGGTGTTCTGCCCAGAGCTGGCCGGCAAGGTCGACAAGGAGAATTCCGAGCACCTGTTCGTGGTCGAGTCGCTGGCCGACCTGTTCCGCCGGCACGAACGCGTGCGCTGGACCGAAGTGCGCAGCCTGATCGCGACCCGCAGTGCTGAGCTTACCGGAGCGCAGACCCTGGAGGCGCTGCAGTCGCGCATGCGGCAGGCGTTGGACGCACTGTGCGGGCGCGAGCTGGATGCCACGCCAGCCGTGTGGAAGGTGATGGCGCATCCGCTGGTGCCACTGGTGATCGACGGGCTCGACGCGCGCGGTACCGAGGCCATCGAACGCGCCCTGCATCTGCGCTACACCACCCAGGTCGAGCAGGTCATCCATCGGCGTCATCTGCTGCGCAACTTCCTCATCGGTCGTGGCGAATCGCGGGCGATCGCCGCCGAACTCAGGCGCCGGGTCCGCAGCGGACGTTCGCCGCTGGACTACGCGCAGTCATTGTTGACCCTTCGCGAGCGCATCGGCCTGGACAAGGTCACCTACCTGGTCACCGTGCAACTGATCGCCATTTCCGGGGTGCCCGGCATGATGGCCGCCTGCCTGCTGCTGGCGATGCAGATGCATCCACACTGGCGCCAGCGCATCGAGGAGGAATTCGCGCCGCTCTCGGATGCGGAGATCCATGCGCTGCCGATGGCCAGGATTCCCTGCACGATGCGCTTCCTGAAGGAAGTGATGCGGCTGTATTCCACGCCCTTCAACAACCGTCGGGTGGCCGCCTGCGATCTGCAGGTGGAAGGGCAGGCCATCGCCGAGGGCACGGTGTTCGAGCTGAGCTCGTTCATCCAGCATCGCTCGGCGAAATACTGGGATGACCCGCTGCAGTTCGATCCCGATCGCTGGCTGCCCGAGCGGCGCAAGCGCACCGCCGGCATCTATGTGCCTTATGGCTTCCCCACGCGCTCGTGCGTGGGATCGGCGGTGGGCAACGCGCAACTGGTACTGCTGTGTGCGCTGCTGGCGCGCGAATTCCGTTTCACCCCCAGCGCCGACTACCGGCCCGAGGTGCGCATGGAAGGCTTCGCGATTCCCGCGGCGCTGCACGGCACGTTCTCGCGCCATGAGGCCGGTGCCTGATCTGCAGGGGCGGGCGGCTTACTTTGCCGTACGCCCGTGTTCCTGCATGTCCTCATGCAGGATCCGCCGCAGCTCGACGATGGCCGGCGTGGCTTCCTGCACGCTGTGACCGGACACGATCACCTTCTCCGAAACGGCGTGTGGCAGGTGCGAGCTCCAGTAGGGCACCAGCCCGTCATCGGTTTTTTCCAGTGGGCCATCGGCCTTGGCGCGGGCGATGATCGAGTGGTAGTGCACCTTCGGTGACATCGGCAGGTCGGCCACGGCGCGGACGAACGGGTCGTCCTTGTCCAGGTTCTGGATGCTGTTCATCTGGTAGCCGTGCTTGCCATCGTTGCGATCGATCTGGCCGTCGTTGGCCAGCGTCGCCACGTCCTCCAGCACGGTCAGCGGCAGCCGTACCAGGCGGCCGATCCAGCGGCCGAGGCGGGTACCGGCCACGTCGGTGCCGCGATGCGGTGTGGCGATGAACACCACCCGCGATACTTCCGGTTCCGGCAGGAAGGTCAGTACCGGCGCGCCCTTGGTGCGCAGCAGCTCGCGCTGGGCGGGCGTCATCTGCGCGGTGGCCAGCAGGGTGTCGACCAAGTGGTCGCCGGAGGAAGAGACCATCAACCGCGCGATCACCCCGCCCATGCTGTGCCCGACCAGCACCATGTCATGCGAGGCCTGCGCCTTGCCGCTGGGGTCGAAGTGCTTGAGCACTTCGGCCAGCGTGTGGCGCATCGCATCGTGGCTCATCGCGATGGGCATGTTGGTCGGGTAGTAGAACTGCCAGACCTGGAAGTCCTGGCGGATCTCGTCGTCGCGCATCAGTTCGTTGGCCACGTTCACCCAGGCCTCGGGACTGCTGGCCAGCCCATGGATCATCAACAGCACGCGGCGGTTCGGGTCGTAGGGCTGCATCATGTACAGATGCGGCGCGTCGATGCCGCCCTTGCCACCAAACAGCGAGCGCAGCGACTGGTGGCTGAAGTTGGAGCGCGCCAGCCACAGTGCGTAGCCCGCAGTGAAGTTGGCCGCCAACGGCACCTGCTGGCCGTGCAGGGTTACTTCCGAGACCTGGTAGGGATCGTGGATCTCCAGTTCCGGCTCGTCGTCGTGCAGCACTTCCCACAGGTTCTTTCCCGAGAAGCGCAGCAGCACCGTCATCGAAGGCGAGGGCATCTCGCTCCAGCTCTGCGCGGCCGGGGTGCTTGCCTGCGCGGCGGGCGTCGCTGCCGAAGGCGGGGTGGCCGTGCTGCCAGCCGGATCGTCCATCACCGCCACCAGCTCGGCACCGAAGCCATCGCGGCGATGCACGCTGCGCAGCGTACCGGTGAACGACAGCGAGGCCGCCGGTACCAGCTCGGTGGGGGTGCGCGTGTCCAGCGGCGATGCTTCGCCTGAAGGGGCCAGCACGAAGGTCCAGCGGCCCAGCTGGAAATGGCTGGCCTGGCTGTGCACGCGCCCGGTGGCGTACGCGTTGTACAGCTGCACCGAGGCTTCCTGCACAGCCAGGTTGTAGTAGTCGCGCACCTGGGTCTGGCGGTCCTCGAAACCACGCTGGTTGGCGGTGCGCTCGGTGAAGAACAGATAGGCATAGGCCTGGCGCGCGACCTGCATCCACGCATCGAGGCGCGGCTGGAAGTCGGCATCCAGTTCGGTGATCGCGGTCTTGGCGCGGCCGGATGCCGAGTACTCGCGCTTCGGTGCCGGCAGGGTCATCGCATGCTGCAGCCACAACTCGGCCAGGCTGGAGCGCTTGTCTTCCTCGCGCACCACGATGCTGCTTTCCATGGCCTCGATGCAGGGCAGGCCGGGCTTGGCACAGACGCCCTCATCGAGCCCGGCCACGCGCAGGGTCTCGGTGGTCGCCGCGCTGAGCTTGCCGGAGGTGAGGATGTCACCGCGCTTGAGCGCGATGTACTGGCCGGGCGTGACCGAGGCGACCTGCACCGACGGTCCGAACTGGCGCAGCGTCGCGCAGCCCCCCAGGGTGAGCAGCACGGTGATGATGAGGGTCGTGCGGCCGATGAAGCCCATGCCCGTGGTAGCCATACGATGCTCCTGCGCGGTGGCGTCACTCTAGCGGCCGGCCTGTCAAAGCGGAATAGACCGAACGGTCGGTTTGGGCCTGGCCGCCGTGGGCGATTCAGCCATTCCCGTGTGACACTGCGGCGAATGGAAGGGACACGGTGATCGCGATGGCCTGGCTGGAAACCCGCATTCCCCCGCCCGTGGTGATGCTGCTGTGCGCCGCTGCGGGCTTTGCAGCACGCTGGCTGTGGCCCGGTTTCCACCTTCGGGTGCCGGTGCCGGTTCTGCTCGCAGGCGTGACGGTGACGCTGGGTGTCGTGCTCAATCTGCTGCCCAAGCTGTCTTTCCAGCGCGCCGGTACCACCGTCAATCCTCTGCGACCTTCGGCGTCGAGCGCGCTGGTTACCAGCGGAATCTACCGCCGCACGCGCAATCCGATGTATCTGGGCCAGGCGTTGGTCCTGCTTGGCGCCATGGTGTACCTGCAGAACCTGATCGCGCTGCTGGTGGTGCCGCTGTTCCTGGTGTACATCACCCGGCTGCAGATCCTGCCGGAGGAGCGGGCACTGATGGCCCGCTTTCCCGAGGCGTACGCGCAATACCGTCATCGCGTGCCGCGCTGGCTGTAGCGTCGGCTACGCCATCAGCGGCTGATCTGGCACTTCACCGCAGCCGAATAGCCCTCGTAGTCGTCGCCCGCGATCACGTGCAGGGTGTGGCGCTTGTCGATGCGCTTCACGTACGACGGCTCTTCGGTGTTGGCATGCTCGTTGACCTCGGTCACCGACCAGGCCTTGGCCAGGCGCTTGGAATCGACGCCGTTCAAGTACACGAAGAGGCTCTTCTCGCCTTCGGCCACGTTTACATCGGCACTGGTGACCGTGCCGCCAAACAGCGCGACCGGCTTGTCCTCCGGCTCGAAGGTGCCGCCCGGTTTCTTGGCCAGGCCGGCGGCCTGCAGCGCATCGATGGCGTCGGCCGCACTGAAGTTCGAGCCGGCCTTGCAGGCCAGCAGCGCTTCCAGCGTGGCGGTGCCGGGGGGCGCGATGGCCGGCGCCGCAGCGTGCGTGGCTGAGGCTGCGGCGAGGGTGGTGAGGAGCAGGACGAGCGTGGTTGTGGCGGTTTTCATTGCAGATCCTTCTGGCGGCAGCAGGCCGGGGCAATGCAGCGATGGAGCGAAAGCTCCATCCCGATTATGCCCCACGCTTCCCGCACGACGAGCAGGCACAAAAAAGCCGGAACCCCCTCGACGGGAGATCCGGCTTCTTGCGGCCTCGACAGGCCATACAGATGGTGGAGGTGGGCCCTACCGCAATGTGAACGTAAGTTGTTGATGGTGAAGGCGGTTGGTGCTGGTGTCAGAAACTGATACCCCCAGCAATACCCCCACTCTATGCAGCCTTTGCGGGTTCAATTCCATCCCGCTCGGCAACCCGGGCGGCCTGCCAGGCGTCCACCTCAGCCTCGATCCAGCCTACCGCATTGCCGCCCAGCGGCACCGGCGCCGGGAAGGTGCCGGCGCTGATCCGGTCATAGATCGTGGTCTTGCCCAGGCCCGTGCGGCGCTTGACCTCGGGCATCTTGATGAAAACGAGCGGCTCGGTAGCCATGTTGTCCTCCTTCAGTTCGTGGCCAGCGCAGCGCGCAGCTGCTCGGTGGCCTGGTAAATCTGGCCGCGCAGGCGCAGGACCTCTGCGCGCAGGCGGATCACTTCATCGGCCGCGACCACCAGCTGCTCACGCAGCACGTCCTTGGCCGGCTGCTTCATGCGGCGCGGTTCGCGGGGGAAAAGCTGGGCGTTCATGCGATGGCCCCCAGCGGCAGGCCAGGCTGCGCAACGCGGATGCGTGCCTCGGCGATTGCGGCGTAGATGGGGTCGAGCTCGATCCCAACGAACTGGAAGCCTTCGAGTACTGCGGCCTTGCCAGTGCTGCCGCTGCCCATGAATGGATCCAGCACCAGGCCGCCTGCGGGAGTAACGAGGCGGCACAGGTAGCGCATGAGATCCGTCGGTTTCACGGTGGGGTGGTGGTTTCCGTTCCGCGCCGGCCAGTCGGCCATCTCGCGATCGCGCATCGTTGCTCCAGCGGCGACGGCCGGCGCCGGGCCAGAATTGAGGCCGTCGTTGCGGTCTTCGCGCGTGGCCTTGGCACAGTAGAAGAACCGGGCAGCGCTGCCGCTATCAGGCCGAGCGATTGCATCGCGCGCGGCTCCCATGTCGCCATAGATGCCGAGCGACACGCGATCGCGGGAGTGGCCTCGGAGGTCACCCTGCTGGCCTGGTGCAGCTGGGAACGTCGCAAGCACGTCCTCGCTGCCGTCGTGGATCAGGTTGGCCGGCCAGCGGCCCAGCGCTTCGGCCTTCGCTACGTTTGCGTTGCAACGGTTGGCATGCGCGGCCTTTGCCTGCTCGTCCTGCATCCACGGGCGGTGCCAGCCATCGGGGCCGACCTTCGGCGCGGCAGACTGATCGCCGCCGCCCAGCTTGTCCATCGTCTCGATCCGGCAAGCGTCGATGTTGAGCCCACCGGTGCCGTGCTGATGCCAGTTGGCTGCCACCGTACCTGCAAGCGGCTTGCGGGCGACGGTGATCGGCTCGAGCGCGGGCTTCAAGGCGGTTCCGCCCCAGGGGCCATTGTGGGACTTCGGGAAGCCGCTGCCGTAGACCCAGGCGATCATGTCGCGGATCTCGAAGCCGGCGTCCTCGATGCGCACGGCCATGCGGTGCTGCGTGCGAGTGCCGGCGAAGGCCAGCAGGTGTCCGCCAGGCTTCAACACGCGCAGGCACTCAGACCATATCTCGGTGCTGGGCACGTCGTAATCCCAGCGCTTGCCCATGAACGACAGGCCGTAGGGTGGATCGGTCACGATGGCGTCGACAGAGTTGTCGGCCATGCCGCGCATCACTTCCAGGCAGTCTCCGACGTGGATCATGCGGCGCACCTCCGCCAGCACCAGCGCAGCCCGGCGCGCGCGGCGCGGTATGCGCGGCTGATCGCCCACAGGGTGGCGATGCCGGCCGCAAACCCGGCCAGGGCGAACACGTGGACCATTGCAGCGGTGAGCAGCTGGTCAGCCATGGCTACCATGCGCCGACTCCGAACTGGTGGATCCCGTCCGACTCCACCTCGATAAACCGCTGTCGGTTGCCCAGGTCGTCTCCGCTCATGGCGTGGATTCCGCCTTCCGACTCGACGTAAATCCAAGCCTCAGGCCCATACAGCTCGACCGCCATGGCATGCGCCTTGCGGCTGTCGGCGCTGATCCTGTTCAGCAGCTTTTTCAGTTGCGCCTTAGTTGCCACTGTCCACCTCCGTGCTATCAACGAGGCGCGCAGAGGTCGGTGCGAAGTGCTTGGTGACGCGCCAGTCGATAGCCTCTACTGGCCCACCTTCTCCTTCACGGGCAAGGTTCTTCGCTTCGGCAGCGCTATGGGCTTCTACGAGGAAGAACTGCACGGCCTGGAACGGCATTTCCACGAGGTACTTAGCCATTGCCCACCGCCTGGCTGTCGATCAGGGCCTGAACCCGCTCCTTCATCATCTGCAAGACCCACATGCGCGACTTGTTGCGCCTGTAGGAGTGCGCTGTGTCATAGAACGCCTGCTGCCAGATCTGCCCGAGGTCCTGGGCGTGCACGGGCGGAGCTGCGTTCAGCAGCGCGGCAATGTCATCTGCCTTGACCACACGCAGGGTTTCCGAGCATTCCTCGCAGCCCAGCACGAACATGCAGCCCACGTCGTGGGTGTTGAGGCGGCCCTGCTGCACATCGTTGAGCGTGCGGACATGGGCAAACCACTGCAGCTCGTGGCCGCCGCAGTGCTTGCAGCTGTTAGGCGCTCCCGGCACCACAACCGCCACGGGCTCCCCCACCGGCTGGCGGGCGGCCAATTCATCCTCAGCGCGCAATGCACGTTCCTGCCAGTGGTCGATTGCTCCGTGCAACGTGCCATCTCCTGCTGCCAGCGCATCGTCCATAGTCACCGGCTGGCTGGCGGCGAGTGCTCGCACATGGTCTTCGTAGCGCACGAAGCTGCCCTGCGGGTGATCGAAAACCTCTCCGAACTTGTGCCGGCTCCCGGCCAGCATATCCAGCGAGACGAAGCACCGTGGGGCATCCCCCTGACCACCCGGGGAGGGCTGCCTCACTTCGAACGTATCCGGCGGCACAGTCGGATCAACAACAATCGGGATGCCGAGCGCAGTGGCACCCGGGGAGGGCTGGGCGGAGAGGGCGGCGAGCGCGTAGTCCCGCATCTGCTCGGGGGTAAAGGCGTTGTGCGCCTCGTGACCGAAGTCCCCACCGGTGACGTAGCCAGCCTTCGGCAGCGGCGGCAGCCCATCCCCAAGCCTCACCCTCCCACCGGGCTGCACGTCCGCCAGGGTTTTGTCGTTGGTATTCATGCAACCTCCTGCAGTGGGGAGGCCTGTTCGGCCTCGATCAGGGCATAGCCGATGGCTTCGACGCGTTCGCGCAGCTGGCGGCGTGCGATCAGCAGCTGCAGCGCGATGTGCCGGCGGTGGTCGTTGAGCTGGAACGTCCGCGTCTCGATGTGCAGCTTTCCGGCCAGGTCGCGGCGGAACAGGCGGTAGGTGAGGACGTGGCCGCCCAGCACCTTGTCGATGGACCGGCCCCAGGCGAAGCCCTCGGTGCGCTTCGGCAGCCGGCGGTCGTAGCGGTGGTGGGTCATGCGTGGCTCCGCAGCGGCACGCGGCGCACTGGCCCGTGCCACAGGTTGGCGAGGTTGTTGAGGCGGACCTGCAGCGGATCGCGGCGCAGGGGGCGCAGCGGGTCGTGCAGGCGGCGCTCGGTGTTCCGGCAGGGCGCGCACGCGGCGGTGTGCTTGCCGTTGATCAGGGGGAAGAACCGCAGCGGCAGTCGGGCCGCGCACTTCGTGCAGGTCTTCATGGCAGGCGAGCCTTCATCAGGTTGGCCCAGGTGAGCGGGTAGGGGCCGCGCTTAATCCGGTCGTAGGCCGTGCTGCGCGAAACGTCCAGAATCTCGGCTACCTGCCTGGTGGTGTAGCGCTTGCCCTCGATCACCTGCGCGAACAGCTGGGCGCGGGCGAGGCCGGCACGGCGCAGGCATTTGGCGTGGCTGGGATAGATCGTCACGTCCATCAGGCGGCCTCTTGGTGATCGCCAGCGCGCAGACTCTGCTCAAACCCGACCACCATCTGCCGGAACGGTTCCAGGTCCGCCCGCAGCTTGGCGATGAACGCCTCGTCGCGGTCGAAGCGGCGCCACCACAGCTGCTTGCCCACGGCGGCCAGCGCCGGGCAGTACAGCCCGATGTGCCACCACTGCCGGCCGGTGAGCCACATGCAGCCCTGCGCCTGCTCGAACACCTCGCTCGCATCGTTGTCGATGTGGAAGGCGCGCAGCTTCTCGGGGTTGATGAAGCACTTGTATTCGCTGCCGCCGTCTTCGCCGATGAAGCCGTCGGCCGAGCAGCCGTAGTCGCCGCAGTCGCTCAGCACGAACCCGGCCCGGCGCACCAGCAGGCCGGACTGCACCTCATGCTCTGCTCGGGCTTCGGGCTCCAGCTCATGGCCCCGGCGCATGGCGAACGTCTCGAAACCCTCGTCCAGCGGCTCGCCACTGATTCGCTCGATCGCCAGCCGGAAGGCGTAGTTCTTCGACGCCTCGCTGAAATCGCCGATAGGCTCGCCGGCGATCGCCTTCTCGATGATGGCCGAGCGCGGCAAGGCCTTGTAGCCGGCATGCTCCGCTGCTGCCTTCGACGCCATACCCGCCAGCACCGAGTCCACATACAGCTGCTGCTGGTCGGTCAGCTCGCCCACGCGCGAGCGCGCGGTGGCGAACATGCTGGCGGTGATCACGCCGGCGCGGGCGTTGTGCCACGCATCGCTGCCCTGGTCGCAGTGGATCAGCCTCATTCGACCATCTCCGCTGCGGCGCGCTCGGCCTCAGCCTTCAACGCTTCCAGCCCCGAGCCGCCGATCAGCTTGCGCTGCTGCGGAGTGAGCTTCGACCATGCCTTACCTAAAGCGTCCAGACCGGCCATGCCAATGTCCTGCAGGCTGGCATACAGCGCTGTGCGCTCGGCCTCCTGATCCTCCGACAGCGGCGCGGGCAGCGCCTGCTGCTGAACCTGCTGGCTAGACAGAACGGCCAAGCCTTCTCCGCCATCGGTGTTCAGGTGGTGGATCGCGGTGTCCAGGCGCTCGGTCTTCGGCCAGTATTTGTAGGCGCGCTTCACGACCGTCTTTTTCGCCATCTCGCCCCAATCGGTCAGCCACGGGCAGGACTTCTGCTTCGAGATCCATGCCTTCCATGCCGACGAGCGGTCACGGATAGCGTTGATTTCCTCCACCGACATTGCGTCGGTCAGGTAGTCGCCGTCGGCGGTCTTCACCACCACGTAGACGCCGACAACCTCGCCACGATCCTTCGCGAACGGGTTGCGGATGTGGGTCGGCTGCTGATCAATGCCGTTGAGGCCGAAGGTGTCGTTCTCGTAGACCAGTTCGGCCTGGCCCCAGCGGATCGACCCGGAGTCGATCGCCAGATCCAGCAGGCCCATGTAGCTGATGTCGAGGCAGATCTTGCCGTCGCGCGGCACCAGGTAGGCCTGCTTCTTCGCCGGGTTCAGGCTGATGCCGATGGCGGCGATGTTGACCACGGCAGCGATGACCGACGACCGGTTCTGCAGCGCGATCTTCATCGCGTAGTCGTTGCCGTACAGCGTCTGCAGGGCGAACTCGGCCTCGCGGTCGAAATTGATAGACCGATCAGACAGCACCGAGGCGAAAGATTCCTTGGTGCCGTAGACCGAATCCTCGATGGTGACGATCTGGTTCATGGCTGCTCTGCTGGTAGGTGGATAGATGCCGGCGTCGTGGAATCCCGGCCGGCGCGGGGCCCGTGAGGGCGGGGAAATTCAGCCGCGCACGCTGCTGGTTGCAGCCCATCGGGCTTTGGCAGCGTCACGGTCGGTGTGGGCCTGGTGGATCTCGGCGATGCGCAGCGGCACGACGACGGCGGCGAACAGCGCGACGGCGGCCCATGCGATTCGGAGGCGGCTACTCACGGTCGTTTTCCTCCACGCACAGGCCGTCCACGGCCTCGCGGTTGCGTTGTTCTCGGGCTTCCGCCAGCGACATCGGCGGGGCGATTGGGGGCAGGCAGAACTGGTCGGCGAAGGCCGCGTCCAGCCGGTCAAACGGGTTCATGGGGCGTCTCCGGTTCGCAGGCGGCCAGAGCGGCGCGCAGGCGGTCGTCTGCGGCCATCTGGTCGGCCAGGTCACGGGCTGCGAGGGATGCATGGGCGGCGGCGAGAAGTTCGATGGCCATTGCCTTGGCTGAGAGAAGATTGGCCGCGTGTGGGTTCACCGGCTGGCCCTCCACCCACAGGCTTCGCGCTGCCGCATCGATCCCGGCTACTAAACCGAGTTCCCGGCTCACGACAGCACCGCCTGCACCAGCACGGCGGCCAGCACGCCTAGGCACAGCGCCAGGAAGTGGGTCACGCAGGTGGCCCGCACGCTGCGGCGGTACTCGCGTTCGGCGGCGGTCATGCGGCCACCTGCTGCAGTGCGCGGGCCGTGTCGTTGGCGCACATCTGCGCCCGGGCCAGCATGTCGACCGCAGCCAGGCCGCTGCAGGGGCGCATGGCGCGCATCCGGTACAGTTTGTAGTGGTACCGGCGGTCAGCTGCGCGGCGCTCGCTCATGGCCCAGCTGAAGCGGCCCTTGCGGTACTTCGCCACCAGCAGCAGCGGGTCGATCAGGCCGTCGGCAATCTCGCCTTCTCCGCCGCAGCGGCCGCAGGCCACGCCGCACTCGCACTGCGGATCGCCGCTGGCGCTGTCGTTGCGGACGTGTTCGCCGGTGCCGCCACAGTCGGGGCAGGTGATGAAGGCATTGGCCGGGTGCAGCGGCAGGCCGCGCTCTTCCCGGGTCAGCTCGCTGGAACGCTTGTGGTCGCGGACCGACGCATAGCCGGTCCGGGTGGTCGAGCGGGGCAGTCCAAATGCGATGGCGGCCATCTTCGTCTCCAGGCCGCTCCCGGGAGTGGGTGTGTCGCGGCGTTGGGAGAACGATATGCAAAACGGGATACAATCGCAATCCCGAACGGGATACTTTTACGCATTAGCCGACGAACGGTAGGTAGGAGATCTACCTACTGCCCAGTCACTGCGTGCAAAGACCCCGCCAAACAACCTCGTTCACGCTATCGGGAGGAATAGCTTTCTCTTCAGGGCTCGATAGCTGGACGCTGGATAGGCTTCTGCCTAAGTTGTCGTGCTGTTCGACAGCCAAGGTTGTGACCGTCATCTCTTCGCATTTGTAGCGAGCCCTGACCTTCACCTCGGTGGTGGTCGGCTTCATTGAAGATGACCTGGTGGCGTCGGTGATCGAGAACTTTAACCATACGGTCACCCTGCCATCGTTCTTGACTATAGTCTCTTTATCGACGCTGACAGGAGTGCCGCTCCCATTCTCGCCGAGATACAGCCATCTCCCGGTGCTCGGCTCATCTGCAAGTGCGTTACCACGAGAGAAGATCAAGCCACCGATAGTCAATATCGCAATCAATGTCCTTGCTGTCATAGCCTCTGCTCCCTTACAAGGCCCACCTCATCGAACCCGATGCCCTCAACGCGGCATTCCCTGGCTCGCTCCATCTTGTCTTTCAGCTCCATCAGCTCGTCGTCGGTCAAGCACTCGATGACGCCGCGCACATGAGCTGTTTCCTGGCGGATTAGCCACGCCAGCCAGTACATGCGGGCCAAGTCCCTGATGCGCGCGTAGACGATGGCGCGGGTTGCTCCATCCATACCGGATCTCTGAAACGGGATGACCTGGCCACGCCTCAAGATCGTTGGGGCAGACGCCTTGCGCGGCCTCATCCCCATGGCCTCAGCCATCTCTCCTGCTAGTTCCTTCAGTCGCTCGTCGCTGATCGCCATGCTGTCCTCACCCTGTTTTACGAAGCTCGGCAGCGAAGCGACGTAGGGCAACGATCACGTTGCTGTCGTCCATGATCCCAGCGGCACCTTCCTCCTGTACCACTTTCATGGCCACATACAGGCGATCCGCATAGGTCTCCTTGGGGAGCGGCTCAGGCGCCATGGCCTCCATTTCGCTCACCAGCTTCACTGCGGCTGCGACTATCTCCCGCTCCGATCCCACGGACTGAGACGCGACCGGCTCATCAATGCCCGACAGATCTATCCACATGAGGTCGCTGGTGGAGACGCCGAAGTGCCGGGCCAACTGGCCCATCTTTTCAGGGTTCGGCTTGCTGATCTTCCCCGCCATGTAGCGGCTCACCCACGACTGGCCGGCCCCAGAGGCAACCGCAACCTCGGCAGCGGTGGTCCGGTGAAGGCTGATCAGGTGGCGGAGATTGCGGCGGGGCAGGTCGTCGTCATGCATACAGGAATGATCCCGCATACCGTTCGTCGGACAAAATGCATTTGGGGATTCCATGCGTATCCCGAATGGGATATTTTCCGTCGTCATGAACCCCTCACTCGCCATCGAACGTCTCCGCGCCGCTGGGCTGACCGAGCAGAGCATTGGCTCTGCTGTGGGTGCCCGGCAGTCCACCATCAACCGGATTCGCCGCGGCCTGATGCAGCCGACCTACGAGGTTGGCAAGGCACTGGTTGATCTCGCCGTGACCACCGAGCGCAAGGCCGCTCGCCGCCGGCGCGCTGCCGCCCAAGAAGAAGGAGGCGGCCGTGCAGCCTGACGACAACAAGACCATCCACCTCGGATGGATTGCGTTGAGAGTGGTCGCAGATGCCGACGGCAATGCGATCTCCGCACATGTGGTGTTGCACGCCGAGAAGGACTTGAGTCCGCTCGGTGCGCTGACCCTGGCCCAGGTGGCTGAGGTTGCAGAAATCGACCTATTGAACCGCGTCCTCGGCCACGGCGAGTCGGACAGCACGGCCACCGGCACAGCCCCTTGCAAGGGGCACGCCGCCACCTGCCTCGGTAGCGGCGACCCGGGTGCATGCGGGTGCTGGCGAACTACTTCCGTTTCGGATCCTGGAGCGCGTCGATGACCTGCGCCACGATTTCTGTGCGAACTGCAATGGGGTCGATTTCGACGCCCAAGGAAACCCCGCATCCGATGTGCGGGCAGTTGTACGACAGCGCTTTGAACGTCCTTCGCCCGAACGGAACGCTCGCGCTTACTTCGCCAATGGTCACGGTGCTGAAGCTCTTCTTGCAGTGCGGGCAAATGCTCATGGGATCCCTCTCGTTGGCAGGTTGCGGACTGGCATTCGCATCCTACCGCGAGAGGGCGCCCGCCTTGGCCTTGAGCGCCTGACATGACCACCTCACCGACCCCGGGCAGGGAAGGGCACCACGGTGCCGCTGCCGGGAGCGGGCGGGTTCTTTCGCTCCACCTGGGTGATTCGCACCCGATCCCCGTAGCGCCTCAGCACGAACAGCCGGCCGGCAACCGGCACCAGTTCAACGACACCGCTCGACCGCGTCACCTCTGAATTCACTTGGCTCAATCCGTTGTGGGTTGGGCCTTTATTCCGCCCGAGAGGGCTTGGCAACGATAGGCAACGCATGGCAACCCCTGGCAACCAAAAGGCTCTCCCCCTCGCATTCGGCGTACACCACGCCCCGAAGGATGCGCCCTCCCAGATCGTCCGACAGATCGAATCGGCGGCGCACGCGCTGGCCGTGATGATCCGCGCCGGCCACCACAAGCTGGAGTACGTGGCGGCCTGCATCGGCAAGTCGAAATCCTACGTCTCGCGGATGCAGAACGGCGTCCGCCCGATCCCCGAGAAGCTGGTCGGCCCGCTGTGCGCCGCGACCGGCTCCAACCTCCTGCGCCAGTTCCTCAACCTGCAGGCCGCCCTTGACGGCATCTGCGAGGTCGAGCGCCTGGCCGACCTGATGAGGTCCGCCAATGAAGAACCGCGAGCTGCTGCAGCATCTGGACGAGTGCATCCGGGTCATCGAGTCCAGCCCGCCTATGACGCGCGAGGAGATCGTCGCGCACCTGTCCCGATGCGCGGCCGAGCAGGCCAGGGCGGAAGCCCGGCGCACGGCTACGCCGCAGCCTGACCTGTTGGGAGCTGCGTAGTGGCCCGCATCCGAACAATCAAACCCGAGTTCTTCACCAGCGAGGACATCTGCGGCCTGTCGCCATTGGCGCGGCTGCTGTACGTGGCCCTGTGGTGTGAGGCAGATCGCGAGGGGCGCCTGACGTGGAAGCCGCGCACGTTCAAGCTGCGCTACTTTCCGGCGGACGACTGCGACATTGACGCGTTGGCACGCGAGATTGTCGCGTCGGGACTCGTCGTGCAATACGGCGACGGGCTGGCTTTCATCCCGCAGTTTGCCAAGCACCAGCACATCAACCCCCGCGAAGCGGCTTCTACGCTCCCCGATCCTCCCGTCACTGACGAGAACGAACGCGTGACTGACGCGTCGGCACGCGTCACTGACACGCAGGTAGGAAGGGAAGGGAAGGGGAAGGAAGGGAAAGATAAAAGCCCCCCTAACCCCCCACAGGGGGGAAGTGACGATGGGGAAGGTCAGCAGCAGAAGCCCAAGCGCTCGGCCAAGATCAGCTTTGCTGCATTCCGGGCTGAATGCGAGGAGGCAGGGGAGAACCTGATTCCCGTGGACGACGCGGTGTTCGCCTACGCCGATCGCATCGGCCTGCCTCACGACTTCGTCGCCCTGGCATGGAGGTGGTTCAAGGCCCGGTACGCCGACAAGCGGCAGACCGGCGTGCGCGGCTGGCGCCAGACGTTCCGCAACGCTGTCGAGGGCAACTGGCCGAAGTTCTGGTTCCCGACCGAGGACGGCAGCTGGCAGCTGACCACGGCCGGCAAGCAGGCAAAGCTGGCAGCCGAGGCTGACGCCGGGGAGGCCGAATGAACGCGGTCCTGGCTGACTTCCCGCACGACGACCTGCGCCAGCTGCCGCAGTCCCGCGACGCTGAGCAATCCGTGCTGGGCGCCCTAATGTTGGACCCGGAGGCGTTCCCGAAGGTCTCCGAGTGGCTGAAGGTGGAGGACTTCTACGGCCGCGATCACCAGATGATCTACGCCTCGATCGTGGAACTGGCCGGCGCCGACAAGCCGTTCGACCCGGTGACGATGGGCGAGTGGTTCGCCGACCGTGGCGAGCTGGAGCTGGTTGGCGATGGCGCGTACCTGATTGAGCTGAGCGCAACCACGCACTCGGCTGCCAACGTGGTCGCCTATGCCGAGATCGTGAAGGGCAAGGCCACCCAGCGCCGGCTGATCGAGATCGGCGGCCAGCTGTCGGCCAAGGGCTTCAACCCGGAAGGGGAGGACGCCTCGGTCATCGTCGCGGACGCCACGCAGGCGCTGTCGGAGATCGCCAGCATCCGGCGCGGCTCGGTGAAGGGCGCGAAGGAGATCGGCAAGCGCTGGTATCAGGAGCTGGCCCGCCGGGTCGAGAACAACGGCCAGGCGCTGGGGCTGCTCACGCCGTGGACCGGTTTCAACCGGCGCACGCGCGGGCTGCAGGACGGGCACTTGGTCATCGTTGCCGGCCGCCCGAGCATGGGTAAGTCGGCATGGGCCATCAACGTGGCCGTGGCCGCTGCGCTGCGTGGCAAGCGCTGCCTGGTGTTCAACCTGGAGATGACCGACACCAGCATCTACAACCGCGGCATCGCTTCCCTGGCCAACGTCCCGCTGGCATGGCTGCAGCAGCCCGGCGAGAGGGACGACGAGAACTGGAGCAAGGTCACGCAGGCCACCCAGCAGCTCAACGCGTCCGGCCTGCTGATTGATGACACGGCCGGGCTGTCTGAGCAGCAGATCGTGGCGCGGTGCCGACGCGAGCGGATGAAAGCGGCCATCGACCTGGTGGTGATCGATCACCTGCACCTGATGCCGCTCCCAGGCAAGACCCGCGAGACGGTCGAGATCGGCCACATCACCGCTGGGTTCAAGAAGCTGGCCAAGGAGTTGTGCTGCCCGGTGGTGCTGCTGTCGCAGCTGAATCGATCGCTGGAGACCCGGCAGAACAAGCGCCCGCAGATGTCCGACCTGCGCGAGTCGGGGAACATCGAGCAGGACGCCGACCTCATCGTGTTCCTGTACCGCGACGACTACTACAGCGAGCGCGAAGGTGTGCGCTCTCCGCTGGACGGCTTCGTGGAAATGATCATCGCCAAGCAGCGTGAGGGCGAGACCGGCCGCGCCTGGGGCCGCAACGCGTTGGCCTATGGCCGCATCGACGACTACGACGGCGAAGACCCGGTGATCCCGCAGCAGCAGACGGGCGGAAGGCGCTCAGGAGGGATGGATTGATGGTCCCCGCATATGAACTGGAACGCGCCCGCCAGACCGGCCGGTGGATGCGCGACGCACACAAGGACCGCAACTCGGTCCCGCTCTACGCCATGGGCGAGGACAGGCTGGCGCTGCGCCGGGCATGGCTGGCCGGCTGGGACGAACGAGACGAGCAGATCAGGAGGAGGCGGGGATGAGTGCGATTTCACCGAATGACTGGAAGCTGGATGGCCCAGGTGGAATGACTGACAAGCAGCGCAGGATGCTAAACGCCGTCTGTGGCGACCTTGCCGCGCAACTGTCATGGCACGGCAACCGCCTAAGCAAGGACGACTGGCGCCACATGGTCGCCGGGACAATCTTGGGCTGGAGGATGATGCCTGCCATCGACAGAGGCGAGGGTGCGCAGGGCTTCATCATGCTGGGAGGGTCCAGCCTGAAACTGTCCCGCTCGCAGGCAGCTGAGGCGATCACAGCCCTCCTGCAAATCGGCGATCACCCCGACGAACAAGGACTCTCGGCCAAGCCGGTGCGTTGGTCGGACGTGGTTTTGCTCGGACTCGGCCACAACCCTAACGACTTTGCAGAGGCCGCGTGATGTCAACTCAGGCGCGTGGCTTGCTCGGCGAGCATTCCGTCGATTGTAGATGCGATGGCTGTTGCCTGCTTGTTAAGAGAGCTCGCAGCCGATGCGATCTCATTGATCTTCTTCCTGATGGACAGCATGAAAGGAGCGTTGACGTTGGAGAAGGGCGGTGGACTGCCTTCGGACAAAAGTCCGTCGCAAAGAGAAGAGCAGAGGCTCCCTGCAACTTCCATCGAAGCCAGCCTAGGGATCATTTCTACCGGAAGCACAAAACTACCGGTCGGCAATGGGAGAGCAGGGATGCTGGCCTTGATCGTTCTCGCCAAGGCGTGGATGTCGTCTGGCGAAAGGGCAGAGATGTCTTTTGCATCCGTTTGAAAGAACATGTGAGGCAGTTGCAAGCGGCCCACTGCGGTTCTGTACTTGGCCATATCCGCGAACTGCTGTTGGTTCTCTTGACGCCTCCGCTCTTCCGCGTCAGCGGCGAGTCGATCTTCGCTCGCCTTCTGCTCAAAAAGCAGGCGTGCCTGTTCCGTCTCCTCTGCCTTCGTCTTTGCATTGTGCTGCTGAAGCGTAAGGACAGTAGCTGCTATGCCCACCACCCAGGTGCCGAGGCCCGAGAACCAATCGGCTGCATTCTCGGAGTGAATGAATGGGAACACGAATCCCATGTATCCCGAGCCGATAACAGCGCCGCACAAAATCCCCACCACTCCGGTTACCAGGGCGTCTCGATGATGGAATTCCATTTCTCTCTCATTGGGTTGCTGTTGGGACGATTTTACCCGTCATGGGGGGCTATCTGATGCACGGTAACTACCGCGATCGCGCCCTGCTGGACCTCGCCTACCAGCTCAACTGCACCCTGCAGATCGAAGGGGTGTGCGAGGGCGGCCCGGGCGAGCCGTGCCACAGCAACCAGTCCCGCCACGGCAAGGGCGGAAGCATCAAGGCGCATGACTGCTTTTTCGCCAGCGGGTGCCGGAGCTGCCACCGCGAGCTCGACCAGGGGAAGCGCTTCACCCGCGAGGAGAAGGCCGAGATCTGGCAGCGGGCCCACGACCTGACCATGTTGCAGCTGTGGCAGCAGGGCTACCTGCGGGTGCGCGCATGACCCGCTTCGCCCGTGGCCGCATGCCGGCCGGCCAGATGAACAAGACCGAGCAGGCCTACGCCCAGCACCTGGAGCGCCTGCGGACAACCGGAGACGTGGAGTGGTACCGGTTTGAGGGCGTGAAGCTGCGCCTGGCCGACAACACGTTCTACACGCCGGACTTCGCCGTCATGAGCGGTGACGGTGTCATGGAGATGCACGAGGTCAAAGGGTTCTGGACCGACGACGCTCGAGTGAAGATCAAGGTAGCCGCAGGCCAGTACCCGTTCCGGTTCATCGCATTCAAGGCCGTCGCGAAGAACCGCGGCGGTGGCTGGCTCATGGAGGAGTTTTGAGCATCCCCACCTTCAGCCAATACACGACGCCGGAACTGGAGATCGTCGCCCGGCTGGACCACGCCCTGGCCGACGAGATCTTCAGCCTGCACCGGCAGGGCTACGACGTGCGCGAGGTGCTGCACGAGGCCCGCGCGTTCAAGACCGAGGCGCAGCTGATGCGCCGCGAGATCAACCGTAGGAAGGCACGCCCATGAGCCAGGTATCCCAACCCCGCACCGGAGGTCGAAACATGGCCGCATCCGTTGAAGCTCCGCGCCGCACCGGTACAACTGAGGGTGTTCCGTTCCGGCAGGTCTGGAAGCCGCGCGTGGTCTGCGTGGTCGACCCGACCAACCCGGCAGATGCCCTGAACGCCATCCTTCCACGAATCGCAGAGAACCAGCGCGGATGCACGGTAGCCAGCTTCCTACTGATCAACCCGGAGACCTCGCAGGCGTTCGTCCTGGCCGAGGACAAGCCGGTGGCCGTGGAGATGGCCCGCAAGGGCGAGAAGTCTCCGTACTGGCCGTGGTTGGTGGGCAAGTACAGCTTTCCCCGTGTGACCGCCGAGGCCTTCGCGAACGTGCTGGAGGACATGCTGGAGCATCTGGGCATCGCCAAGCCGGCGCCACGGAAGCGGCACATGCCCGTGCAGCTCGACCTGTTCGACCTGTCTGGGCGCGCCGCGTGACCGCGTACATGCGGCCCTCTACCGAGGCAGGTATCGGTAGCCCCAGCTGGCAGGTGGGTAACAGCCAGCGCCGAGGGAGCGGGTTGCCGCGTTGCGGCGGCGGTACCGGTTGCCACGCCGGTGCCGTGTCACTCATCGCCCGTGGGACCGAGGAGGCCCTGTCGTGAGCCTGGACCCGATCACGCAGGGCCTGCAGCACTTGGCCGGCCAGTTCAGCCTGACCCGCCAGGAGTGGCGAGACCACCACCGCGGCGGCGACTCGCTGCTGGACTCGCTGGTGAGCCACGGCTACGCGCAGGAGCAGGACGAACGCTTCGGCATCACCCGGCAGGGGCAGGTACGGCTGCAGGCGGAGGTGGCCAATGGCTGATTGGCTGTCCAGTGTCGAGAAGGAGCAGCTGGTCAAAGCAGTAACGGAATGCGTGCGCTCCGGCGGCGATGTGGAAGATGTTATCCGCCTCTGGTACGACGGTTACGGCCCACGAGACCAGCAGATCAGGGAGGGCGCCCGTTACACCGCCAAAGTTGTAGCGGAGCAGGTCGAGAAGGAGAAAGCCGAGAAGGCCACTCGAGACGCGTTCCTGGCTGACGACATTGCCGTGGTGGAAGATCTGATCCAGCGCCTGCCCAAGGTCTTGGAGCGGCTGAAGGCCACAGAGGCCGCCAATGGTCGGTAAGCAGCCCAAGGCCAGCACGGCCAAGAAGCCGAGCAAGTCGGCTGGTGGGCGGCCGAGCACCTACAGCGCCAAGCTGGCGGCAGAGATCTGCGCCTACATCGCTGAGCATAAAACCCTGCGAGACGCCCTGAAGCAGCCCGGCATGCCTTCGGAGGCTACGGCCTATCGCTGGCTGGCTGAGCGCCAAGAGTTCCGCGAGATGTACGCCCGCGCGCGCGAACAGGGCGACGAGCTGGACGCCGAGCGCATGCGCGAGATCGCTTTCGACCAGAGCATCGCCCCTGATCAGAAGCGGGTGATGATCGACGTGCTGAAGTGGCAGATGGCCAGGCGCTCGCCCAAGAAGTGGGGCGACAAGGTCCAGCATGCCGATGCCGACGGCGAGAAGCTGCCGGCCCCGCCGCCGTTCTACGTGATGGGCGTGGTCCCGGCCAAGCAGGGCGAGTGACCGTGTCGGCCCAGCCGAACCCGCTGGCACCGCACACCCCGGTGCACATCCCGGCCAAGCTACTGCCGGTGCTGAAGCCCAAGCAGTTCAAGGTGCTGTACGGCGGACGCGGCTCGGCGAAGTCGCACACCGTGGCGCAGATCCTGGTGATGCTGTCGATGCAGGCCAAGCACCGCATCCTGTGCGTGCGCGAGATCCAGAAGTCGATTGCGCAGTCCTCCAAGCGGGTGATCGAGGACTACATCAACCGCATGGGCCTCTCGGCCTACTTCAAGATCAACAAGCAGGGTGAGGACCAGATCACCTGCATCCTGACCGGCTCCACGTTCAGCTTCACGGGCCTGCAGGACCACACTGCCGACAGCATCAAGTCGTTCGAGGGTGCGACGATCGTGTGGGTGGAGGAGGCGTCCAACGTCTCGGCCAACAGCTGGAACAAGCTGATCCCGACCATCGTCCGCACGACCGGCGCCGAGATCTGGGTGACCTTCAACCCTGATCAGCAGGACGACTACGCCTACAAGCGCTGGGTGCTGGGCGATGACCCGGACGCCATCGTCATCCAGATCAACTGGCTGGATAACCCGTGGTGGAACCCCGCCATGGAGACCGAGCGGCTGAAGACGCTGGCCGTGTCGCAGGACCTGCACGACCACATCTTCGGCGGCCAGCCACGGGCCAAGGCCGGCATCCTGTTCAAGCGGCACTGGTTCAAGCGCTTCAATCTGGGCGACGAGCCGAAGGGGCTGCGCAAGTACCTGGCCAGCGACTACGCTGGCGCGCCGGACCCGGACGACCCCGAGGCCGATCCCGACTGGACCGAGCATGGCTGTGCTGGCCTCGACCACGTGGGCGACATGTGGTTCGTGGACTGGTGGAGCGGACAGGAGGACCCGTCCGTGTGGATCGCCGCCCTGATGCAGATGGGCCGGCGCAACAAGCCGGTGATGGCGTTCGAGGAGATGGGCGTCATCCTTCGCACCACCGACGGCGCTATCCGCCGCGCGGCCAAGGCCACGCAGACGTTCGTGCACCGGGTACCGCTGGCCAGTGCCGGCAGCAAGGCCGACCGCGCTCTGGGCTTCGCTGCCCGCGCTGCCACGGGCTCGGTGCACATCCCGAACACCGAATGGGGCGACAGGCTGATCGACCAGCTGTGCGCCTTCACCGGTGAGGACGGCCGCCGCGACGACATGGTTGACGTGTGCAGCCTGTTCGGCCGTGGCATCGACCTGATGGCCGACGGCAGCCTGCCGCCCGAGGCAAAGCCGGCTCCGCCCGCGCCGTTCACCGATCCGTGGTTCAAGCAGCGCGACGCCGCCGACCGCGACGACGACGAGAAGACAGCGCGCTACTACCGTTGATGCCTCCGGCAGCTCGGGCACCTTGGGGCCAGTTCGCACACCGGCCCGACCATGGCAGACCAACCCATCGCAGCACTCGAAACCGGGATCGCGGCCGCCGCTGATCCCGATCCGGCGCGCGCCAAGCAGATCAGCCGCATGCAGGCCGACGTGAAGCGCTGGATGGCCCGCTTCGAGGAGGCCCGCGAGTTCGACAAGGACGCCCGGCAGCAGTACGTGAAGGACCGGCGCCAGGCACGCGGCGATTCCGGCTTCCTGGTCGATGCCAACCTGATCGGCACCTATATCGACATCCAGGAGGCGTTCCTCTACGCCCGCAACCCGGACTTCGACGTGTCGCCCGGCCCAGCGCACCGCATGCCAACGCCTGAGCAGTTGCGGGACATCATCGAGTCCGACGAGCAGGTGATGGCAGGGATCCAGCAGCAGGCCGAGCAGGACGCGATGGAGGTCGGCCGGCAGATTGCCGCGCAGCAAACGGCCATGGGTGTGCCACCGGAACAGGCTTTCGAGCAGGGCAAGCAGGCGCAGGAGAGCTACCTGGCCACCGGCGTGGTGGAGAAGCTGGTGGCCGACGAGGTCCTGAAGCTGCGCAAGCAGTACGCCAAGCGCTCGCGGGAGATGAAGCAGTTTGCCGAGACGCTGGAGGCCGTCGGCACCCAGATGTGGAAGGACGCGCAGCTGAAGCGCCGGGGCCGTCCGTGGGTCCGATCGTCGCTGACCATCGGCCCCGGGGTGCTGAAGGCGACGTGGCAGGAGCGCACCGAGATCTCGCCCGAGACGCAGACCGCGATCAACGACCTGCAGCAGAACATCGCCCGGGCCAAGGCGCTGCAGAAGGAGCTGGAAGACGGCACCGCCGGCTATGGCGCCCGTGCGTGGGACACGGTCAAGGGCGTGTTCGGGAACAACGAGGAGGCCAAGATCGCCGACCTGGAGCGCCAGCTGGCCGCCATCCGGAACGGGGCCGAGCGCGTGGTCGCCCGCGGCTACGCGATCGACAACGTGGCCGGCGAGAACTTCCAGGTCGCGCCGGGCTTCACCATCGCCAACCACGTCGATGCGCCCTGGAACGCCGAGATCTCATATCCGTCCTATGAGGACGCGCTGGCCGAGCATGGTCCATACCTGGCGCAGTTCGACAAGGACGGCAACGCCGAGAACATCCTGCGCAAGGCCGTGCGCTACGCACCGCGCAAGCCGTGCATGGGCAAGAACGAGAGCGTCGGCTTGACCGGCAACGCGGCCACGGCTGAGGAGGCCGATGCCTACACCACGAACACCGACGGTGGCGCCAATGGGTGCTACGTGCGCCGCATCGAGATCTGGGACGCGGAGAGCAACACCGTCCTGACCGCGATCACCGGCGTGCCGTTCTGGGTCAAGCCAGCATTCAACCCGCCGGCCACGACCCGGTTCTACCCGTATTTCGTGATCTGCACGTCCGAGGTGGACGGCCAGCGCCACCCGCAGAGCCTGGTCAGCCGTTCGACCAAGCTCATGGACGAGTACAACCGCATCGGCTCGGCCGAGACCGAGCATCGCCGCCGCATCAAGCCCAAGACGGCGTTCCACGCAGGCGCGATGGAGGCGGAAGAGGCGACCAAGCTCGCCAAGGCTGACACCGGCGAGATGGTCCCCCTCAACGTGACCCAGCCGAACGCAGACCTGCGCACGCTGTTGGTCCCGATCACCTACCCGCCGATGGACCCGGCGGTTTACGACCGCACGCGCATCCTGGCCGAGCTGGAGCGCATCTGGGGCGTGCAGGAGGCGCTGACGGGCTCCATCAACACGGCCAAGACCGCCACCGAGGCGGACATCCAGCAGCAGGGCTTCCAGGCGCGCAGCAGCAGCCGCCGCGACAACATGGAATCGGTCCTGAGCGAACTGGCCGAATACACCTGCCAGATCGCCCGCGTCTACCTGACCGACGAGGACGTGCGCTTTATCGCTGGCCCGACCGCATTCTGGCCGCCCTACATGGGGCCGGACGACCTGGCAGAGTTCGTCCGCATCGAGATCCGCGCCGGTTCCTCTGGCAAGCCGAACACCGCGATGGAGCGCCAGTCGTGGGCCAACCTGCTGCCGCTGCTGCAGACCGGCATTACCCAGATCGGCCAGCTGCGAGGCGCGTCGCCCGACGCAATCGCCGACGCGCTGGAGCAGCTCATGCGCCTGACCGCCGAGCGCAGCGGCGAGCGCTTCGACATCGACCAGCTCATCCCCCAGAACGACGGCACTCAGCCGGCCATGCCCGCACAGGCAGTTCCCGGCAGCGCGCCGCCTCCGCAGGGTGGAAATGGTGGCCAGCAGCCGCCCGTTCCGCCCGCGCCCCCCGGTGGCGCACCTGCCGCCGATCCCCTTGCAGCAGCCTGATAGGAACTGAGATGCGCTACCACCCACTGACGCTCGCCATCTGGCGGGTATTCGCAACCTGGAGCAAGTGATGAACGTCGACGCAGACACCCCGGCCGCTGCGCCGGACACCACCCCGACCGACCAGGCCGCCGACGTGATGGCAGCACTGGACGCCGGCATTGCCGCTGCTGATGCCGAGGCGGCACCGGTCGCTGATGCAGTGCCGGCGGATGCGGCCCCGGCCGCCGATGCGGATACGCCCCCGGCAGACGACCCGGCCGCAGCTCCGCCCGCTGACGGCCAGCCGCCGGCAACGCCGCAGGATGGCGCTCCCCCGGCCGATGGTCAGCCGCCTGCCGCAGCTGAGGATGAGCAGCAGCCCGACGCCGACACCGAGGCGGAGATCACCGCGCTCGGCCTGAAGGAGAAGTCAGCCGAGCGCTTCCGCGGCATGGCCGCCGAGATCAAGGAGCTGGCGCCGCTGCGCGAGGCCATGAAGGCGGCCGGCATCGAAGATGTGGCCCGCCTGCCGGAGCTGGTCCAGCGCTCCAAGGTCGGCGAGGACATGGTGCAGATGGTCGTGGAGACCGGCGCCAGCCCCGAGCAGTACGGCATGGCGCTTGACTACCTGGGCCTGATCGGCAAGGCGCAGCAGGGCGATCTGGTCGCAGCCGAGAAAGCCTACGAGGTCATGGGCAAGGAGTATGCCGCGCTCGCCAAGATGCTCGGCAAGGAGGCGCCGGGCATCCATGACCCGCTGGCCAACCACCAGGACCTGCGTGCCGAGGTCGAGGCCGGCGATCTGCCGCGCGCCCGTGCTGTCGAGATCGCCGGTCAGCGTGACCGCGCCGCCTACACGGGTAATGTCGAGCGACAGCGCACCGAGAGCCAGCAGGCAGCGGAGCAGGCCGAACAGCGGGGCATCCAGTGGCTGCAGCAGTTCGACGCCGAGATGGCGCAGGAAGACCCCAGCTATGCGGCAAAGCGCCCGCAGCTGAACGAGGCCGTTCGCCAGATCCGCGAGCAGTACCATCCCAGCGAATGGGCACAGCGAACGGCGCTGGCCTATGCGCGCATCCAGACGCCGGAGGCGGCAGCGCCGGCCGTTGCCGCGCCCGCCGCGCCGGTCCAGCCGCGCCCGGGTCCGGTGCGCCCGAGCGGCCCGCGTCCGGCGATGGACCCGACCACCTTCGCCAGCCCGATGGACGCGCTGGAGTACGGTATCCAGCAGGCCACCAACGGCTGAGCAGAGCCAAGCTCTGTCCTGACAAGACCCCGCTACGGCGGGGTTTCCTGTGTCCGTTGACGCATCCCGCAACAAGGGCAATCTGGCCCTGCGGCTGACAACCGCGCCACGCAGCAGTACGCCGGAGTCGCGCCCGGTAGGGCAGTGAGAGGCCTCGCCCCCCTCGAACGTGGATGGAAGCAAGACACCCATTCCCCTTCGAGGACACCCTCATGCCGTTCACCACCGCGCAGATTGCGCAGGGCGCGAACTACTCGCTCGAGTCCTACGCGACCAACGATCCGATCGACCAGATCAACATCGCCCACACCACCCTGGACCTGCTGGTCAGCAATAAGGAGGTGTCGTACTTCGGTAACGGCATCTACAACGAGAAGCTGTTCATCTCGAACGACAGCAACTACCAGAACTACAGCGGCGCCGACCAGGTCACCTACAACGAGCGTGACCCGAACCGCTTCGCCAAGTTCCAGTACTACAGCAACCACGAGGGCTTCTGGTTCGATGAAGACCGCCTGATCGCGGCCGGCATCACCATCGATGACTCCGGCGCCGGCGTTCCCTCCTCGTCGGAGAAGGAGCAGCTGGTCAACCTGCTGCAGTCGAGCTGGACCGCCATGAAGAATGGCCTGCAGGAAGGCCTGGCGCTGGAAACCCTGCAGAACGGTTCGCAGTCGGCCAAGGCCGTTCCGGGCCTGGACCACATCGTCTCGACCACCCCGGGCACCGGCGACATCGTCGGCGGCATCAATGCCAGCACCAGCACCTACTGGCGCAACAACGCCAGCATGGCCATCGCCTCGGGCGGCATCGTCGCAGCGCTGGACGCCATGTGGGATGCCTGCATCCGCTACGGCGGCGCCATGCCGACCGACATCCGCTGCGGCCAGGCGTTCCTCAACGCCTACAAGGCTGAGACCACCACCAAGGTTGACCGGCAGATCATCGTCAACCAGCAGGGCGGCACCGGCATGGATCCGTCGATCACCCGCGTGTTCTACAAGGGCATCGAGCTGATCTGGGATCCGACCTTCGAACTGCTGGACGCTCGCCTGGGCGCGATCACCTACCCGTGGACCAAGCGCTGCTACCTGCTGAACCGCAACTTCATCAAGTTCCGCCCGCTGAAGGGCCACTGGATGAAGAAGCGCAAGCCGGAAAAGCTGCCGGACCGCTACGTGACCTACTACGCGCAGACCAACAAGTACGGCATGACGGCCAAGAAGCGCAACGTCCACGCCGTGCTGTCCATCGCCTGATCGGGCATGGCCTGATCCGAGTGTCCCGGCTCCGGCCGGGCGCTCATGGGAACCCCATCCGGCTACAGGAGCCATCCCCATGAAGTCCACCCCGATCACCAACACCGCGTTCAAGACCGGCAACAGCCCGTTCCTGCGCGGCGGCAGCGCCACCTTCTCCAACTTCGCCGACACCGCCGCAACGCTGCAGGGCTCGGATACCGAGACCGGCACGTACACCACGCTGGCAACCCTGGCTGCGAACGGGCAGACCGAGGTCCAGAACCTGCCGCAGTGGATCAAGTTGTCCGCTGCCGGCACCGTCTACATGGCGGCTGGCTGACCTTCTGCGGCCTCTATACGGGGCCGCTCACCCATTCCCGAGGAGGGAACATGAGCAAGGAAACCATCATCGTCCCGGTAGTGCAGGCGACGATCCAGCGCAGCGAGTACGTCACGATCTCCGACTCGTTTCCGAAGCATGAGCTGCCGATCCTGGAGCTGATCCACGGCGAGGACAACGTGGTCGTGACCGACCCGGACTACTTCGCGTTCGAGCTGCCGAACAACGCCACGCAGGAACTGCAGCGCATCTACACCAAGTACACCGACAAGTACCGGCCGGTGGTGGACCAGGTGTTCCCGCGCGGCGCCCGCGACGTCGCTTCCGAGCTGGGTATGGATGTCGGCAAGGACACTTTCAGCAAGCAGTCCGAGGCTGTGATCGAAAGCCGGCTGCCGCCGCGCCCGACCGCCGCCGCCAGCCTGAGCCGTCCCGCGCCGGAAGGCGATGGCGACGACCAGCCCGAGCTGACCCATGCCGAGCTGCGCGAAGAGCTGACCCGCCTGGGCATCGACCACAAGGGCAACGCGCCGAAGGCCGAACTGCAGGCGCTGTACGACGCCGCGCAGGCCGGCGCCGGCACCCTGGGCGGCTGATCGCCAGCACCACGCGGTAACCCGACGGGCTGGGGGAACCCGGCCCGTCTCCACAAGAGGGCTCCCATGAGCATCACCGACGGCATCCAGTGCGCCTGCTCCAGCACCGACGGGAACGCCACGCTGGCAGAACTGCGCAAGCGGCTGATGATCCGGCTGGGCTTTGCCGCGCAGGCGAACAACCCGCCGCCGGGCATGAAGGAGCTGCTCAACGATTTCCTGCATAGCGCGCAGGTGGCACTGTTCCGGCGCCCGACCGGCGAGTTCCGCAACGAGCGATGGTTCTCCTGGCCGCTGGTCGCCGGCCAGCGCCTGTACGACTACCCGGACAACGACGAGAAGAATGCCCCGCAGTCCTGCCCGGCGACGCTGGATCCGCGCAAGGTGACCTGGGTCGGCCGTGAGCGTGATGGCGTCTGGTCCGAGATGCATCAGGGCATCAACCCACGTAGCTACACGACCAGCGAGCTGACCGGCTTGCCGCAGCGCTTCGAGTTCCGCAACTGCATCGAGATCTGGCCGGCGCCCGATGAGACGCTGGGCAACCTTGTCATCAAGGGAAAGTTCGACCTCAACCGTTTCACCGAGGACACGGACCGGACCACGATCGACAGCGAGATCGTGTTCCTGCTGGCGCTGGCCAACGGCAAGGCGCACTACCGGCAGGCGGACGCTCAGGCCTACATCCAGCAGCTGGAGGTGATGATCACCAATCTGGTTGCAGGCACCCACGCCACGGCGCGGTACATCCCCGGGCCGCCGGCGGGTGAGGGCGTCTACGTGCCGCCTCGCCCGGAGGTGCCGTTCCAGTGACCGGCCGCATTGTCACCCTCAACGCCTCCAAGGGCGGTATCAACCGGCTCCGGACGAAGGGCGGGGCAGACCCGAACACCCTTTACGACCTGGTCAACGGCTACGTCGATCAGGACGGCGTGCCGCGGTCGCGGCCGGGCACCAAGAACAAGAACACGCTCCCCACCGGTGCGACGAAGGGCCTGTGCGCCTACGACGGCAAGCTGATCGTCTTCAGCCATGAGCCGCAGACCATCGCGGCCAGTACTCCGGTGGTCGAGTGTGAGGTGCTGAAGCACCCGAACACCCCGGATCTGCCGATCAAGGAAATCCACTTCGCCGGCCCGTTCCTCGGCTACCTGTATGTGGTGCCCGAGTTCGTCAATGGCGACGTCTTCCACTACTGGCTGCAGCGCGGCACGACATGG
Organism: Stenotrophomonas sp. YJH_SMC_65; assembly: GCF_059369475.1. NCBI lineage: Bacteria > Pseudomonadati > Pseudomonadota > Gammaproteobacteria > Lysobacterales > Lysobacteraceae > Stenotrophomonas > Stenotrophomonas sp. YJH_SMC_65. The sequence goes on from NZ_JCAFSR010000012.1 coordinate 101,652, forward strand.
GAGCCGGGGAAGATCTATCTGCCGGGGTCGTTGGTCACGCCAACCGACCCGAACGGCATTGCTTACCAGCTGGACAGCGGCACCGAGCAGTTCCAGGTGTGGGTGCGCAACGTCGCACGCGCGCTGGGTGACAAGGTCGTGCCCACCGTCGACAACGGCTATTCCTACACGGTCACCGACGTGTTCGGTCCCGCGCCGCGCTCTGGCGCCATCGAGCCGTCCTGGCCGGCATCGTCCGGCGCAACCGTGTTCGAAGACAGCGACGTGGCCAACCCGACGCCAATCCCGGGCGAGCAGTCCGGCAACCAGCTTCCGCCGGATGTGACCGACCGCTACGGCAGCGGCGGCGGCAACAGCCCATGGCGCTACGCCAATCAGGAGGCGCAGTAATGGCCGCTCCCGTCTGGCAGCCTGGCACCCTGTATTTGCCCGGGGATCTGGTCCAGCCCATCACCCAGCCGGCACCGAACAACCCGCAGGTCATCAACGGCTACTTTGAGCAAGGGCCGACGGGGTGGACGTTCTCGGGTGATGCTGCCTACTCGACCAGCGGTGGCTATGGCAGTCCGCGGTGTGTGGTGCTGCCCGGCAACAAGCCCGACGGTGTCGCGCTGAACAACGCGCAGTTGGTGGTGCCAGTCGGTGCGCAGCTGACGGCAACCTGCATGATCCAGCAGGGCGCATCTTCCGCCGGCGAAACCGCCGGCTGGGCGGAAGTCCGCTGGTACGACGCGTTCAACACGCTGCTGCAGACCGACAAGGGCAATGCGGTCGACAGCGGATCCAACGGGGCATGGCACCCATCCACTGTTACGTCGACCGCGCCTGCCTCGGCAGCCTACGCGCGCGCGGCGATCCATCTCACCTCGGTTGCCACCCACAACCACGAGATCTTCGGCGACAACCTCGTTGTGAACGGAGCCACCGCAGGCTTGCCCGAAGGGCTGGTCTACAAGGCGGTGCAGACGGAGTCGGGTACCTCAGGCAGTAGCGAGCCGGCCTGGCCGGGCATCCTCGGCCAGCAGGTCATCGACAACGAGGTGATCTGGGAAGCCGTGACCACCAGTCGCGTGGTTTGGACGGCCTCGCCGCGCTACGTGAGCGGTGCGACCGAGCCCGTGTGGCCGACCGACATTGGCGCCATGGTGCAGGACGGCTCGATCAACTGGCGCGCCGTGTCCCGCCGCGTGGAGGACGAGAAATGCCCCCGCTCGAAGGTGGTGGCGATCGTCGCCAGCAAGGTGTTCGCGGCGGACAAGGACATCGTGCGCTACAGCGCCACGGCCAACCCGTTGGATTGGTCGACGGCTGATGACGCGGGCTACCTGCCGACCGGCCTGCAGCAGGCCAATGCGAACAACATGGCGGTGCTGCAGCAGTACCGCGCCAACCTGGTCGCACTCAACGCCAGCAGTTTCCAGAACTGGCAGGTCGACCCGGATCCGGCCGCGATGGCGATCCTGGACCAGATGGACGGCATCGGTTCAACGTGGCAGCACGCCGCTGTCCCTGTGGCCAATGACCTGTTCTACCTGGCCGCGCTCGGTGTCCGCTCGGTCGGCATCGCCAACGCTGCGGAGAATCTTGCCTCTGGTGATGTCGGGGCGCCGATCGACATCCTCGTGCAGCAGGCGATGCTCTACGCCGACCGCAACGGCACGCCGCCGCTGGCGACCTACTACCCGGGTGCGGGCCAGTACCTGCTGGCCTTCCCTAACTACCCGCCGCCGGTGCTGGGTGTGTATGGCCGGCTGCCAGCCGCTGGCTGCGGCGACACCATCAACTATCCCTACGTCATCGCCGGGGGCTTGCCGCCGTACCAGGTCGAGATCGTGGATGGCCAGCTGCCGTCTGGCCTATCGATGGATGGCAGCGGCTTGGTCACGGGTGAGATCGCCAACGGTGGCGACGCTGTCTGGACGGTGCGCGCCACGGATGCGCTCGGCGACACCGCAGAGCTGACCGAGAACCGCACCGGCAGCGACGGCTTCTTCAAGTACCTGACGACCCGCCTGTATCCGGTCGATGGCGGTATCGATGCGGTGGGCATTGCATCCGATGTCGTAGAGGCGACCTTCCGCAACATCTACCACAGCTACGACGTGCCGGTGGAGGCCGTGTCACTCGCTTCCTCGGTGGAGGCTGGGACATTCCGGCCGATCCTCCAGAACTACACCGCAATCGAGTCCATGAGCTTTGCCAGCGCCGTTGAAGCCGGAACGCTGCGAAACACACTGCTGGGGTACAGCGTGCCGCCGGAATCGGTGTCGATTGCATCCGCAGTCGTCGCCGGAACCCTGCAGCAGATTCTGATCACCACCACCATGGCACCCGAGGGCATCGGGATGTCTTCCAGTGTCGAAGGAGGCACCCTCACATGAACAACGTCCTGCACGCGCACAACGGAGTGGCCGGTTGGTACAAGATCGAGGCATTCCGAGTGGATGCCCAGGGCGAGGAGGTGCCGGGCAGCCGCCGGGTTGCCGCCGATTGGTTCCCCAACCTGATCACCAACGCTGGCTTGGACCTGCTCGGAACGACAGGCTCCAACCCCGTCTACGGCTACTGCCGCGTGGGATCAGGTAACACTGCTCCGGCGTTCTCCGATACTGCGCTTGTGGCGCAGATTGCAGTCAGCAGCACCCAGCAATCAGACACCGACGGCGTGAATCGGACGGGTACGTTCTATGGCTGGCATCGCCGCACAATCCGCTTCTCCGCAGGAAGTGCCGCTGGAACCCTGGCGGAGGTTGGGGTGTCAGCTGACGCTGTCGGAGCTCTGTTCAGCCGGGCGCTCATTCTGGATGGAGGTGGTAATCCGACAACGATCACCGTCCTGGCTGACGAAGTTCTTGACGTTACCTACGAGCTCCGCGTGTACCCCACGCTGGCAGACGCAACTGGGTCAGTTGTCATCGCCGGTACCACCTACACCTGGACGGCACGCCCCCTCACGAACGCCACCTATGACACCCGCTGGTCTCAGTACCTCGGCTATGGCATCGCGTTCAATGTCACCTCCGGCAATTTCGCGTCCTACGGGCCACAGGCGATGGCGGATCTTCCGGCGCAGGGCTCGATGCCCGTGTCACCGGTGGTCGGCACAAGCATGAATCCGCAGGCATATACGGCCGGCACCTACCAGCGCTCTTTCCGCATGGATTTCGACCTCAACGACGGCAACGTAGCGGGCGGGATAGGTGCGTTCTTCGCCGCTTCCGCCACATTCCAGTTCGCTGGTGCGTGGGCTTGGGGCGTCTCTCCGAAGCTCCCGAAGACCAGCGCGTTCAAGGCGACCTTCACCGTACGCATGAGCTGGGGGCGCTACACCCCATGATCCCCGCTGGCGGCCTCTCCACCACACCGGTGCCCGCGCCCAACGTCGAGCGGGTCAATTCGACGCTGCAGCCGCTGATCGACTTCGAGATGGGCGGCGTGGCGCTGAACGACGCTTCGCAGGGGCTGCGGGTGAAGCTGTGGCGCGTGCGCGTGGATGGCGACGTGGTGTACCTGGGCCCGGACGGCGGCAGCGAACAACCGGCGTTCATCCGGCCGGGAATCACGTCGGTGGCGCTGGCCTTCGACCAGAACATGCAGCCGGCCATTGCGTTCGTGCAGTCGGGCCTGGCGTGGCTGTGGTGGTACGACAGCTCGGTGCCGGGCATGGTGTTCACCTCATTCCCGGGAGCGATCAACCCGCGCCTGACGCTGGACGACAAGCGGCCGACCCAGACCAGCAATTCCGACGTGATTCTGGGCTACTTGCGTGCGGGCTCCCTCTACTACCGCCAGCAGCGTGACCGCTACCAGACCGAGTACTTGATGAGCGCCAATCCCCCCTGCGGCGGCCTGGCCACGCTCTGCATGTCCACGGGTGGCCGGCTCCAGTTCGGCTTCGGAGGTGCGTGATGCAGTCGACGGTGTTCGTCTACACGATGCGCTCGGGTAAGCAGGGGGCTTGGAGCCGCTACCTGTTCCCATTCTCCGTGGATGCCTTCGCGCAGCTGGGGAATGATCTCTACATCCGGCACGGGGACGAAATCAGCGCAGTCAGCGACTTTGCCTTGGGCGACGACGTTGGCGGCGAGTCGATCCCGTTCGGTGGCACGGTCTGGTGGCCGTGGCTGGACTTCGGGACGCCGAGCGTCACCAAGATGATGGAGGGTTTCGACATCGTGAGCCAGGGCACGCCCAGCATCAGCATCGGCTACGACCAGCGGAACCTTGCCGCGTTCACCGACCAGTACACGGTCGACCCCGACACGCTGCCGGGCGGGGTGATCCCGTTCCCGATGTCGGCGCCGACCTTCAGCCTGCGTGTGGACTTCGCGCCGGGCAAGAAGTGGGCGCTGACGCAGGCGTCGCTGAGCTTCTTCGACCTGGCAAACGGCCCATGACTGTCACCGCCTCCAGCGACGTCCTGATTGAGGATCTGGCCTACCTGGCGCGCAACATGCGCCCGGACGAGATCGCGCAGGACCTGGCCATGACCGGCGCGGCCGAGTACGACCCGCAGCAGGCGATCCTGAAGATGGCGGCCGTGCCCGGCCCGAAGTTCGTCCTGCTGGCCGACGGCGTGCCTGTGGTTGCCGGCGGATTCTGGCAGGTCCGACCTGGCGTGTGGGAGGGCTGGCAGCTGGGCACGATGGCCGGCTGGGAGAAACACTGGCGCGCCATCACCAAGATCACGCGCAAGCTCAACGATCGGATGCTGGCCGAGCCGAACGTACACCGCCTGCAGCTCTACGGCCAGGCCGGCCGCGACAAGACGTTCGAGTGGTACGAGCGTTCGCTGGGCTACCACCGTGAAGCCACCCTGAGCCGCTACTGCGCCAATGGCGACGACGCGGTCCTGTTCGCACGTGTCAAGGAGGCAGGCTGATGGCCGGCGGCGGCAATATCGGCAAGGGCAATTGGGCAGACCCGACGGGCCTGATCCAGAAGTCCGGTGCCAGCAAGTTCCTCGATCCGCTGGGCCTGACCAAGACGGCCAAGCAGGGCGAGTCGGCTGCGGACGTGGCCGCGCGCATGGAGATGGAACGCCAGGAGCGGATTCGGGAGGCTCAGGGCCGCATCAACCAGGTGTTCGACAACCCGCGTCGGGCCAAGGACATCGCCGATTTTGTATCGGCAACCCGGTCGAAGCTGAAGGAAGACCTCAACCGGCAGAATACCGATGCGGCGCGCGAGCTGAAGTTCTCGCTGGCGCGCGGCGGACTGTCCGGCGGCAGCGTCAACGTCGACCAGAACCGCAGGCTTACCGACGAGTACAACCGGGGCCTGATCAACGTCGAGGGCAGGGCGCAGGGCGCCGGCGCGCAGCTCGAAGCTGCCGATCAGGATTCCCGTGCACGCCTCATCCAGCTGGCGACGTCTGGCCTGGACGCAACCACAGCTGCGTCGCAGGCTGCGGCCGGTCTGCGCTCCAACTTCGAGAACGCGAGGTCTCAGGCCTTCGGCGAGCAGCTGGGCGACCAGTTCGCGACCATCGGCGGGTTCGTGAAGAACCGCCGGGAGGAAGCGGCGAGGCGCCAGGCGAATCGGGACGCGAATTTCAACCTCTACGGCGGCGGTGCCGCATACGGCGGGTAACTCATGGGCCAGTTCATTCCCATCGCGATCGCTCTGGCCGGCACGGCGGCGCAGCAAGCAGAAACGCAGCGCGTCGAGCGCAAGCAGGACGAGGCGACCGCACAGGGCCTGCTGAATCAGTCGCGCCGCCAGCAGGAGGCCGATCGCCGCGTGAACGACGAGATCTCCCAGCTGGAGACCAGCACGGCGGCGGATGACCGGGCCCAGCGGCTTGGGCAGTACATGCAGCAGCTGCAGCGCGGGCAGCGGCAGGCTCTGTCGGGCTTGAACAGCCCGATCGGCGGCGCGACCTTCCAGGCCGATGCTGGCGCCGCGCGCACCGGTGCCGACAACGCTGCAGCGACCACAGCTGGCCTGATGTCCCGCATCGATGCGCCACAGCTGCAGCGGCAGCAGGAAGCCTTCGGGTACGGGAAGCTGGCCACGGACCTGGACATGGAGGCGCGTGCGAGCCGCGGCCAACAGTTCATCGATCAGCTGCGCCTGCGGCAGATCCGGCGCCGCCCAGAAGTCGATCTCCTGGCCGGTCTGGCTACGTCCGCCGGCAGCGCAATGGCCGGTGGCGGAGGTGGGTTCGCCGCGGCAGCCCCACGAGCAGGCGCCAACTTCTACGGGTCCTACGATCCACTCACCACGGGGTACGCCTGATGGCCAATCCATACCAGGCAGGGCAGGCCCTCGGCACCGCCCTGTTCGGCAACACCCGCGATACCTACACGGATCAGCTGGGCAGGAACTACCAGGTCGAACGGGCACTGCAGGAGGCCCGTCAGGCGCGTTCGAAGGCCGTGCTGGCCAACCAGATCAACAAGCAGCGGGCGCTGGTGAACCCGGACTTGATCAGCGGCGTGCTGGGCGGCGATGACACCGCCCGCGCGACGCTTGGCAGCATCGCACTGCTGGCGAACGACCGATTCGACGCCGGGCAGCTGAACGACGTACTCGGTGCCGCTGCGCGCAGCTCCGCCCGCGATGCCGCGTTGGGCGGCAATTGGGAGGGCGCGAATGCAAACCTCATGGCCGTGGCCAACGGCCCGCAGGAGCTGGGAGCAGTGCAGGGCCAGAACCTGCTGCAGAACCGCTTCAAGGAGGGCGGCGGCGGGATCTCGACCACCGAGCAGGGTCAGGCCGGCATTGCCGCCGACGCCGCGCGCGCTGCCGCCTCCTACGCCAGCGCCAACAGCTCCAATGCCAGCGCGGCGCGCACCCGGCAAGGTATGGGCATCGACGCGGCCAAGTTCGGCCTGCAGCGTGGTGGCCAGTGGAACCCTGGCGGCAAGTCTGCCGGCACGCTTGGGGACAGTGGCAAGCCGCTGCCGGTCGGCGCACTGAAGGAGCTGCTGGCGGTCGAGGACGCATTGGGCGGTACGCAGGTCCTTGGCGACATCATCAGCAAGAATCAGGGGCGGCTGAGGACAGGAGAGCTGGACGTGGGGCCTGGGGCAAGGCTCCTTGGCGGTATCCGCACGAAGCTCAATTTGGCAGGTGAGAACGACGTCAACCTCAGCGAGTTGAACGCCGACAAGACCAAGATCGTCAACGAGTCGTTGCGCCTCAACAAGGGTGTGCAGACCGAAGGCGACGCGCAGCGCGCTGGCCAAGAGCTCATGGCTGCCAATGATCGGCAGACGCTGCTGCGAGCATTTGACCGACTGTCCGAGATCAATGCTCGCGCGGTACAGCTGCAGCGGCAGAAACAGGACCTGATCAACTCGAACTACGGCCGCACCTCGACGCTCGGTGACCCGCCGGCAGCGTCGCCGCGTGCGCCGGGACTGCCGTCAACCGGCGCCAGTGGCGCGCAGCGCGCTCGCAATCCACGTACCGGCCAGGTGCTGGTGCTCATCAACGGCCAGTGGGTGCCCGAATAATGGCGACTCCTCCGCTTCCGCCCGGTTTCGTTCTCGAATCAGCTGCCGCACCCGCTGCGGCGACACGCGCTGTGCCGCCGCCCCCGCCGGGATTCGAGCTGGAAGACATCCCGACCCTCGGGACCGTCCAAGCCCTGGCGCCGGACTTCTCCGAGGTTACCGGCAGCGTTTCCAGCACTGCCGATGGACGGCAGGCTGACGGCTGGAAGGCAGGTATCCCGCGCGACCTGGCGTTCGGCGCTCGTTCGGTGCTGCAGGGCATCGGCAGCCTTCTGGGTGCGGTCGGTGGCGACGCCCTCGGCGCGCTGGAGACCAAGATCACCGGCCGGCCTGTGGCCAGCTTCCGCGACAACGCGGCGACGCTTGGGGACGCCCTCGGCCTGCCCAAGGCGCAGACCTCCGGCGATCGTGTCCTCGGCGATGTGGGCGAGGCACTGACCGGTACCGGCCTGACGTTGGGCGCCGGCGGCGCGCTAACTGCTGGACGCCAAGTGTCCTCACTGGCTCCGACGCTGGGTGAGAGGGCTGGAACGTTCCTCACCGCGCAGCCGGCATTGCAAGTGGCAAGCACCATCGGTGGTTCTGCTGCTGCGGGTGGTACGCGTGAGGCGGGTGGTGGTCCAGTTGCCCAGATCATTGCTGGCCTTGCCGGGGGTCTGGCCCCGGGCGTGATTCCTGGCCTTCCGACCAGCGGTGCCGGTGCTGCCGCTGCGCAGAATGTTGGTCGGCGAGCTATTCGTGGCGCCGATCCCGAGCCGCTGCGGCAGACGCTTGGCGAGTTCGCGGAGGCTGGGGTGCAGCCCAGCATGGGACAGGCCACGGGGAACCGCGCGTTGCAGGCGACGGAAACGTTGCTCGGTAGCGTGCCTGGATCCGCTGGTGTCATCGATCGCTTCGCGCAGCGCCAGGCCGGCCAGTTTGGCAACCGCATCGATGAGATCGCTTCCTCGCTGGCGCCGGGCGGCCAAGCTGTCGACCCAGAGATGGCTGGCCTAGCCATCAGGCAGGGAATTGCGGGGCCGGGCGGCTTCAAGGAGATGTCGCGCGCAGAGAGCAATGCTCTCTATCGGGCGCTGGACGAGCTGATTCCGCAGGACACGCGGGTCGACATCTCCAATGTGCAGGCGGCGCTGAGGGATCTGAATCAGGCCATCCCGGGCGCTCCTTCCACGTCGCGATTGTTCCAGAACGCTCGCTTGGGCAGCATCGAGGGCGGCCTGATCGATGACACCCAGGGCGTGCAGGCTCTGCTGACGCAGCCCGGCATGCAGGAGCAGGCCGATGCCTATCGTGCCTACCTGCAGGCCCAAGCTCGTTCCGTCGAGATGGAGAATGCGCGCCGCAAGTCGCTGGGCATGACGGTGATGGAGCCGGTGCCGACGGCAGACCAGATCGAGCAGAACGTCATGGCCACCCTCGGCAACATGACCGACAACCGTCTGCCCTACGAGGCTCTGCAGAAACTGCGATCACTGGTCGGCCGTGAGATCGACAACGCCAATTTCGGTAGCGACGTACCGCGCAGCATGTGGCGCCCCGTCTACGCGGCCCTGAGCCGGGATATGGAGGAGGCGGTCAAGGCCACGGGCAACCCGAAGGCCGCCCAGGCCCTGACCAGCGCCAACCAGTACCACTCCCGTTACATCGACCAGCTGGAGAACATCGACAACATCATCGGCAAGAAGGACGGCGAGGGCGCTTACCTGGCCGCGGTGAGCGGCGCGAAGGATGGTCCGACACGCATCCGCGCGATCATGCAGGTGCTTCCCGAGAACGAGAAAAAGATGGTCACCTCGGCGTTCATCCGCCGAATGGGCCGCGCAATCGGCAGTCAGCAGACCGACGAAGGCGACGTGTTCTCCATGAACACCTTCCTGACAAACTGGGCAAACACCAGCCCGGAGGCGCGCAAGGTGCTGTTCGGCAGCTACGGCCCCGAGTTCACCCGGAACATGGAAACGATCGCCAAGGCCACATCACGCATCAGGGAAGGGTCGAAGGTCTTCGCCAACCCGTCCGGCACTGCCGGCCGTGAGGCCCTGATCGGACAGATCGCCACCACCGGTGCGGGCGCTGGCACTGCGCTGGCGATGGGGAATGCTGGCGGTGCATTCCTGGCCGTCGGAGGGTCGCTGCTGGGTTCGGGCCTCGCGAATGCGACAGCCAGGATGATGACGTCGCCCAAGTACGTAAACTGGCTGGCTCGCACCTCGGAGAAGCCGGTAGGCGAGCTTCCGGCGCAGCTGCAGGTGTTGCGAGGAATTGCGGATCGAAGCCGGGACCAGGATGTGGCGGAACTTGCAGATCGAGTCGAGCAGGAGCTCAGCGCTGGAACGACAGAAGGAAGCCGATAATGCAGGCAATAACGACAAGTGCGAGAACGCCAAGTCCGACCAGCTTTGGCATCGGGTTGGCGCTGTTCTTGGCCAGGTCTGCGTCGATTCGTTCCTCCCGAAGCTCTTGCCAGGTCTTCGGGACGCCGTAGTCGGTCTTCTTCCAGTCGGTCATGGTGTAGTCCTCAGCGCGCAGGCGCTGCCTTGATGCTGCCTTCGAGACTCGATCCCCGCACAGTTGCGGTCTTGTGGTACTGGCTGAACAGGATGCGTGCAGGTACAAAATCATCGTTGTGCTCGAACTTGATGCCACCCTGAGCTACGGCGTTCTTCTCCTGGCTGGGAGCCATGAACCCGAAAGAATCGTGCCTCCACTCGGCGGAGTAGATGACGCCGGGGGCGTTGTCCCCAGCATAGATGTGCACCAGGACCTTGACCGGAACCACCCTGCCGGCTGGCCACGTTCGTACCTCCTCAACCAAGAGTGGCGGAAGGTCATGAAACAGGGTCGAATCAGGAGTCATGGCGCGTGCCTCGGGTGGTGGGCGGATAGTAGCACCGGCCACTCCGGCGGCCGGTGCGGCGTCTCGATCAATCGAATGCGCTGTCGTGGCTGGGAAGCCCGTCCTCCACTTCCGAGAAGGCGATAGCGGCGAGCATTGAGTACTCGGCGATTCCCGTGAAATCCGGCAGTTGATCTGCCGCAATTGCGGCAGCCGCAGCCTTGGTAAAGATCTCCTTGGCCAGGTCGATCTCATCGCTCATTAGTGCGCGTTGGATGCTACTCATCACCATCTCCTTGTGAGCCAGATCAATTTGAGACCAGGCTAGTTGGTTGCACCGGCCGCGAGGGCGACTCATGTCGAAAGGCCCGCTTGTCCGGGCCAATCCATTCAAAAGAGATTAAGGGTCTTAGCCGTTCCTGAAACGGCGGCAATCGCCATCCAGGGGCCAGTTTGGATGGCCGGGCGCGCGGACAACTCCTTCCCCCGGAAATTGAACAACTTGTCCTCCCCATCGATTCTCGCGTGTAGGGCATGGCCCTTCTCATGAATAACGAGAGGATTGCGGGAATTTGGGTCGCTTGATGTGGCGTGCGACATGCTCGAAAAATCTACAAGAATCGCGTCGTAATCCTTCAGCCGAAGGCAAGGACGAGGAGCAACGATTTCAACCACTCCTTCGTGCTTGCCGTTCAGATAGAGAGCGTAGTCATTGTCCAATCTGATGGCCCAGCAGCCGTTCATCTGCAGGATGTCGCCGGGAGACGTTTCATCGAGCGGAACGATTTCGAATTGTTTAGCAACTTGCATCACCACCTCCTTGGTAGCCCCGGCCAATCCAGGGCCCAGCGCATCGTAGCCCATCCGTTGATGCTGGAGCATGCGACGTTAGGGTGACCTCTCCTGGATAGAGGAGAGGTCACGTGCACAACAACAATCCGTACATTCCTTCTTGGCGACTGTGGGTCATTCACCTCGCGGCGAAATTCGCCGGCGTCTTGGTCAACGTGCATGGCATGCCTTATGGCAGCCGCAGTAAGAGGTACACAGTGGCGAATGAGCCCCGTGGCTGAGACAGGAATTACTCTTCAATAGTTTGTTTGAGCCACGCATCGCTCTGACTAGCAAACCCTGTCCACGCGGTCACATCGAGCTTCGCCACGAAGACGTTGTCGTTGCCATCAAGGCACTTCACCAGATCGTCTCTGATCTGAGGGGCGGTCTGGTCACTTGAGATGATCCAGACGGACCCTTGCATGTTCCAGCTTTTGCGATACGCCTGGAGCTTTGTACGGATGCACTCGTAGTTCTGTCCGAGCTTCTTCAGGTCGTAACTGACCAAATAAGCACTCATTCCACTCTCCATGTTGGTGCCCCCTGTGGGCAGCCGGAATATAGCCTCAGTCTGTCTCCCAATTGTTGAGACTGCTGGCGTCCGTTGATGCTCCTGCCGCCCCGGGCAGCATGGCCCCATCACACACGGGGGAGCGGGCATGAGCGCCCTGGCATATGCGGTACAGCTGGTGAAGAAGTGGGAGGGGTGCCGCTTGGAGGCCTACCCCGACCCCGCCACCGGCGGAGCGCCATGGACCATCGGCTACGGCGCCACCGGTCCTGGCATCGAAAAGGGCGTCCGTTGGAGCCAGAAGCAGGCCGACGACCGGCTGGCTCTCGATCTGGACCGGTTCGCCAAGGGCGTGCGGTCGGCGCTGCGACGGCCGGCGAACGACCGGCAACTGGGGGCGATGGTCAGCCTGGCCTACAACATCGGCGTCTCTGCATTCCGCAGCTCGACCCTGCTGAAGCTGTTCAACGCCGGCGATGTAGCGGGGGCCGCGGCTCAGTTTCCGCGCTGGAACAGGGCAAACGGCAGGGTCATGCAGGGCCTGTCCAACCGCCGAGCCGATGAGCGCCGCGTGTTCGAAGGTCAGGGCGGGAGCGCATGAGCATGGAAGCCCAGCCGAGCCAGGACGGCCGCACCCGTATTTCACTCGGCCCGGTCGAGAAATGGATCGTTGGCGCTTTCGCCAGTTTCATGATCGCCGGCGGCTACTGGCTGATCAGCTCCATGCAGGCCGTGCTGACGCAGCAGCAGGTCACGAACCAGCAGATGGCGACGGTGCAGCAGCAGCTGCAGACCTTCAACACGCAGCTGGCCGACGTGCCGGCGCTGAAGCTCGAACTGGCCAAGCAGGCCGTGCAGGTGGAGCAGAACAAGCAGGACATCAAGGAGCTGAAGCAGCTCAGGGGGCTGAAGTGAAGGGGCGATTCAACTGGCAGGGCGTGGCTGGTCGCGCCAGCACCTGGCTGGCGATCCTTTCGGCGGCCGCGACGGCCGGCCTTGGCGCCTATGCGCTGATGCCCGAGCGAGCCCAGAACGCATTCCCTGAGTGGGCGTTGATCGGCATGGGCGTGCTGGCCGTGGGGTCGGCGTTCCTGGTACCGGTGGCCACCAGCTTCAAACAGAAGGCGAAGGTGGCGCGCCATGCTGATCCCTGACCCGCTGGCACCCTACGCGAAGCTGATCCGCCTTGGCCTGTGGTGCCTACTGGCCGGAGGTCTGTATGTGGCCGGGTGCCAGCGGGGCGAGGACCGCCAGGCTGCGGCCGACCGCGAGCAGATCGGCGCCGTACAACGCCAGCTCGATGGCGCGCGCGCCGAGGCGGCCGGGAACCTGCGCGCGGCCAACGCCGCCGGCCAGCTCCTGCAGGAGGTCAACCGGCAGACCCAGGCATCGATCGACGCTGCCGAGGCGGCGCGCAAGGCATCTGCTGCAGCAGCCAGCCGGGCCGAAGCGGCAGCGGCTGAGGGGCAGCGCCGGGCCACCGCCGCCGAGAAGGCGCTGCAGGCCGCAAAGACCACGCCGGCTTGCCGGTCACAACTGGAGATGGAGCTGTGCAGCTCAATTCCTTTGCTCTGATCGCCGCCATGTTGCTGGCCGGCTGCGCGCACCAGCCTGAGCGGCCGAAGCTACCCGAGAAGGTCCATGTGACCGTGGAGAAGCTGGTCCCGGTCGATGACCGGCTGACGCAGCCGTGCCCGGCAACCCGGGCAGCATCGCGCACGGTCGAGGCGGTGGTCAGCGCGTACAACGCCAACCTGGTCGCCTTGCAGGACTGCAACACCCGCATGGGCGAGATCCGCGCGCTGGGGCGCTAATGGCCAAGAAGCGCGTCCCGCTGCACCAGAATCCCCGCGGCTTCGTTGATGTCGACCCCGACGCGACCAATGGCGCCCAGGTCGGCGTGAATCTGCGTGGCCCCGATGGCCAGATCCTGACCGCGGCGCAGGTGATCAACCCCACCGGCGGCAGCAGCGGCGGCCCGAGTAGTATCGCCTCGACCATTTGGAAGCTGATCAGGGAAGTCCCGTCCAACATCCAGAAGCTGGCCGCGCTGATCGGCGCCGGCTTCGCCGCGCGGCAGAGCAACGGTGATTGGGCGCTGCGGTCGCTCCAGGAAGGTACCGGCATCGACATCGCCAACCCCGACGGCGATGCAGGAAACCCGACGATCGGGCTGAAGGACGTCGCGAACTCGGGTACTGGCACGCTCCTGGCAGTCACGCGCGACGGAAAGGGCAGGGTGACTGGAACACGGCCGGCCACGATCACGGGGGGCGCAGGCCGAGTCGCGGTCACCAATGGGGATGCGTCTGCTGGGTTGCCTACGATTGATCTCGCCTCGGTCGCCGATTCTGGTGCTGGTGTCCTGCTGGCGATCACCAAGGACGCCTATGGACGCGTAACGGGAACCCGCCAGGCGACGATTACTGGCACCGCGCAGCAGATCAATGTCGCCAACGGCACAGCAGCCGCTGGCCTACCGACTCTGTCGCTGGCATCGGAAGTGACTACCTCGCTCGGAAAGGCTGACACCGCACTGCAGCCAGGGGCAGTGCACAACACAGCCCTCTCCGGCCTGCAAGGCGGTTCGTCAACTGAGCGTTACCACTCGACTGCAATCCAGAACTCCAGCCTCGCAGCCGTAGCCGTATCGGGTGAGATCTGCGGCCTGCAGATGGTATGGAACAGCGGAACCTCGATCACCTTCACCAGCGGATTCGCGGCGATCCAGTCGCTTGGAGGGCTGCTTTCCTTCCCGTCGCCGATTACCAAGGCTGGGCTATCCCTATCCGCCAGCACCTGGTATCACGCCTATGGCTATTCCAACGCAGGCACGCCGGATGTTGAGATTGTGACCACGGCGCCTGCTTCTACGGCGTTCAGCGGCTCCGCCCGGTCGAAAGCTGGCGACACATCGCGGCGTTACCTGGGTAGCCTGCTGACTGATGCAAGCGGCAACATCTACCGATTCGGTCAGAACGGCGATGAGATCAACTACGTCGTCAACCTCGTCGCTCCGTTCCGCGTGCTATCCGGTGGCATGGCGACTACGCGCACCAACGTTGCGCTCTCTGGTGTGATCCCGGTGACGTCCAATTACGTCATTGCCAATACGATCAACAATGCCGATCAACAGGTTTTCATCGACATTCCGGAGATTGGGAACTCTGGAGCCGCGTCGCGATACACCTGCTTGGCGAACCAGCGAACACCAATCCACGCCTTTGTGGCAAGTCGGACGCTCCAGTACTTGTATGGTGTCTCGCCAGTTGGATCTGGAGCGTTCATTGACGTGTGGGGGTACAGGTTTGAGCGCTAACCTCTATGCGATAACCAGCAGCAGCGCCAGGGCCATCGAAGAAGGCATGCCACTGTTTGCTGGGGAAACGGTAGTCAGCGAAGTCCCGGCAACCCTGGTGGAGAGAATCCGTGCCGAAGATGCCAGGGAACAGCGACGGTTGGCTCTGCGCGCGACTGATTGGACCCAGATGCCCGATGCGCCACTGACCGCGCTGGAGAGGGCGGCGTATCAGACTTACCGGCAGGCGCTCCGTGACCTGCCTTCGGTTCCTGGCTTCCCGGACGTGCCTTGGCCGACGCTTCCGACGATCAAGGAAGGTGCTGCAGATACTGGTGAGGGCGCTGTCTACCCCTGATTGCTAGGCGACCTGCTGCAGCAGATCCTCGCGGTTGTTACGAGGCGTGTTCACTGCGCGGCTGACCCGGTAGGCCTCCATCGCCGGCGGCTCGCTGGCCAGCAGCATGGTCATGGCCTCGTCCGCGCCGGCCGCCATCCACTCATCGATCTGCCCGGCCTGTAGCCACACCGGCATGCGGTCGTGGATGTCGGCCGACACGCCGCTGCTGTCGCCGGTGATGATGGTGAAGGTGCCCAGGTTGCCGTCGGGTAGCAGGGGGCTGGTGTCCTCCCACAGGCCAGCGGCCAGCAGCGGCCCGGTGGCGTGGATAAACCAGGGGTCTTTCTTCTCGTCGATCGGGCTCACCGACCACTCGTAGTATCCGGCCATTGGGATGACGCAGCGGCGCTTCTTGAATGCCGACCGGAAGGCCGGTTTGGTGGCCACCGTCTCGATCCGGGCGTTGATGGTCGAGCCCTGCAGGCCCTTGGCCTTGGCCCAGAAGGGCAGCAGGCCCCATGCCAGCCGGGTTACCTGCCGGCCTTCACCCCGGTCCAGGATCACCGATGCGCGCTGTGTCGGCGCGAGGTTGTAGCTGGACTGGATCTCGGCCAGGCCCGGGGCAAGGTCAGCCAGCCCCGGCTGGCCGAAGTCGATCACGGGGAGCTGGACGAATCGGCCGCACATGGCTGGAGGGTAGGGCGTCGGCCGTGCCGGGGGCGTGTAGGTGGGCCTATTTCGAAATGGAGGCGCCCGAGCGCCTCCGTGCCTGCTCAGGCCCTACTTGATCAGGCCTTCCGAATAGCCACGCATGATGATGTACGGCTTCATGAGTGGGCTTACGAACCGGTATCTCAATCGTCGCGCGACACCGACTCGTTCCAGAATGCCACCTCGAATGTCCTCGCTGAACTGCTTTAGGTGGCTTGAGAAATTAGGGATATCGAGTGACCGACCGGTGATATCGCGTAGAGGGCCGCGCACCGACGCCGCAGCGAAATACCCCATGTCATCGATCTCAGCAAGTGCGCAAGCCAGTAGCACTTCCTTATAAATGTTGCCTGGCTGGGCACTCTTCACGGCGTCGTAGTACGCGGTCCGAATCGACTGATTCCACTGCTCGAGCGACTTCTTGATCCCCTGATCCACATGGAAGCGCTGCACATGCATTGATCTGGCAGTTAGAGCAGAGCGCGCACTGTAGAGCGCAAGCAGGTGTGCAATGTAGGGCACGCCTTGCGCCAGGTGGACAAGGTGACTCTTTCCACCCGGGTCGATCGTCATCCCCAGGCGGTTCATCCCGTTGTCGACAATCAGCGCAATCTCTTCACTCGACATACGCGGCATCGGGATCTGGACGAGTGCGCGTTCGATTGAGAGATGACCGGCAACGAGGTCACCGACGGAGTCGGCAACGCCGATTAGGAGCATTGAAGCGTTAACACCGAAATCCGAAAGGCCCTTGATCGTGTCCGAAATGAGGGTGCTTGTGGCGGAGTTTGGGTTAAGGCGATCAAATTCATC
The DNA here is from genome assembly GCF_059369475.1 of Stenotrophomonas sp. YJH_SMC_65. Taxonomy (NCBI): domain Bacteria; kingdom Pseudomonadati; phylum Pseudomonadota; class Gammaproteobacteria; order Lysobacterales; family Lysobacteraceae; genus Stenotrophomonas; species Stenotrophomonas sp. YJH_SMC_65. The sequence continues at coordinate 118,458 of NZ_JCAFSR010000012.1, forward strand.
AAGGACAATCAGAACGCTCGCCTGTGCGCCCAAGTGCGACAGCGTTCGCCGCACATCGTCAGGAGTAATGCTGGCAGGCAAAGATGCCTCCAGGGGAGTTACCGTAGTCTTCAGCTCGGGCCTGAAACCGGGCCCTGGCGTCTTTTGCGTGTAGGTAATCTCGCGGAAGGCCTTACGCCAAATTGAGTCGAACGTGTCTTGAGCGTCGCAATTGACCTTCGACACGATGTAGCCATTGCCCTGCATCACTTGGATCAGGATGTTCGAAAGTGATGTCTTGCCTACGCCACGCTCGCCAAATAGGACCGCGTGATATCCGCGTTGGGAGACGGCATCCATGATCTTTGATAGCTGGTCGAGTCGTCCGGCGAAGAGATCCAGCGCATTCACCGGTGAGCCAGGCGTGAACACTTGGCCTGCCCGCACCTTGATCGTGTCGAAATTGAGTTCGTCCTGCATCTGCCGTCCCTTGTCCTTATCCGATTGGCGAAAGGTATTGCCTAAATATCAATTGAGTCAAGTGTTTTCGCAATTGTTCCAAGTATTGCCGGGATTGCTGCAAGTTCGCTGTAATCTCAGGATGTGCGACCGCCGGGCGTATCCTTCCGGCCATGCGCTCTTCCCACGGCTTCCGCACCGCCCCGATCCCCTCTGGCTGGGTCCAGATGGGTGAGCGCTGGGCGCTTTGGTACAACGGCCGCGAGACGGCTAGCGTCACGCCCGACGGCGGTCCCGGGGTCAGGCTATGGATGGAAGGCCAGAAGATGTGGCAGGTGAAGGAAGTGCGCGCGGCCAACGTCCGGCAGGCGAAGCGGTACGCCGAGCGCTGGTGTGCGGCCAGGCTCTATCCCGATCTGCCCCTGCGCCAGGCAGTCGCCCGGC
>NZ_JCAFSR010000013.1:0-95822 GCF_059369475.1 Stenotrophomonas sp. YJH_SMC_65
ATGGTGTAGATCGCACAGGTGGCATCCACGCATGGCGCGACGCCCTTGTAGAGCCGAGCCCATGCTCGGCTGCTCTTCGCGCAAAGGCCAGAAGCAGCCGAGCGTGGGCTCGGCTCTACAGGTAGGTCAGGCGATGCGCGCCTCGCGGCGGCGATGCACCCAGTAGTACATCGCCGGTGCGGTGGGGTTCCTGGCAGGTGCCGATGGCGGATGGATCAACGGCCAGGTGCTGCGCGCCAACGGCGGAATGGTGTAGATCGCACAGGTGGCATCCACGCATGGCGCGACGCCCTTGTAGAGCCGAGCCCATGCTCGGCTGCTCTTCGCGCAAAGGCCAGAAGCAGCCGAGCGTGGGCTCGGCTCTACAGGTAGGTCAGGCGATCCGCGCCTCGCGGCGGCGATGCACCCAGTAGTACAGCGTCGGCAACACCAGCAGGGTCAGCAGCATCGCCGACAGCAGACCACCGATCACCACCACCGCCAGCGGCTTCTGGGTCTCGGCACCGATCGCATGCGAGGTGGCCATCGGCAGCAGGCCGAACATCGCCAGTAGTGCGGTCATCAGCACCGTGCGCAGGCGCTGCAGCGAACCCTGCACCACCGACTGCAGCAGGTCCATGCCCTGCTCGCGCAACTGGGCGAAGCGGCTGAGCATCACCACGCCGTTCAGCACCGCTTGCCCGAACAATGCAATGAAGCCGATTGCCGCCGACACCGACAGCGGAATGCCGGTCAGCCACAGGGCCAGGATGCCGCCGATCATCGCCAGTGGCACGTTGGCCAGGATCAGCGCGGCGCTGCTGATGTCCTTGAAGGCATCGAACAGCAGCACGAAGATGATCAGCACCGACAGCGGAATCACCCAGCCCAGCCGCTTCATCGCACGCTGCTGGTTCTCGAACTCGCCGGACCACTCCAGCCGATAGCCTTCCGGCAGCTGTACGCTGGCATCCACGCGCTTGCGCATGTCAGCCACCACGCTGCCCATGTCGCGGCCGGCGATGAAGATGCTCACCGCCTTCACCCGCTGTGCGTTCTCGCGCGAGATGTTGATCGCGCCGCTGGCCATGCGGAAGTCGGCCACGTCGGACAGCGTCACCGTGTGGCCATCGCCGATGCCAACCGGCACCGTACGCAGCCGCTGCAGGTCACGATCGGCATCGTCCAGGCGCAGGGTGATGGGGAACCTGCGGTCACCCTCCCACAGCTCGCCGACCTGGCGCCCGCCCAGTGCGGTCTCGATCACTTCGTCGACGTCGCGTACGTTCAGGCCATAGCGCGCGGCGCGGTCGCGGTCGATCTCGATCTGCAGCTGCGGCAATGACCCGTCGCGGTCGATGAAGGCGCTCTCCACGCCCTCCACGCCGCGTACCTGGCCGAGGATCGCCTGCGCCTGCTGGTTCAACACGTCCAGATCCGAGCCGCTGACCTTGATCACCACCTGGCCCTTGATCTGCGAGATGCTCTCCAGGATGTTGTCGCGCACGGGCTGCGAAATCGAGAACTCGGGGCCCGGAATGCGCTGCTCCAGCGTGCGCTGCAGGTCGCTCACCAGCTGTCGCTTGCCCACGCCTTTCGGCCATTCCTTCTCCGGCTTCAACGCCACCAGCGCCTCGATCTGGTTGGCGCCCTTGGCATCGGAGCCGTCTTCCGGGCGTCCCAGCTTGGCCACCACCGTCGATACCTGCGGAAAGCTGCCGACCAGCTCACGGATGCGCCGCGACTGCTGCTGCGCTTCGCCCAGGCTGGTGCTCGGGTCGAGCGTGGCCGTCAGCCAGATCGATCCTTCGTCCAGCTCGGGCAGGAACTCCGAACCCAGCCGCGTGCCCAATGCCAGCGTGCCGACCAGCAGCGCAATCGCGGTCAGCACTACCGCACGCGGGCGGGCCAGTGCGCGCTCCAGGACCGGCCGGTACCAGCCGGTCAGGCGGTCCATCAGCGGATTGCCGTCGCGCATGCGGTCGCGCCGCAGCCACCAGTAACAGAACAACGGCACCACGGTCAGCGCCAGGAGCAGCGCGCCGATCAATGCCGAGGTTACCGAGTACGCCATCGGCGCGAACATGCGGCCCTCCTGGCGCTGCAGGGTGAAGATCGGGATATGCGCGGCGATGATGATCAGCATCGAGAAGAACGTCGGCCGGCCCACTTCCGACGCTGCCGAAAGAATGGTCGAGAACCGTGTCTTACGATCGGCCGCAGGTGGCAGCTTCGACAATCGCGAGACGATGTGCTCGGTCACGATCACCGCGCCATCGATGATGATGCCGAAGTCCATCGCACCCAACGACAGCAGGTTGGCCGGCACGCCCCACAGATGCAGGCCAAGAAAGGTCGACAGCAGCGCAAGCGGCATCATCGCCGCCACGATCAGCGCGGCACGGGCGTTGTACAGGAACAGCCACAGCACCAGGAACACCAGCACCGCGCCTTCCAGCAGGTTGCTGAAGACGGTTTTCAGTGTGGTCGAGACCAGCCACGAGCGGTCGTAGAACGGCTCGATGCTGACCCCGGCCGGCAGCTGGTTCGCTTCGATCTCGGCGATGCGCGCATGCAGGGCGTCGAGCACGTCGGACGGGTTCTCGCCCTTGCGCATCAGCACCATGCCGAACACCGCATCGTCGTTGTCATCCTGGCCGACCAGGCCCTGCCGGGGCAGGCCGGTATCGGCGATGCCAGCCAGGTCGCGCACCAGGATCGGTGTGCCACTGCGCTGCGCCACGACCACGTTGCCGATGTCGGCCGGCGAGCGCATCAGTCCCACGCCGCGGATCAGGAACTGCTGCTGGCCACGTTCCACGTAGCCGCCGCCTGCGTTCGAGCTGCCCTTCTCCAGCGCCTCGGCGAACTCAGCCAGGCTGATGCCGCGGTCACGCAGCTTGTCCAGGTCCGGCTTGACCTGGAAAGTACGCGCGAAGCCACCGAAACTGATCACATCGGCTACGCCCGGCACAGTGCGCAGGCTGCGCTCCATCGTCCATTCCTGCACGGTGCGCAGCTGGGTCGGCGTCAGGTGTGAGCCTTTCAGCACGTACCGGTAGATCTCGCCCACCGCCGAGCTCATCGCCTCCAGCTCCGGCGTCACCCCTTCGGGCAGCTCCACGCCCTGCAGGCGTTCCAGCACCTGCTGGCGCGCGAAGTAATCGTCGGCCTTGTCGTCGAAGGTCAGGATGATCATCGACAGGCCGAATTGCGTATGCGAGAACACCCGCACCGAATGCGGGATGCCGGACAGTGCCACTTCCAGCGGCATCGTCACCTCGCGCTCCACCTCCTCCGCGGCCCGGCCCGGGTGCAGCGATACCACCGTCACCTGGGTGTCGGACACATCCGGAAAGGCTTCCACCGGCAGCACGCGGAACGCGGCAATGCCAGCGCCGATGAACAGCAGCAGCGCCAGCATCACCATCAGCGGCTGGCGCAGGCAATAGGCAATCAGGCGATCGATCATGGCGCGGCATGCCCCGTCCCGGTGCTGGCGGCTGCGGGCGCACTGTCGACCAGCTGCTGCAGCAACAGGCCCCCTTCGACCACCACCCTGGCGCCCTGGGCCAGGCCCTCGCGCACCCACAGGCGGCCATCGCCCAGTTCCTCGGCACGCACGGCGCGGCGCGCGAAGCGGCCCTTGGCCTCCTCCACGAACACCACCTGCTTGCCGTCGATGAGCAGTACCGCAGCATCGGGCAGCGAGACACCGCCCCCGGCCGGCACTGCCACCTGCGCACGCACGTACTGGCCCGCCTTGAAACCGCGCGCATGGTTGTCCAGTTCGGCGCGCGCCTGCACCACGCGGCGTTCGCTGTCGACGAAGTCATCCACGTGCTGCAGGGTCGCCTGCTGCGGCTGCCCATCGGCGCCGGGCACGCTCACCTGCATGCCCGCCTTCAAGCGTCCGGCCAGGCTCTCCGGTACATCCAGCAGCAACCATAGGCGGTCAGGATCGCCAATCACCGCCAGCGGCTGTTCGCTGTCGGGGCTGACTGCCATGCCCGGGCTCATCCGCCGCTCCACCAGCACGCCATCAATGGGTGCGCGCAGCGGCAGCCGTTGGTCGACGTGCTGGCCGTTGCCATACGTCCTGGCGAAGGCGGTCGCGCGCGCGTGATCGGCCTGGCTGCCGGCGAAGCTGGCCTCGGCCTCGTCCAGTTCACGGCCCGACGCCACCCCTGCCGCGTGCAGTTCGCGGGTGCGGTCCAGTTCCCGGCGTGCCAGCTGCAGCTCGGCACGGCCACGCACGCCCTCCGCCTGCGCCTGGCCGAACTCGGGCGAGGTGATCCAGGCGATCACCTGGCCGGCCTTCACCTTCTGCCCCGGTTGTGCCTCGATGCGCGCCACCTGCCCCGCCAGCGGGGTGCGCAGCGCGCTGGAGCGGGTCTCGTCCCAGACCACCCGGCCCGGCAGCTGCAGGCTGGCGCTGGCACCGGCGGTCACCAGCTCGCTGCGCAGCATATCCAGCTGGCGGCTGCCGGCCGGAAACAGGATCTGGCCGGCACTGACCTGCGGCGCATCCTCGGTATACGACGCCGGTTCGCGACCGCAGCCGCCCAGCAGGGCCAGCGCCAGCAGGGCCGGCAGCATGGCATGTCGCGCCCGCGGGCGATGGGCGACGGTGGACTTCATCGGGACTCTCCTTCAGCAACGGATGTGGCCGCTTCCCAGCGCGCCAAGGCAATGGCATGGTCGGCACGCGCATCAATCAGCGCGGCCTCGAACTCGCGCCAGCTGCGGCGCGCGTCGAGCAGATCGGTCAGGCTGGCGGCGCCACGGCGATAGGCCAGTTCGATGCCCTCCACCGCCTTGCGCGCAGCGTCGGACTGCAGCCCCTCGTAGTCGCTGCGGCGCTGCGCGGCGGACTGCACGCTGGCCTGCAGCTGGTCCAGTTCAGCGTGTGCTTCGCGCTGCAGCAGCTGCAGTTCCAGCGCGGCGCTGTCCCGGTCGGCCTCGGCACGCTGGATCGCGCCGCGTGCGCGCGACGGGCCGCCCAGCGGAATGGTCAACGACACGCCCCAGGTGACACCGCTGATATCGGTGGGCTCGCGCTCGGCCTCCACACCCAGCTGGATGTCGCGGTGGCGCTCGCTACGTGCCAGGGCCACGCCAGCGTCGGCGGCGGCCAGGCGCGAGCGTGCCGCGCGCAGATCGGCACGCTGCTGCGGATCGAACGCGCGCACCCTGGCCACGCTGCTGGCATCCGGCCAGGGGTCATCGGCACTGAGGTCGCGGCTGTCATCGCTGCCGAGCAGCAGGCCCAGCGCATGCCGCGCGTCACGCAGATCCAGGGCCGCCTCGCGCGCCGCATCGGCCACCGCCAGATGGTCCACCGCCATCCGCGCGCGATTCACCGGCGCCATCGCCCCGGTGGCCACCTGCTTGTCGGCCGCCGCCATCTGTTCGGCCGAACTCTGGCGGTTGGCCTCGGCAATCTGCGCCCGCTCCTGCGCGCCCTTCAGGCCGAAATAGGCTTCATGCAGTGCCACCTGCTGCCGGCGCCGGGTATCGAGCATGTCCAGCCCGGCCACTTCCAGCAGCGCGTCCGCCTGGCGGATGCGCAATGCGCGCTTGCCACCGCGCTCCCAGGTCCAGCCCAGGCCCAGCGTGCTGTCCACCCGCTTGTCCTGCCAGCGCCCCGGGCCGATGCCGTGCTTCGGGCTGATCTTGCTGCTGCCGATCGACAGCTCGGCCGCTGGCCGCAACGCAGCGGTCAGCGCATCGCCCTGCACCCCACGCAGTTCCAATGCCGCCGCGCGCAGGTCCGGGTTGTGCGCTTCCATTGCACGCTGTGCATCCTGCAAGGACAGCGCCGAAGCCGCAGGCGCGCACGAAAGGGCGGCCAGCAGGGCCGCAAGACGACGGGAGAAATTCATGCACGTCACGGTAAGGTGACGCACTTGCGCCAAACTTGCCCCAACCTTGCACGAAGCTTGCAATGCGAATCCTGCTGATCGAAGACGACGCCGCCCTGGCCGATGGACTGATCCGCGCCCTGCAGGGCGCCGGCCATCTGTGCGACCACCTTTCGCGCGGGCTGCACGCGCCGGCTGCACTGGCCAGCGCGCCGTATGACGTGATGGTGCTCGATCTTTCATTGCCCGACGTCGATGGCCTCGACCTGCTCTCGCGCCTGCGCAACGACGGCGTCACACTGCCGGTGCTGATCCTCACGGCGCGCGATGGCGTGGAGGACCGCATCCTCGGCCTTGACCGCGGTGGCGACGACTATCTCGCCAAGCCGTTTGCACTCGGTGAGCTGGAAGCCCGCCTGCGTGCGCTGTCGCGTCGCCGCAGCGACGCACCGGCGCAGAAGCGGTTGGGCCGGTTGTGCTTCGACAGCATCCGCAATGAAGTGCAGGTGGAAGGCCAGCGCATCGAACTGACCGCGCGCGAGCTGTCGCTGGTCGAGGCACTGATGCAGCATCCTGGCCGCACCGTCACCAAGCAGCGCCTGTTCGACGCGCTGTACAGCTGGGATCACGAGGCCAACCTGTCAGTGATCGAAGTGCATGTCAGCCGCCTGCGCCGCAAGCTGGAACAGGCGCGCGCCGGCGTCGGCATCCGCATGCTGCGTGGCCTGGGCTATCGGCTGGAAGCCGGTAGTGACTGAGCGTGTGCACAGCCTGCGTGGCCTGCTGCTGCGCCGCCTGTGGCTGCCCCTGCTGGTGCTGCTGCTGTGCAGCGCGATCGGTTCATTCGCGTTGGCCCGCTTCTATGCCGGCCAGGTCTATGACCGCTGGTTGCTGGACTCGGCGATGTCGTTGTCCGAGCTGGTGAAGGTGCAGGACGGGCGTGCCTCGATCGAGATCACGCCCGCGGTGTCGCGCATGTTCACCTGGGATACCGCTGACGAAGTGCATGGCGAAGTGGTCGACGCTGCCGGCGGGCGCCTGTATGGGGACCTGCCCGAAGCGCTGCCCCGCCCCGCGATCGCTGCCGGCAGCGACGATGCCGTCTACTACGACGCGCGCCTGCGTGGGCAGCCGGTGCGCATGGTCGAGGTCGTGGTCAGCGCTGGGCCGGGCCACGATATCCGCCTGCGCGTGGCCGAGACGCTGCGCAAGCGGCACCGGCTGGAGCGCAAGCTGCTGCTGGCCAGCATCCCGTTCCAGGCCGCGATCCTGGCGCTGGCCGCGTGGCTGGCCTGGTCCGGTACCGGCGCGGCTGCACGCCATGCCAACCAGGTGGCGCGGCGGCTGGCCAGCCCGCGTCCGGACCCGCTGGCGCCACTGGAGCCCGCGCAGGAAGCCCCACGCGAACTGTGGCCGGCGGTCGAAGCCTACAACGCACTGCTGCAACGGCTGGACGCGATGCAGGCCGCGCAACGGCGCTTCGTCAGCAATGCGGCGCACCAGCTGCGCACGCCGCTGGCGGCAATGCAGGTGGAGCTGGAGAGCTCACTCCGCCAACAGGATCCGCAGGCCCAGCAGCTGGCGCTGTCCGGCACGCTGGCCGGGCTGGCACGGCTGCAGCACCTGGTCAACCAGCTGCTGATGCTCAGCCGCTCGGAAGATCCACAGGGCAGCGCACTGCCGCTGCAGCCGCTGGATCTGGCCGCGTTGGCACGGGGCGTGGTCGAGCGCTACGCCGACCGTGCGTTGGTGGCGGGCGTGGACCTGGGTTACGACGGACCCGACGACGGCGTGAAGGTACAGGGTGATCCGCAGTTGCTGCGCGAGGCGCTGGGCAACCTGCTGGACAACGCGCTGCGCTACGGCGCCGTGCCCGGTGTGATCACCCTGGGACTACAGCGGGATGCCGAGGGCGTGCAGGTGTGGGTGGACGATGACGGTACAGGTATCGCCGAAGCCGAGCGCGCGCGCGTCACGGAACGGTTCTACCGGGCCAGCAGCGAGGGAGATGGCTGCGGGCTGGGGCTGGCGATCGTGGCCGAGATCGCGCAGCGGCATGGCGCGATATTGATGATCGAAACGGCGCCGCTCGGTGGCGCGCGCGTCGGGTTGCGTTTCCGTTGACCTTTGTCGAATTGCCCTTGTAGAGCCGAGCCCATGCTCGGCTAAGGCACCGTGCCAAAAGCAGCCGAGCATGGGCTCGGCTCTACAGGTTCCAGGTCACCCGTGAAGCGTGCCGGCCAAGGTCGGCACCTACCACGTGCGCATCACCGGCTCATCGAATACGGCGCCTGCGCGTCCTGCCCCGGCCAGTCCTTGTTCGGCTCGGCCTGCATGCTGAAGCGCAGTTCGCCGCCAGCCAGGATCTCGTCATGGCGCAGGAAGGTGCGCTGCAGCGGCTTGCCGTTGAGGCTCACGCGGCCCACATAGGTGTGCTTGTCATCCAGGCCCTCGGCCACGATGGTGAACGTCTTGCCGTTCGGAAGACGCATCGCGGTCTTCGGCAGGAACGGACGGCCCAGGATGTACTCGCCCGAGCCCGGCGCCACCGGGTAGAAGCCCAGCGCGGTGAACACATACCAGGCCGACATCTGGCCAACGTCATCATTGCCGGCCAGGCCATCGGGGCGGTCGGCATACTGGGTGTCCATGATCTGCTTCAGCCGCGCCTGGGTGCGCCATGGCTGGCCCGCGTACGAATAGAGGTAGGCCACGTGGTGGCTGGGCTCGTTGCCGTGCGCGTACCAGCCGATCAGGCCGGTGATGTCTTCCATGTGCTCGAAGATCGATGGATCCACCTTGGCGTTGAACACCTCGTCCAGGCGCGCGAGCAGCTTGTCGCTGCCACCGTGGGCTGCCGCCAGGCCGGCAACGTCCTGCGGCACGTACCACGAGTACTGCCAGGCGTTGCCCTCGGTGTAGTCGGTGCCGTAGCCGCTGGCGCTGGGGTCGAACGGCGTACGGAAGCTGCCGTCGCGCTTGCGCGCGCGCATGAAGCCGGTGTCCTTGTCGAACGCGTTGCGCCAGTTACCCGCGCGTTTGTCGAAGGTGGCCGCGATATCGGCCTTGCCCATCGCCTGCGCCATGCGTGCGATGGTCCAGTCATCAAAGGCGTACTCCAGCGTCTTGCTGGCCGCTTCGCCTTCCTCGTCGATCGGCACATAGCCCAGCTCACGGTACTGCGCGATACCGTCATACGGGCCGTAGTTGGCGGTCTCGACCATCGCCTTCAATGCCTTGTCGGCGTCGAAGCCACGAATGCCCTTCACGTAGGCATCGGCGATCACCGGCACGGCGTGGTAGCCGATCATGCACCAGTCTTCCAGGCCATGGAACGACCACACCGGCAGCATGCCGTACGGACTGTGCTCATGGTGGGCCAGCATCGAATTGACGAAGTCGCTGTTGCGCTTCTCCGGCTGCACCAGCGTCAGCAACGGGTGCAGCGCGCGGTAGGTGTCCCACAGCGAGAACGTCGAATAGTGCGTGAAGCCGTCGGCCTTGTGCACCGCGTTGTCCGAACCGCGGTACTGGCCATCGGCGTCCATGAACAGCGTCGGCCCCAGCATCGTGTGGTACAGCGCGGTATAGGCACTGCGCCGCGCATGCTCGGGGGCATCGATATCGAGCACGGACAGTGCCTGCGTCCAGTCCTGCTTCGCCTGCGCACGCACCCGATCGAAGTCGAAGTCGGCCACTTCAGCGTCGAGGTTGGCGATGGCACCGGCCTCACTGACCGGCGAGATGGCTACCTTCACCACCAGCGGTGCGTCCAGCTTGCCGAAGTTGAAGGTGCCGACCAGCTGCCGGCCTTCGATCTGGGCGCGCTGGGCCGGATCCTTCTCGCCCGGCGGCGGGAAGCCCTTGTAGACGATGTCCTGCTCGGTGTTGTGCAGCTCATGGCCGGCCAGCGGCCGCGAGAAACGCATCGCGAAATACAGCTGGCGACCCGGCGCCCAGCCGCGCGTCTCGCGGAAGCCGGTCACCGTGCCATCGGCGCGCACCCGCACCCGCGACCACAGCACCTTGCCAGGGTAGTCGTACATGCTGGTACGCATGTCCAGCAGCACCTTGGCGTCGGTGCCTCTGGGGAAGGCGTAGCGATGCACGCCCACGCGCGCACTGGTGGTCAGCTCGGCACGCACCTTGTAGTCGTCCAGGGTGACCGCGTAGTAGCCCGGCTCGGCCTTCTCGTCAGCGTGGCGGAACCGTGAGGCGTAACCGCTGCGCGGCTTCTCCGGATCGCCGCGCTCCAGCCCGGGGTTGCCGGTGAACGGCATCAGCAGGATGTCGCCCAGGTCCGAATGACCGGTGCCGGAAAAATGCGTGTGCGAGAAACCGACGATGCTGCTGTCGTCGTAACGGTAGCCCGCTGCCCAGCCATAGGCCTTTTCGCGCGGCTGGATGCGCGTGTCCGGGCTGAGCTGGACCATACCGAACGGCACCGTCGCCCCCGGGTAGGTATGGCCTTCCCCGCCGGTACCGATGAACGGGTCGACCGAGCCATAGGCGCGTTCGGCGGCGGATTTCGACGGAGCCGCCAGCACCGCCCCGGAGGCAAGCATGGCGGTAGCGACGAAAGCGATCAGGAGACGACGGTCCAGCGTGGGCATCGGCATTTGGATCGATTCAGGTGGTAGTCGGATCCTAGCACCGGCCCTGCCCTGTCGCATGCTGCAGTGCGGCCGCCGGAACCGGCACGATGCTTTGCACGTAATTGCATGGCCGCGCGACGAATCACCTCATAGCCTTCCGGTCTCCCGCGTCCCGATCGGTGCCGATACGGCAATGGATGTCCAGACATGCACTTCTGAAAGACCGCGCCTTCCGAACGGGACAAAGCGAGACAAACCATCAATTGGTGCGCAGCGCCTCGATCTGCCCAGGATTGCGCCGCAGCGGACATCCCGCTGCCGGGATTGGAACCCCCGGATGAAACTGAAGATCTGCCTGTCATGACTATGGCGGGCGCTGCGTGTGGCCGTCTGGCCATCGGAGTTCTTCTTCAGTCTCTCCGGGTTCCAAGCACGCATCGCCCGCCACCCTTGCGGTGGCCCTCGCACCCAAGGAGTTCCCGCATGAAACACACGCGTCCGCTCAGCCCGGCCATGGAGTCGCTCTTCCAGCGCATCGAACACGCCCTCAACAGTGCAGAAGGCATGGCCATCCTCATCGGTGAACAGTACGGCCCCGAGCCGAAGCCGCCCGCACCGATGGGCTACAACGCCAGAGAGATCGCCAATGCGATGGTCATGCTGAGCCAGCATGGCCGGTCGTTGTTGCAGAAGCTGCGTGCGGAGGCGGAAAAGGTGACCTATCACTAGCCCGCCCTGCAGCCGAGCCCGCTCGGCGCCGTGCGCACCGCACGCAGTGATTGCTGCCCTCAATCTGGCAATGCGCCCTGCAAGGTGGCGAGGTCGGCGCTGTCGACCGGCCTCACCACGCGCGCCACTTCCTGGCCGTCATGCAGCAGCACCACGGTGGGCCACAGTTTTACCTCGAACGCACGCCCCAGCGGCTTTCCCTTGCCATCCTCGATCTTCCAATGCACAAGATCGTGGGCGTCCACAAACGCCTGGAGTGCGGGCTGCGCGGCCTGGCAATGGCCACACCAGGGTGCACCGAACTCCAGCAGCTGCCAGCCCGCCTGAGCTTCCACGTCCGCGCCTGCTGGCTCCGCCGCCGGGTAGTCACGCATGAACGGCATGCCGGTTACGCCGCCAGCGCTTTCTGGATATCCGCCAGCGGGGCGTTGGTCAGGTCCTTGGCGATATCGCCCAGCAGACGCGCCTGGACCTCCTTGTGCAGCAGCGGGCGGATACGGCCCAGCGTGGTCGGGTCTGCCACCAGCACCAGGTGTGCATAGCGGTTGTTGAGCGCATCTTCGTTCAACTGCTCCGCCACCTGCTTGGCGAACGTCGCCTCGTTGAGCTGCGCAATGGACATGTCCTTCGGCACCGCGCCGGCCGGGCCCTGACCAGAGACGCCCTGCTCGCTGATGTCCTGCAGGCGCAGCTCACCTTCCTGCTTCAACGCCAGCTGATGTTCGCTGCCGACGTTGGTGAACACGCGGGCCGAACCGCCATCGGCGACGATGATCAACGTGCCTTCGGGAATGCGACGGGTCATGCGATGCTCCTTCTCGATTGCGTCCAGCGCTACCGTAGACAGCGTCGCGTGAGCGCTGCGGCCAGAGTTCGTTCAACACTTGTCATTGCATGCCGCGCGGATGAACAGGCGCGATGGAACACAGCGTGCAGATCAGTCCGCTTCGCTGCATGCTCACGCCGATGCCGCTATGATGAACGAATGATCGACACGACCCACTACGTGACGGGCGCACCTGTTACGTGGGAAGCACTGCCGACCGGCGCTTCGCTTGCCACGATGGCTCCCGCCCTGCCGTTCCACCGCCTCGCGCTGGATCCTGGCGGATGACGCCCGCAGGCCCTCGGCCTGCACTCCCCACGCTGCTGTGACCGCCGGCCGCTGATTGCGCGACCGCTGTGATTCCGTTGCTGCGTTTCCGCCATTGCGGCGGTGCTTTGCCGTGCGCGTGGCGTCGTGCCTGCACACGTTCCCCGGCCCCCACGCCACTCACCGATGCCCCTGCGCCACCTGCGCCTGCATCGCCGTTTCCGATTTCCGGGACCTACCTCACCGCTCATTTCCCCTCTTCTGCCTACAAGGGAGCCCCCATGCAGGACACCCCCGATGCACATGCCCATTTCGGCTGGTTCAAACGCCGCCGCCACCTGAAGGTCGATGAGATCACCGTCGTCGACAAGCCCATGCTCAAGCGCGCCGTCGGCGCGGCCGCACTCGGCAATGCCATGGAGTGGTTCGACTTCGGTGTCTACGGCTATCTGGCCGTCACCATCGGCCAGGTGTTCTTCCCCTCCAGCAACCCCACCGCCCAGGTGATCGCTGCGTTCGCCACCTTCACCGTGGCGTTCCTGGTGCGGCCACTGGGCGGCCTGGTATTCGGCCCCCTGGGTGATCGCTACGGCCGCCAGAAAGTGCTGGCGTTCACCATGATCCTGATGGCGCTGGGCACGTTTGCCATCGGCCTGATTCCCGCCTACGAGCGCATCGGCATCTGGGCACCGGTGCTGTTGCTGCTGGCGCGCGTGGTGCAGGGCTTCTCCACCGGCGGCGAATACGGGGGCGCGGCCACCTTCATCGCCGAGTATTCCACCGACCGCAACCGCGGCCTGATGGGCAGCTGGCTGGAGTTCGGCACGCTGGGCGGCTACATCGCCGGCGCCGGCACCGTCACCGCGCTGCACATGCTGCTGAGCAGCGAGCAGATGCTGGACTGGGGCTGGCGCATTCCGTTCCTGGTGGCCGGCCCGCTGGGCCTGCTCGGCCTGTACATGCGCATGAAGCTGGAGGAAACCCCGGCGTTCCGCGCCTTCGCCGAGGAAGCCGAGAAGCGCGAGCACGAGCGGCCGGGGCTGGGCGCGCTGTTCCAGGTGCATGGCCGCCAGCTGCTGGTGTGCATGGGCCTGGTGCTGGTGTTCAACGTGACCGATTACATGCTGCTGACCTACATGCCCAGCTACCTCAGCGTCACGATGGGCTATGCCGAGAGCAAGGGCCTGCTGCTGATCATCATCGTGATGCTGGTGATGATGCCGCTGAACATCGTCGGCGGGTTGTTCAGTGACAGGCTGGGCCGGCGCCCGATGATCATCGGTGCGTGCATCGCGCTGCTGGTGCTGGCCATTCCGTGCCTGCTGCTGGTCGGTAGCGGCAACGACGGGCTGATCTTCCTCGGCCTGATGCTGCTGGGGCTGGCGCTGGTGTGCTTCACCAGCTCGATGCCGTCCACGCTGCCGGCGTTGTTCTACACCCCGGTGCGCTACAGCGCGCTGTCGATCGCGTTCAATGTTTCGGTGTCGCTGTTCGGTGGCACCACGCCGCTGGTGACCGCGTGGCTGGTGGAGCGTACCGGCGACCCGCTGGTGCCGGCCTATTACCTGATGGGCGCGGCGGTGATCGGCCTGGTAACCATGCTGTTCGTGAAGGAAACCGCCGGCCTGCCGCTGCGCGGTTCACCGCCAGCGGTTGGCAGCGACAAGGAAGCAGCCGCGCTGTTGAAGAGCGATGTGCCGGTGACGGTGGACCCGACCTTGCCGCCGCTGCCGGACGTTGCCGAGCCCGAGCAGGCGAAGCCGGCGTTGTAGAGCCGAGCCCGTGCTCGGCTGACTTCCAGGGGATCAGCCGAGCATGGGTTCGACTCCGCACCCCGTGCGGCATCAATCACCCGGGGTGTCCAATTCCATCGCGCGCATCACGATGGGCTTGGCCCAGCCCGGCGTGTGCAACAGGTCGGCCACTGCGACCGGGTAATGCAGCTGGCCTGCAGCCATGGCCAATACCGGCAGCGGCACCACGCAGCCGTCGGCATCGGCCGGCGCGCTGTTGTCGTAGACATGCAGCTCGGCCAGGTGCGGCAGCAGCTCCAGCAGATTTGCGCGCGCCGAATCGAAACGCGCGTGGATCTTCTCCACCGGAATATCGTGGCCACCGGCGGCCACCCGCGCGGCCACACGGGCGACGTGCAGCCCGACATCGGCCAGCCCACAGAACCAGATCGCCACCTGGTGCCGCTCGCAGGCCTCACGCAGCAGACGCGGAATGGTGTTGCCACCGAGCGTGGTCTCGAAGGCGAAGTCGGTGCCATCGGCCATGGCCTGGCGCAGGCGGCGGGTGCCTTCCTGCCAGGCCTCGGCATTGGCGTCCGGCAGCGGCCAGCCGGCGTCGACCAGGCGGCGGGTGAACGAGTCCGGGTTGAACCAGCTCAGCCCTTCGGCGTCCAGCCAGGTGCCCAGCAGCGAACTCTTGCCGGCGCCATTGACACCGGCCAACGCCAGGATGCGTCCCATCGATCAGAGCGGACGGCCAAGGGTGACCTTGCGGCCGCGCCGGATCGGCTGGCCCAGCACCTTGCCCAGCCCTTCCCCGCGCTGCAGCCCGGCCAGGGTCTGGTCGAACTCGCTGCGCAGGCGCTGCAGCTCCTCGCTGCGCTCACCGGCATCACCGCCGGCGGCCTTGGCCAGCAGTTCCTGGTAGGTGCGGATGTCCACGATCACCGCTTCCGGGTGGTTGTGGTTGGTGATGACCAGCGCCTGCTTTTCGCGCACGGTGCGCATCAGGCTCGGCCAGCCCCGGGTCTTCACCGACGAGGCCGGGGCCTTCTCGAGGCCAGGCAGATCCAGCGGCAGGGTCATGGCACGGCTCCAGGCGGGGTGGATGAGCGACACTATACCCAATTTGGCCAAATTGGGGATAAATCCCCTTTTACCGCAGGGGCGCGGTGTCCGGAGCGTCGGTCTGCAGCAGGCTGTCGCGTTCGCGCAGCGGGAAGCGGATCCACGCATCCAGCCCCTGTGGGCCAAAGTGCAGCTCGCCGCTGCCAGCCAGCTCGTAGGGCACGCGCTGCTCGATCAGCGCCCGGCCCAGGCCGCGCTGGCGTGGCATTTCCCAGCCCTCCACGTCGGCATGGCGCTCGCACCAGTGCAGGCCCAGCCACGGTTCGGCGTCCTGCACCTGCAGATGCCAGGACACCTCGATCCGCCCCGCCGCGCGCGCGGCCGCGCCATAGCGCAGCGCGTTGCTCGCCAGCTCATGGATGGCCAACGACAGCACCTCGGCCGCTTTCGGTGGCAGCAGCACGTCCTCACCGTGCAGCTCGCACAGGCCCGTGCCCGGCATCTGCGCCGACACTTCCTCTTCGATCATCCCGCGCAGGCAGACCCCGGCATTGCCGCCGCGGGTCAGCAGGCTCTGCGTGCGCGCCAGCGACATCAACCGCCCGCACAGCCGCTCGGCGTACTCGTCCACGCTGGCCACGGTACTGCGCGTCCGCCAGGCAAGGGCATGGATGGTGGACATGATGTTGCGGACCCGGTGCTGCAGTTCGGCCAGCAGCACCGCCTGGCGCTCGGTGGCGCGCTTGAGGTCGTCGATATCCACCGCAATGGCGAACACCCCGGTCACCTCGCCGTCTGCATCGCGCAGCGGCGCAGCGGCGACGCGTGTCCAGCGGGCGCGCCCGTCGTCATGGATGAACTGGAACTCCAGGCCAGGGACCACCGTCTCCCCCCGCAGGGCGCGGGCGATGGCGAAATCATGGGGCTCGATGCGCGAGCCGTCGGGGTGCCATCCCTGCCAGCGGTAGTGGTTGGGACGATCGGTGGACGGCACCTTGCCGGTGGGCAGATAGGTCCGCATCCGGTCATTGGACAGTTGCAGTCGGCCTTCGGCATCGACAATGCAGACGCCCACCGGCAGCACCTTGAATGCCAGCGCCAGGCGCCGGTCGCTCTCACGGCGCTTCTGCTCCTCGCGCTCGCGGGCCGCCTGCGCGACATGCGCGGCGGTCGTTTCGAACATGGTGACAAGCACGCCGTTGATGCGCCCTTCCTCACCGCGGATGGGGCTGTAGGTGATGGTGAACCAGACATCCTCCAGCCGCCCCCGCCGCGCCAGCGGATAGAGCTTGTCCTCATAGGTGATGGTCTCGCCCTGCCACACCCGCTGGTAGATCGGGCCGTTGATGTGCCAGACCTCAGGCCAGCACTCGCGGGTGGGCTGGCCAAGCCCGCCCGGATGCTTGTCGGCGAGGATCTCGGCATAGCCATCGTTGTAGAGCTGCACCAGCTGCTCGCCCCACAGCACGATCATCGGGAAGCCGTGGGCCAGCATCAGGTCGACAGTGGCGCGCAGGTGCGGCGGCCATCGCTCGATCGCACCCAGTGGCGTGCCTGACCAGTCGTGGCGGGCAATACGGGCGGCCATGCCGTCATGGCGTGCATGCGCCTGCAGCGGCGGCGGCATGCCCGCCGGGCGCTCAACGGCCGGGAGACCCTGAATGCGGTGTGACATGCCGCGCAATCAGGCGATGCCCGCAGCAGCCTGCGGACCTGCCACCAGCCGTGCCAGCTGCTGCACCAGTGCCTCGATGTGATAGGGCTTGGTACAGCGGGGCGCGCCAGCGAAGCGGCTGGGCAGATTGTCATCGTAGCCGGAGGTCAACATGAACGGCGTGCCGGCGTCCGCCAAGCGGTCGGCCAAGGGGTAGACCAGTTCACCCCCCAGGTTGATGTCCAGCAGGGCGACATCGATGGGGTTCTCATCGACCAGACGCCCCAGCGCCTGCAGGTCACCGGCCGGTCCCACCACCTGCGCGCCCTTCAGTTCCAGATAGTCCACCAGGAACATCGCGATGGCGAATTCATCTTCCGCCACCAGCACCCGCAGCCCTTTCAGGCCCTCTGGCTTGTTGCCCGCTTCCAGCACGACCCGCGCTCCTCGATACACGCGGCGCACCTCTGCCGCAACGCCTGCAGGATGCGCGAAACGGGCTACAAGGGCGCGTGATGATCGATGAAGATCGCCGCCACGGCCCGTTCACCCAGGCATTGCAGCGGCCCGTTCAGAACGCACGCTCCCATTTCAGGCTGAGCAGGCTGCGGTCGTGGCTGTACAGCCAGCCGACGTTGCTGTCGATGCGGGCGTAGCGCAGGCCCAGGCTGGGCACCAGCCCGGCCACCGCCAGCCGCTCGCTGCGCACGATGGCGATCAGGTTCTGTTCGTCGTCCTGCCTGCGCGCCTCCAGCAAGGGACTCCAGGCGTCGTAGTCGCGGCGGCGCAGCGACACGAACACCGTGGCCGTGGTGCCGCTCCACTGCCGCGCCGCGCCCAGCCGCAAGCCGCGCTGGCGGTAGCCGTTGGCCGGGTCGGCAGCGCTGCTGCCGGTGACATTCAGCCCGGCGAAGACCGTCCAGCGCGGACTGAGCGCGCGGAACCAGGTGGCATACACCGATACCAGCTCGCCGTCATAATTGCTGGCCAGGCCCTGCTGGCGATACCGCTGGCGCTTCCAGTCGGCCTCCAGCTTGAGCAGGCTGCGTGCATCCAGGGCGTACTGCCATTCGCCGTGCACGCCACTGCCGCCCTGCAGCGCACGGTTGCCCAGGCCCTGGACGTCATAGCTGGGGGCAAGCAGCACGGTCTGCCGCGCACTGCGCCAGCTGTAACCTGCCTGCACATTGGCATTGAGCTCGTTGTAGGCACGGTGCCCGCGCCATGCCTGACCGAAGGCGAGACCGCGCACGTACAGCCCATGATGCCCGTCGAGGACCCAGCGCCGTTCCAGGCTGGCGTCGTAGTCGAGGCCCCCTGCGTGCTGGGCGTCGGGCAGTTTCCGTTCGATGATGCAGGCGTCGCCTACGCCGAACAGGCAGGTGCGGCTGGCCGAGCTGCGGTTGATGTTGTCACTCCATGCGGGGCCGGCGGACAGCGCGCCTTTCCAGCGCTGGCGCGCCTGCAGGGCACCCAGGTACCCGTCCACGCGCGCGCGGACGCCGGCCGTGGCCGGATCATCAGCATTGATGCCTGCAGCGATGGCCGTGAACAGCGCGACCGCATCGCGATCACGCTGGTCTTCCGCATAGACACGTGCCAGCTCGAGACGGGCCGGCAGGAACTCCGGCTGCGCCGCCAGCAGCGCTTCGTACTCCTTCGCCGCGCGACGATGGTCGCCGGCCACGCGGGCCAACGCCCCCTGCGCGTAATGGCGCAGCAGCGGGTCATGCCCCGGCAGTTCGATGTACTCCTCGAGGAACGCCGCGGCGGCCCGCCATTGCTGATGCTGCAGTGACAGGTAGAGGGCCTGGCCGAGATCGTCAACGGTGCGCTCCACGCGCAGCGTCCTGCCGTCGATGGTGATGGTCGGCCGCTCCGACTCGGCCTGTTGCAGGCGCTGCCGGTCCTGCTGCTGGTGGCGCAGTTCGCTGCCCTGTTCAAGCACGCGGCGCAGATCGTCCTGCTGGGCGCGCACATCAGCGGCAGCCAACAGCAGTACGACAAGGAAGGTGGAATGGCGCATGGTCGATCCGTGGTGGTGCATGCAGCGGCCGAAGCAGGGACTGGCGGATCGCGGCTTGTCCCTGCCCTGCCCCGTCAGGGGCGTGGCGATCAGTTCTTGCTGCCGCCGAAGGCGGTGTCGTACTGGCTGTTGCCGGCGAACGTGGCGATACCGGCGAGCGTGGCCGCATTGGCGCCGAAGAACTGGCCCTGGCTGTTGCCGGTGACCGAGCCGTTGGCCACGGCGGTGCCGGCGAAGGATGCATCGGCGCTGTTGATGTTGGCGCTGATCGCCAGGGTCTGGCCACCACCGGTCAGGCCGCCGGTCAGCTTGCCAGTGCCGAAGTTCGCCGCGAAGGTACCGCTGAGCAGGTTGCTGCCATTGAACCGGTTCAGGCCGGCCACCGCGTAGGTGGCGGTACCGCTGGGCAGGGTGGTGCCGGCGCGGTCACCAGCGAAGTACACCTGGCGGTTGTTGAAGCCACCTGCGGCGCCGTCCTTGGACCATTCACCGAACCACACATCGCCACTGCCCACCTTGACGAAGTTGAAGTGGCCCATGCCGGAATGGCTGCCCGGCGTACCGGTGATCGGCATGGCCAGGGTACGCACGGTAACGCCGTTGACGGTGGTCGGGGCCGAGTAGGCCGCCAGCCCCTGGAAGTCGACCGGCTTGCCATTGGAGACGGTGCCGACGCCGATGCCGGCCTTGCCTGCGCTGTGCGGGCCGCCGTTGACTTCGGAGGCACCGACCTTGACGTACAGCTGCGAATCGGTGGCCGGGCTGGCCGCACCGACGATGTCGGCGGCCTGGGCGGCACCGGCCAGGGCGAAGGTGGCGGCCATGGCCAGTACGGAACGGGAGATCATCTTCATGGAACTACTCCTTGGGTTGAGGGAACAACGGGTACAACAACGAGGCAGGTCATCAGAAGCGTGCAGTGACACCGAGCTTCAGCGTGCGCCCCGGCGCCGGCAGCGTGGAGCGCGTGGCCGGGTCGACGTAGTAGCGGTTGCCGAGGTTGGTGCCGACCAGCTCGACGCTGGCGTGGTCATTGAAGCGCCAGCGCGCGTAGGCATCGACGGTGGTGATGTTTCCCCAGGTGAACGGCACGTTCTGCCAGATCAGGCCACCGCTGCCGGCGTACAGTCGGTCACGGTAGGCCTGCAGGTCCGGGTTCTGGTGGCGCTGGTAATGCACGATGCGGCTGCCCAGCTCCAGGCGCTCATCGAACAGCCGGGTGCCCAGCGACACGTTCACCGACAACCGGGGAATGGCCTGGGTCAGCAGGTAGCCACTGACGAAGCCGTCCTGCACGCAGTTGGGCACCTTGCCGGCCAGCGCATCGAGCTGCACCGCCATGCTTTCGTCGCAGACCTTGTTT
The DNA here is from genome assembly GCF_059369475.1 of Stenotrophomonas sp. YJH_SMC_65. Taxonomy (NCBI): domain Bacteria; kingdom Pseudomonadati; phylum Pseudomonadota; class Gammaproteobacteria; order Lysobacterales; family Lysobacteraceae; genus Stenotrophomonas; species Stenotrophomonas sp. YJH_SMC_65. The sequence goes on from NZ_JCAFSR010000013.1 coordinate 20,105, forward strand.
TCCAGCGTACGGGTGATGCCCAGGTCGGTGAAGAAGCGCCGGTTGTCGAACCGCGCCTGCAACTCCAGGCCGCGGATGCGCTGCTTGTCCAGGTTGTCGAACAGGAAATTGCCGTCGCGCTCGATTACGTTGCGGGTCTTGTGCACGTAGTAGGCCAGCTTCACGTCGGCATCGGCGGTGTTGCCGAACAGTGCGGACAGGTTGTGCACATAGCCCACTTCGTAGTTATAGGCGTGCTCGGGCTTGAGCGGGTACAGCGGGTTCAGGCTGCTGGAGAACGCGATGGTGCTCTCGAACATGCTGGGGAAACGCACCGCCTCGCTGTAACGCACATAGGCGCGCGCATTGGGCGAGAAATGCGCGGTGGCCGAGAAGGTCGGCAGCCAGGCATGGTCGCGCCTGCGCTCGTTGCGGCCGGCCACCGTCTGCGACCGCCCGCTCTGGATGCTGCACAGGATCTGCGCGCCCTGCACCGGCAACAGCCCGGGAATGGCCGCCACCTGACCATTCAGGCACGGGTTGCTGGCACGGCTGTAGTTGCCGTCCGCATCCGGCAGCCACGGAATGCTGTGCTCCACCGCCACCGGCGTCTCGTACCTGCTGAGCAGGCCCTTGAGCAGATCATCGACGATGAAGCCCATGCCGATGCTGTCCCAGAACGCGCGCTGCGACTCGATGGCGTCGATCTCGCCCTGCAGGCTGGCCGGGCGTTCGGGCAGTTCGTTGACCCGGTAGCGGGCCTCCTTGGGGAATACAGAGGTGGTCATCAGCTCCGGGTGTTCCTGCAGGAAATCATCGATGGCCCAATAGCGCGCGTAGCGCACCCCGGCGCTCAGGGAGAGGAAATCCACCGGCCGCCAGTCCAGCACCAGGTAGCCCTCGCCTTCCTGGCGGCGCCCGGCGCGCGGGTACATGCGCCAGCCATCGCTGACGCCAAAGTACGGGTCCGCCGAGCGCAGTTTCTCGAACTGCCAGTTGCCGCCCACCGTCAGGTCCAGGGTGGAATGCAGCGCGAAGCGGTTGCTCAGGGTCAGGCCGGTGCGGTCGTTGCGGGCATTGGCCAGCGCGGTATTGCGCAGGATCGGGCTGCTGCCGGGGTTCCAGTCGGGGTTGCTGGCAAAATTGGGGAAGCCGCCAGCGGTGTAGGTATCGCTGGTGGTTTCGGTGCGCCACAGGTTGGCACGCAGGTCCAGCCAGCGGCTGCCGGCAGGCTGCCAGTGGTATTCCAGGTTCCAGGCATCGGCATCGACGCGGCTGAGCGGCCACTGGATGCGACCGTAGTCGGGCGCGGACAGGATGCGCGAGGGCATGATCTCGCCGTAGTGGGAGAGCGTACGCCGCCAGGTGGCGCGCAGCTGCTGGTCATCGTTGATCTGCCAGGTCGCCTTCAGCAGCCACGATTCCTGCTCGCTGGAGGTGTTGGGCACCTCGTCGCCGGGCTTGAAGTAGCGCGCCAGCGTGGTGATGTAGTCCAGGCCCTTGTACTCGAACTGCTCGCGCGGGTCCTGCTCGTAGTACGCCGTGCCCTGGGTGCCGGAGAAGTAGTTGCCGCGCTTGCGCCAGGCATACGCGGCCATCAGGTCCACGTGTTCGCCGCGCAGGCCCAGCGCCAGCCGCCAGGCCTGGTCCTCGCCGGCGAACACATTGGCTTCCGAACCGCGCGACTTCACCGGCACCAGCAGCGTGCTGTCGGCATACGGTGCCGAGGGCGAGCCCTGCGGGAACCCGGGCACCGTGCGGTAGTCCTCGCCGGTATGCAGCCGCGGCAGGCGTGGCGCCACCGCATTGCTGCTGCCTTCGATCTTCAGCTCCCCGCCGAAGCGCTCACCCGCTTCCACGATGTCATCGACGTCGATGGTCTTGATCACCAGCGCGCCACCGATCCCGCTGTGCACATCGCGCACCAGCCCCGGCCCCTTGATGACCTGGATGCCACCTATCAGGTTGGGATCGATGTAGTTGCGGTTGCTGACGCCGTTGTAGCCGCGCCAGACCGTAAGTGCCTGCTCGCCGCCGTCGATGCTGACCGGCACCCGCCCCGGCCCCTGGATGCCGCGGATGTTGATGTCCAGCGCGCCACTGTTGCGCGCATCGCCGCTGAACACACCGACCAGATCCTTGACCACGTCGGCCGGATTGGAGCCGCGGTAGCGCTCCACCCGGTCGCGCCCCGAATACGCCGTGGCCATGTCCAGCGCGAACACATCATCGTAGCCGCGCCGATCGCGGGCCTCGCCCCCTTCCGACTGCAGGCGACCGGCCACGTCCAGTGTCTCGGTCACCCGCACCCCTTCCCCTTCACCCGCCTCCGCTGCGGTACGCAGGCTCCAGGTGCCGTCCATGCCACGCTGCGCGCGCACGCCGCTGCCACACAGCAGCAGCTGCAGGGCCTGCATCTGGCTGTACTCGCCGCTCACCGCGCTGGAGCGACGGCCTTCCACCAGGTCACTGCGGAACACCACCTGCACATCGGCCTGGCGGCCAAAGGCACGCACGGCGTCGGCCAAGGGCTGTTCCGGAATGGCGTACTGGCGCAGCGGCGCGACGACCGCCGGTTGCGCCTGCCCGGCCGGCACCCAGGCCAACTGCAGCAATGCGGTGGAAACAGCCAGGGCCAGAGCGGTGGCGCGACGATGACAGGCGGATGCCGTGGACGGCATGGACAGGAACTCCTCAAGCGGGGCGGGACCACGGACACGTCCGGTGCCCGGTGGTGTGTCTGGCTTGAGAAGAAACGCTGTTTCGCTCTGGCTATACCTCTATAGACAGCGGGCTGCGACGACTGCCCACGGTTTTTTCATGTTTTTTTCATGCGACCGGTTCGTCCATGTTCCGAGGGTGCTTCACCACAGCAGCAACGCACCAACGGGCAAGCGCTGCACGCGCAGTCCCGCCTGCGCGGCCACGGCGACGATGGCCGTGTCCGGTTGCTGCAGGTGGAACAGGCCACTGACCCGTACGCGTGCGCCCTGCCCGCCCAGTACCCAGACCGGGCCACGACGGTAGCGCGCCAGGTCGGCGATGGCCTGCGCGGCCGGCCGATCATCGATCACTACCTCGCCACGCCGCCACGGCGCCATGCTCTCCGGATCTTCCAGCTGCACCGGCTGCAGCCAGTGCCCGTCACGGAACACGCGTGCCTGTCCGGCATGCAGGCGCTGCACGCTGCCATCACCCGGGCGCACATCGACCACACCCGCGCTGACCTGGGTGGTGACCGTGGTATCCAGCATCGACACGCTGAACGCAGTGCCGATGTCACGGACCAGGCCGCCCGCTGCCTCGACCTGGAACGGGCGAGCCTCGTGCGCTACCTGGAACCAGGCCTGGCCGCGCAGCAGGCGCAGGTGGCGCTGCCGGTCATCGAACGAAAGTGCCAGCGCGGTGCCGGCATCGAGTACCGCCGTGCTGCCATCGGCCAGCTGCACCACTCGTGGCGCATCGCTGCTGCGCACATCACTGCGCGCCAGCAGCAACGCATGCGGAGCGGCCGCGACCATCAGCACCACGGCCGCAGCCGATGCCAGCAGCCACGGCAGGCGACGGCGCGGTGCGATCGGACGCAGCCCCTGGCGGTCGGCGGTCAGCTCGGGCAGCGCGGCCAGCACCTCGGGCCCAGCAGCGTCCAACCGCTGCCAGAAGGCCTGCTGCTGGCGCCAGGCCAGCGCATGGCGCGGATCGGACTGCAGCCAGCGCTGCAGGGTGCGTTGCTGGCGTTCCGGCAACGGGCCTGCACTGCACCGTATCACCCAGCGCAACGCCTGCCTGGCCTGACGCGGCGAGGGTTCGGACGTGGTCATGGTTGTGGCCTGCCGCACCGCGAATGGGTGCGCTTTCCTGTTGTGACAACGGCGGGCACGATCTGCCCACGGCAATCGCCGCTCATCGGCCCATTCCCCGCTGCTGTTGCTGGATCAGCAGCGCTGCGCGCAGCACATGCTTGCCGACCAGGCTCTTGGAGATCCCCAGGCGCGCGGCAATCTCGCGTTCGCTCAGGCCCAGGTAGCGGTTGAGCACGAAGCACTCGCGTACCTGGGCCGGCAGGGCCAGGATGGTCTGGGTGATCTCGCGCAGCTGCGCCTGGTCCAGCGCCTGCGCCTCGCCGTCGTGGCCTGCCTCGGCCATGCCGGTGGCGTACTCGGCCATCGCGCGCCGCTCGCGGGCGTCGGCCTGGCTGCGGTTGAGCGCGTGGTGGTAGGCCATCCGGTACAGATAACCGCGCGGCTCCAGGATCGGTGGATCGCCGGGCACGCTGCTGGCCTTCAGGTAGAGGTTCTGCAGGGTGTCCTCGGTGCTGGCCGGGTCGAGGTAGCGCGCGACGAAGCGGGACAACGCACGGCGCTCGCGGATCAGCAGCTCGACCAGCGCCAGGGCATTGGGAGACATAGGTGCCAAGGCCGGACCGGGGAATGATGGGCGTGATGGCGACGGTCCGGACGTGGATTGTGGGCTGCGGGGCCGCAGGCGGCAAGCCGCGCCACGAAAGCATCATCGACGCATGGCGTGGATGGAGGATCTACGGTTCTTCCAGCGCCTCGAAGCGTTCGGCGAGGTAGTCGATCAGCGCACGCACCGCAGGCAACAGGCCGCGTCGCGACGGGAACACCGCGTGCACGATGCCGTGCTTGGGCACCCACTCCGGCAGTACCGGCACCAGCGCGCCACTGGCCAGCTCGTCGCTGATCATCATCCGCGGCAGCATCAGCAGGCCCACCCCGGCCACCGCGGCGGTGCGCAACGCGATCATGTCATCGCTGACCAGCCGCGGGCGATGGTGCACGCTGGCCAGCACATCGCCCGGCCCGGTGTATTCCCAGGCATGCTGCTGGCTGGGCGATGCCAGATCCACGGTCGGCATCATCGCCAGGTCGGCCGGCACCTGCGGCGTGCCCAGCCGCTGCAGCAGCGCCGGGCTGGCACTGGTGCACCAGACCCGGCGCGCCAGCACGCGTACCACCAGGTCACTGTCCTCCAGCGGCGGCGGCCGCACGCGGATCGCCACGTCCACACCCTCGCCCACCACATCGACGCGCCGGTTGGTGGCGTCCAGCTGCACCGTCACCTGCGGGTGCAGGGCCAGGAAATCGGCCAGCATCGTGCCAATGCGCGCGTGCAGGATCGCGATCGGGCACGCCAGGCGGATTGTGCCGCGCGGCTCGGCACGTGACATCGCAATGGCTTCCTCGGCCGCTTCGGCTTCGACCAGCATGGCCTTGCAGTGGCGGTAGTAGTCCTGGCCGACCTCGGTGACCGAGAAACGCCGGGTCGAACGCTGGATCAGGCGCACGCCCAACCGTTCCTCCAGCAGCGCGATGCGCCGGCTCAGTTTCGACTTCGGCATCGCCAGCGCCCGGCCGGCCTGCGAGAAGCCGCCATGCTCGACCACCATGGCGAAGTAGAACAGGTCGTTGAGGTCACAACGGCGGATATCTGCGATGAACACGGGGCGATCTCCTGCGGCCACGGCCTGCAGACATTGTTCACCAGATAGGACTATGACGGCAAATACTGGCGTCTACCGGCCTTATTGTCACGGCGATATCGTCTTCGCAACGAAGAACAGCGGCCGGCAGCCCCGGCCAGGAGATCGCCATGAAGCGTGTCACCGGTACCTACAGCGCCCCCCGCCCGCACTGGGTGGGCGACGGATTCCCCGCCCGCTCGATGTTTTCCTACAACACCCACGGCCAGCACCTCAGCCCGTTCCTGCTGCTGGATTACGCCGGCCCGTACACCTTCGCCCCCAGCAATACGCCGCGTGGCGTCGGCCAGCATCCGCATCGCGGATTCGAGACCGTCACCATCGTCTACGAGGGTGAGGTCGCACACCGCGATTCGACCGGGGCCGGCGGCACCATCGGCCCGGGTGACGTGCAGTGGATGACGGCTGCCTCCGGCATCCTCCACGAGGAATTCCACACGCCGGAATTCAGCAGGCGCGGCGGCACGCTGGACATGGTCCAGCTGTGGGTGAACCTGCCGGCGCGCGACAAGATGGGCGCACCGGGCTACCAGACCCTGCTCGACGCAGAGATTCCCTCGGTGGATCTGCCCGATGGCGCCGGCCGCGTGCGGGTCATCGCCGGCCGCTTCCACGGTCATGCCGGCCCGGCGCGCACCCACACGCCGATGGATGTCTGGGACATCCGCCTGCAGCAGGGCCACCACACCGACCTGCCGGTGGCCGAGGGCCGCACGCTGGCGCTAGTGGTGCTGAAGGGCACGGTGCGGATCAACGGCGGCCAGCCGGTCGGCGAAGCGCAGCTGGTCACCTTCGACCGCAGCGGCGAGGACGTGTTCGTCGACGCCGACAGCGACGCCACCGTACTGCTGCTCAGCGGTGAGCCGATCGACGAGCCGGTGGTGGGCTATGGCCCGTTCGTGATGAACAGCCAGGCCGAGATCGCGCAGGCGGTCAACGATTTCAACAGCGGCCGCTTCGGCCAGATCGCGCACTGATCGTTTCAAGCGGCGGGCGATGGCCCGCCGCACCCTCCGGGCCATCGCCCGCTTTTTCCAGGAGACTGACCATGAGTACCCCCGCCAACTTCAACGGTGCCCGCCCGGTGATCGATCCGGACAACGCCGCGATGCTGCTGATCGACCATCAGAGCGGCCTGTTCCAGACCATCGGTGACATGCCGTTCACCCGCGTGCGCGCCCACGCCACCGCGCTGGCCAGGATGGCCACGCTTGCAAAGATGCCGGTGATCACCACTGCCTCTGTTCCGCAGGGCCCGAACGGCCCGCTGATCCCGGAGATCCACGACGCAGCCCCGCATGCCCGGTACGTGGCGCGCAAGGGCGAGATCAACGCCTGGGACAACCCGGAATTCGTTGCCGCAGTGAAGGCCACCGGCCGCAGGCAGCTGATCATTGCCGGCACCATCACCAGCGTGTGCATGGCCTTCCCGTCCATTGCCGCCGTTGCCGATGGCTATCAGGTGTTCGCGGTCATCGATGCCTCGGGCACCTATTCGAAGATGGCCGAGGAGATCACCCTGGCCCGGGTGGTGCAGGCCGGCGTGGTGCCGATGGACACCGCCGCGGTGGCCTCGGAGATCCAGCGCAGCTGGAACCGCGACGATGCCCAGCAATGGGCCGAGGTCTACACGAAGATCTTCCCGAACTACCAGCTGCTGATCGAAAGCTACCTGAAGGCGCAGGACGTGCAGAAGAACCACGAGCCGCTGGATTCGCAGCGCAGCTGACCTACGCCCGGGGTGCCGGCCCGCTGTCGGCACGCCTCTCAACCGGAGACCCATCATGTCCAGTGAACCGATCCGCGACCCGGCCAGCGATCATCTGCTGACCCCGCAGAACTCCGCGTTCATCATCATCGACTACCAGCCGGTGCAGGTGAACTCCATTGCTTCGATGGACCGCCAGTTGCTGGTCAACAACATCGTCGGCACTGCCAAAGCCGCAGTGGCTTATGGCCTGCCGATCGTGCATTCGACGGTGAACGTCAAGACCGGCCTGAACAAGCCGCCGATTCCGCAGCTGCGCCAGGTGCTGGGTGACTATCCGACCTACGACCGCACCACCATCAATTCCTGGGAAGACGTCCAGTTCCGCAGGGCGGTGGAAGCCACCGGCCGCCGCAAGCTGATCATGACCGCGCTGTGGACCGAGGCCTGCCTGACCTTCCCGGCCTTGGATGCGTTGAAGGAAGGCTATGAGGTGTATGTGGTGGTCGACGCCGTCGGCGGCACCTCGCTGGCCGCGCACGATGCCGCGCTGCGCCGCATCGAACAGGCCGGCGGCCAGCTGATCAGCGTGCCGCAGCTGTTCTGCGAGCTGCAGCGCGACTGGGCCCGTTCGGAAACGGTGCCGGCCTTCATGAACCTCTTCATTGAAACCGGCGGTACGGCGGGCATCCAGTTCTCGTACGATCGTACCGAGTAACCGGGTGGCGGCGCCGGTCCTGGCTGGCGCCGCCTTTGGGGAGCCGTCGAGCATGGCTCGACGCTACAGTGTGTTTAATCGAGCGTGGCTCGACGCCATGGATAGATGGAGAATGTGATGGCCTACGCACGCATTGTTTCGACCGCCGACAATTACCTGCACCACATCAGCAATGGCAGCGTCGATGTGGATGCGGACGAGCCCGCCTCGTTGGGCGGCCAGGGCAAGGGCTTCGCGCCGTTCGACCTGTACCTGGCCTCGCTGGCGGCGTGCACCGCCATCACCCTGCGCATGTACGCGCAGCGCAAGGGCTGGGACCTGGGCGAGTTCCATGCCGAGCTGCGCTCGGAACGTGATGAGGACGGGCGCCTCCACGTGCACCGCGTGCTGCATGCCAGTGCCGAGCTGAGCGATGCGCAGTGGCAGCGATTGCTGGAGGTGGTGGAAAAGACCCCGGTGACCCTGGTGATGCGCGAAGGTGCACGCATCACCAGTGAGCGTGGGGCGGCGGCGTAACAGAGGGCTCAGCGCCGTGAATGCAGCACCGTGCGCTGGCGCATCGCGTTGAATTCCTGCTCCACCTGCTGGATGTCTTCGGCCTGGAACCCGGCGGCATCCAGCAGCTGGTCGGCGGCCGCGGCCGCCAGCGGATCATCGTCACGCTGGCGCCAGCAGCGCGCCGGCAGGAAGTAGCCCACTTCGCTGCGCCCGCGCATGATCACCACCGGCCGGCCCGCGTACAGCAGGAACTCGGCCAGGTGCTGGCGCAGGCCCTCCACGGAAACATAGGCCGGTCCAACACCCAGCATCTGGCTGGACGGTTCGGGACTCTCGAACAGCTTGCGACGGCTCATCCACTCCTCCTTTTGAACAACGCGTGGTCTCCTTTCCCTAGACGGGCGCATCGCTGCGCCCCCGCCACGCACTACGTGATCCGCATCACGCCGTCACTCAGAAGCCGGTATTGAACTCCAGCTGGAACACGTCGATCGACAGCGGCGCACCGGACACTTCCTTGGCCGCCATCCACTTGCCGCTGATCCAGCTGCGCGCATCCAGCGCGTAGGCACCGCCCACGTAGTAGCCGCGGGCGTTGGTGCCGCCGAGGTGGAAGTTCGGATCGTTGTAGGCATCCGGCAGCGCATCGGCCTCGATGTGCTTGTAGCCCAGCAGCGCCTGCCACTGGCCCTTCTCCTTCAGCTCGGTGGCACCGAAGGTGGCCTGCAGCATCCATGCCGTGTCGCCGCTGCGGAAGGTGTCGATGCTGGCGGCACCACCGGCACCGTAGTTGTTGACGATGCCGTTGTTGGCGCGACTGAACATCGCCTGCTTGTCGTAGGCCAGGTTGCGGATGTAGTCGCCTTCAAGGCGCAGGCCGACGTCCTGGGCCAGCTGCGTATCCCAGCGCAGGTTCAGCGTGGCCAGGCGGAATGCCGAGGCCAGGCCGACATACTGCGGGGTGGGCGTATTGGCCGGATCCAGCGGATTGCGCGCGATGTCGCGGATCAGCATCAGGGTGTTGCCCTTCTGCATGAACGCCGGACGCGACCAGTCGGTGTCGCAGCCCACCGCGCCCGCATACAGCGCGCACGGCGAGGACAGGCGGCCGCTGATGTTCTTGAAGTCGTAGTAGCCCAGTGCCGCGCGCAGCGCGTTGTCGTCATTGAAGCGCCAGTTCACGCCCACCTGCGCCCCGGACAGCCACTTGTTCTCGTTCGGGGTCTTGACCCGGCTCTGGCTGGGCGCGCTGTCGGAGGTGTATTCCAGCGGTACCACCGCCAGGTTGCCGAACAGGCCGAGGTCGCCGCCGTCGAAGTCGTACTTCAGGTTGGCGGCCAGGCCATCGAAGTTGAGGTCGTTGGAGAACAGCGTGTCGCTGGTCCAGAACGGATTGCCGAAGCGGCCGCCGCGCACCGTCACCCAGTCGGCCGGGCTGTAGGCCAGCCATGCCTGGTCCAGCCATACATCCTTCTTGCTCAGGCCGCCACCCAGCTGCTCGGTGGTCGACACCGGGCCATTGCTGCTGCCGCTGGCCAGGCGCACACCGGCCGTGGTGTGCTGGCCGATGGTCGCCTCGATGCCCAGGCGGGCGCGGATGCGCCACAGGTTGCGGCGGTCCTGGCGGGTGTTCAGCAGTGGTGGCAGCTGCAGGTTGGTGTTGGTGTTGGTGTCGAAGCCGTTGCCGGAATTGATCGACGACCAGTTGCTCACGATATCGCTGTTGCGTTCGGAGAAGAAGCGCGATTCGCTGCGCACGCGCATGTCACCGGTGACCTTGATGCGCTTGGTCCACTCAGCCACTTCGTTCGGTGCCGCCCAGCCCTCGGACCTGGCCTGCGCCATTACGTCCTGGCGTACTTCGTCACGGATGCCGTCGCGCACGCTCTGCGGCACGTAGGGCACGCGCACGTCGCCGGCCTCCAGGGCGACACCGCCACTGGCGGCCGAGGTCGCGGTGGCTGCGCTGCGCTGGGCGGCCGCCGCTTCGGCCTCGGCCTGCACCAGCAATGCCTGGCCGTCTTCTGGTTTCAGTGCGCCGCTGGCGATAAGGCCCTTGATCAGCTTGACCATGGTCGTTTCGGCGGCCATCGCACCGGCCGGGGCGGCCAGGCTGAGCAGCACGGCGCAGCACAGCAGCGCCCGTCGGGCCGGCCGCGGGCGGCGGGAATCGGTTCGTGCGCGGACGTGGTCGTTCATCACGGTTCTCATCGAAAGAAGGGAAATCACGGAGGTCGGGAATCAGGCCCCGGGCCGGCGGCCCTGGATCAGGACGCGGGCGGGGAAATCAAGCGACGGTGGGGGTGCCTGGTCGACCTTGCCGATGCGACGCAGTGCATCGAGCACGGCCGCGTCGGCCTCCTCGTTGCCACTGCCACGCACCAGCTCGACCTTTTCCAGGCGGCCATCGCTGGCCAGCCACACATTCACCTGCAGCTGGAACGCCAGGCGCTTGACCCTGTCGTCGCGCGAGATCGCCTGCTGCATCAGGTAGCCGAGGTAGCGCCCATAGGTGGCATTGCCGGCACCGCCGCGACCGACGCCGGACGAACCGCCACCACTGCCGGACTGGATGCCGAAGTTGTCACCGCCGGCCTGCGCATCGGCGTTCATCGTCACCGGATCGGCATTGTCCGGAGTCGGTACCGGCTCTTCAGCCGGCGTCGGCTGCTCCAGCGGCTCCGGTTCGGGCATCGTCTCCTCCGGCGGCGTTTCCGGCTCCGGCGGCTTTTCCGGCGGCGGCGGGGGTGGCGGAGGCGCTGGCGGCAGCGCCAGCATCGGCGGCTGCACCACCGGCCGACGGGTGCTGGCGGTGTCCTTGAACAGCATCCACCACACGGCGATGCCGAGCACCAGCAACGCGGCCAGCACCAGCGCGACAGTCACCAGCAGCTGGCGACCGCGCATGCCGGGCTCCGGCCGAGGGGGTTGATGGGCCGTCATGCCTCAGCCCTGCGCCTTGCCGGTGACCAGGCCGACCTGGGCGAGCTCCAGGCGCCGCAGGAGGTCCAGCACCTCCACCACGCGGGCGTACTGCACCTGCGCGTCACCGCGCACGATCACCGGGAAGTCCGGCGTGGTCGCGCGCTCGGTACGCAACCGGTCTTCCAGCTCGGCCATCGTCACCGGGTAGGCATCCAGGAACACCTGGCCGCTGGGGTCGATGGTGATCGCCTTGGTCTTCGGCTTCTCCAGCGCAACGCTGTTGCTGGCCTTCGGCAGGTTGACCTCGATGCCGGGGATGGAAGCGTTGCTGGTCAGGATGAAGATCACCAGCACCACCAGCAGCACATCGACGAAGGGCGTCACGTTGATGCCCTTCTCGCGCTTCTTGATGCCGAACTTCGCCTTCTGGCCCATGGCGCGCCCCTCAGCCCTGGACCGCGGCCGGGCCGCGCCCGTCCTGCTCTTCGGCCAGGCGCGCGGCGAATTCGTCGATGAACACCGCCATGTCCGCACTGATCGCTTCGGCACGCGCGCCCAGGTAGTTGTAGCCGAACAGCGCCGGGATCGCGACGCCGAGGCCGGCGGCGGTACACAGCAACGCCGCGGCCATGCCCGGTGCCACCGAGTTGATGTCCACCGCGCCGGCCATTGCCGCAACCACGAACACCAGCATGATGCCGATCACGGTGCCGAACAGGCCCACGTAGGGCGCGCCTTCGATGGTGGTCGACAGCCAGTTCATGCGCCGCGCCATCGCTTCCTGCTCGCGCACCATCACCGCATCCATCGAGGCGCGGATCGCCGCGATGGTGGCACCACTGAGGTAGCCGCTGTTGCCATCGCGCTGGTGGCGTTGCTGCATTTCATCGATGGCCACCTGGTAGATGCGCCACAACGAGCCATCGTGCATGGCGGTCGGCGCCTTGCCCTGGCGGTCCATGTCGGACAGGGTGCGCAGCGGTACGCCGGACAGCTTGCCGAAGCTCTCGGTGAACACCGCATTGGCCTTGCTGGTACGGCCGAAGTGGCGGCTCTTGGCGATCATGATCGCCCACGACAGCAGCATCATCAGGCCGAGGATGGCGACCACCACCCAGGCATCGAACGGCATCGCCTTGAGGATGAAGGCGAAGTGGCTCTGCCCGGCGGACTGCTCGTCGGCGCCGTAGCTGACCAGGCGCGAGTCGGCGCCCTGAGCGGTGGCGTCGGCCAGCAGCAGCGCGGCCGGGCGTGCCACCCGCGAAATGCGCAACTCGTCCAGGGCACCTTCGAAGTTGGCCAGCGGCTGCGCCGCGCCCGGCGCATCGGCGCCGACCACCGGCGCGGTGGCCAGCGCCGGCAGCGCCCCGCTCAGCTGGGCAGCTACGCGCCCATTGAGGTACAGCTGCAACGCGCCCTTCTCTGCCGTCAGTGCAACATGCGCCCACTGCCCTTCCGGAATCGGTTGCGCCGGCGTGCTGCGCTGGCCATTGAGCTGCACGAACGGCACGCGGTTCTCGATACCCAGCACCAGTTCGGAAGCACCATCACGGCGGGCGTAGATGGCTTGAGCCGCATTGTTGCTGCCCGGCTTGATCCAGGCCGAAACGGTGAGCGGCGCGCCCGCTTCCTGCGCCAGCGACGCGCTGGCCGGCAGCGGCAGCGGGCCGGCGCCCAGCTGCACGCCGCGGCCGATCACCGCGCCTTCCGACGGCGGCACCACCGCACCGGCATTGTTGCCATAGGCGGTGGTGTCGCGTGCCGGCGCATTGGCCTCGGCAAAGTGGTAGACCAGCGTGTAGTCCGGATCGAACACCTGCTGGCCGTTGCCGCTGGCCGGGGCTTTTTCATTGCCGTAGTACATCCAGATGGTCTGCGGCGCGGCGGCACTGACCGCCGGCAGGTCCACCCAGACCAGGGCCAGGCCCAGCGTGGGATCGAACTGCTCGATCTGGTGGGCCAGCACGGTACGGCCATCACCCGAGACGAAGCGAAGGTCGTTGCCCGCATCCTGGGTGCCGTCGAAGCCGAAGTTGCCGGTATGCAGCCGCAGCAGCAGTGGCGTGCGGCCCGGGTCACCGGCCAGGCCCGCGCCCTGCGGGCCGGCGTCGACGGTGATCGGCTTGCGGTATTTCCATTCGGCCTGCCACCAATTGGCATCGGCCGCAGCCGCCGGCAACGCAACCAGCGCGGCCAGCAGCAGCAATACTCGGGAAAGCAAACGGTCCATGCGAAGGGTCTCCGGAGAACGCATGTTCAAGGGAAGGGTCAGTAGCTGGTGCTGATGTTGAAATGCAGGCGCGGGTCGTCCTTGCGCGTGACCGGGCCATCGGCATAAGGCCAGGCGTAGTCCAGGCGCAGTTGCAGGTGTTCACCCAGGCGCAGCTGCGTGCCCAGGCCGACCGAGGCCAGGTTGTACATGTCACGCTGCTCGGGCAGCGGCCGGCGCAGGCGCAGGTAGGCCGCGTCGGCGAAGCTGTAGACACGCAGATCGGTGCCGCTCCACAGCGACCACGCCGGGGTGCGCCATTCCAGGCTGGCCAGGCCGCCGTAGTCGCCGATCGCCTCGGCCGACAGGTAGCCACGCACGGTGTACATGCCGCCAGCAGCGAACTGCTCGGCCGACACCAGTGGCGCATCGGTTACCTGCAGCGAGCCACGCGCATACCACTGCCAGTCATTGCTGAAGGTGTGGGTGTTGGCCACGTCGGCCTTGACGGCCACGAAGCTCGGATCAGCCCAGTAGCGCTTCTGCCCGAACGCGGTGGCGTCGCTGCCGTAACCGAACAGGCGGCGGGTACCGGCCACCAGCTGGGTGTTGATGCTCAGCTGATCCTGCTCGCCTTGGCGCACGCCGACGAAGGCCAGGGTGATCGGCGCATACTTCAACGGTGTCTTCAGGCTGTCCTTGCCCATCTGCGTGTCTTCCTCGGTGTCCTTGAAATCCACACCGAGACTGAGCTGGCGCCACCACTGGCTGCTGCCGGCAAGGCGGTAGTTGAGCTTGAGGCCGATCGAATGGCCGTTGCCGATCACGTTGGTGCCGGTGCCGGTACCGACCTGCCCGCCTGCATTCAACACGCGGCTGTCGGATCTGTAGCCGGAGGCTTCCAGGCTCCACGGCGTGCCTTCGAACGGCATCGTGTACGAGGCCGAGAACACCTTGGCCTGCTTTGTATCTTCCGGCGCCAGGTACACGCCGATGTTGGCGCTGTGCCCGCGCTTCCACAGGTTGTCGTAGGCCAGCGACGCACTCAGGCGCAGCTTCTCGGTGTCGGCACTGTGGTCGTTGTTGAGTGACGCGCTGGCACGCCACGGCGACTTCTCCTCGACCTGCAGGTCCACATCCATCGTGCCCGGCACCTGGCCTTCGCGCACCAGCGGCATCACCTGGCGACGCCCGCCTTCGTTCAGTGCGGTCAGTTCCTTCTGGGCCTGGTCGAAGTCCGGCACCTTGCCCTCGGCCAGTGCCGGTACGCGATCGCGTATGCGGTCGGGCGATTCGTGGCGGGTGCCGACCACGCGCAGCTGGCCGATCGGCGTCTGCTGCACCTTCAGCAGCACCACGCCGCCACTGACCTGCTGCTCGGGGAGTTCGACGTAGACCGACTGGTAGCCCGCCTGCTGGTACAGCGCGTGGACCGCATCGCGCGCCTTCTCGACATCGGCCAGGGTCCTGCCCGGGCCGAGGAACGGCTCTACCGCCCGTTCGATCTGACGCGGATCGAGCACGGTGTTGCCGCGCACGATGTATTCATTGATGTTCACGCTGGGCGCAGGCGCTGCCTCCTGCGCGAACAATGGCAGCGGCATCGCGGCCAGCGCCAGCACCAGCGGATGCAGGCGCAACGGAAAGCGGACGGCTCGGCACGGAACAGGAGTCATCGAAGGCATCGCGTCGTATCGGAGGGAGTGGCCAGGGAGCGGCGCGTGGGTCTACCAACAGGACGTGCACGTCGCGTCAAAACCGCCACCAGTTTTGTGACAGCACTGTCATCTTGTGACAGCGCCAGAGCACTCGCCGGCGTAGACTGCCCTCGCCACACGTCTTCATTGCAGAGCGTCGGTTGTTGCAGGAGATTCGAGATGAGTGAGCCATTGAAGACGGGCCTTCGCCCTGCCCTCGCCCTTGCCTTGTTGCTGGCGTTGCCATCGGCCTGGGCCGGAGAGGCGAAGAAGCAGGACGGTGCTGCGCCGTGCATCGAAGTACAGGTCAACGGCGAGCGCATCCCGGCGTGGGAATGCCTGCAACGCAGGCTGGCGCCGGCGCCGAAATCGGCGAAGTCAGCGGCGCTGCCGGATGCCGAACGCCTGATGCGGCAGCCCGGCAACCAGCTGATGCAGTACAACCTGGAAGGCACGCGGCAACGCATGGGCGATGCCTTCGGGCGGTCCGTGGTACCGCAGCGTCCGGCGCGATGAACCCATGCATCTGCAGAGCCGAGCCCACGCCCGGCTGCGCCTGCACACCTTTCAACGGCCATGCAGAGGCAGCCGAGCGCGGGCTCGGCTCTACCGAGCGCCGCCCTGCGGAGCGGCCGGCACGATGCCATCGTTCGGCACCGGTGGCAGCGCGGGCACCGGCAGGCTGCGCGATTGCCCAGCCTGGTTCAGTTCCACCGCGTTGGCGCTGATGCTGGCCAGCACCGTACAGGGCCCAAGCCGCTGGCCGGGCGCGTAAGCCTCCGGCGGGCGTCCATCCACCGACAACAGGGCCAGGGGCGCGTGGTCACCCGCCATCACACCCAGCACGACCACCTCGGTCTGCACCGCACCGGGCGACAGCAGCCGCACCAGCGGCAGACTGGCCACCGCATCGAACAGCGGCCGGGCCGGCGCATCGGCATGCGCTTCGCTGGCTGCCGCCGCAGGCGCCACCGCAGACAGGGTGACGCTCCAATAGGCCACCACCGCCAGCAGCAGGGTGGCCGCCAGCAGGGTCAACATCCGATTGCGATCCCAGCGCCTGCCATCCATGTTCCGCACCATCGCCACGTTCGTGTCCGCCCACGCTAGCAGCCGCCGCTGACGCTTTTGTTTCATCATGCGGGCCTACGCTGGCAGGCATCGACCTGGACAGGAGGCAACGTCGATGCAGCACGTGCCGCGTGGTTTCACCCTGCTGGAACTGATGGTGGTGCTGGTGATCATCGGCATCTGCACGGCGGGCATCGGCCTGGGCCTGGGCGGCCTGCTCGACCCCGCGCGCCAGCTGCGGCAGGAGGCCGAACGACTGGCGCAGCGCCTGCAGGTGGCGCGCGACGAGGCCCGCATCGATGGCCGCCCCCTGCGCTGGCAGGCCGACGCCGCCGGCTACCGGTTCAGCAGGCGCGAAGGCACCCGCTGGGTGGACGTGCAACGCGACGACCTGCTGCGCCCACAGTCATGGCAACCGGCCGGCATCGTGGTGCAGCCGGCCACCCCGGTTGAACTGAGCCCGGAGTGGATCGGCGTGGCATGGGAACTGACGTTGTCGTTGCAGGGCCGCCAGCTGCGTCTTCGTGACGATGGCAGCGGACAGTTGCAGGTCGTGCAGTGAAGCGGAACATGCGCGGATTCACCTTGATCGAAGTGCTGATCGCACTGGCGATCGTTTCGATTGCGCTGGCTGCGGTCATGCGCTCGGTCGCGGTGGCCACCGACGATCAGTCACGCCTGCGCGACCGTCGCCTGGCGCTGTTGTGTGCGCAGGACCGCTGGCAGGAGCTGCGCCTGGCCGGGCAGCCGCCGCAGGATGCACGACTGCGCTGCGTGCAGGGGCGAAGCAGTTTCCTGGTGCTGCAGCATATCGGCACGGGGAGTGACGGACAGCCGCAACTGGAACTCAGCGTGGCTGCCGAAGATGCACCGCGGCAGTCGCTGGCGCGGATGCAGCTGCCGTGGACCGCGGCGCAATGAAGCGTACCGCCGCAGGCTTCACCCTTATCGAGGTGATGATCGCGATCACCATCATGGGCGTGCTGGCGCTGATCTGCTGGCGAGCGCTCGACAGCGTGGCCAGCAGCGACCAGCGCCTGCGCCGGGCCGATGCCGAGACCACGACGGCACTGCGCGTGCTGCAGCAGTTCCAGCGCGATATCGAGATGCGTGCCGACGATGCGCTGATGAACGGCGCTGTGCGCCCGGCGGATCGTGCGCAGCGACTGTTGCCGCCTTCGCTGGTGAGCGAACGGCATCCGGATGGCAGCTTTGCGCTGGAGATCACCCGCAGCGTCGACAGTGATGGGCTGCGCTGGCAGCGGGTGCGCTGGTGGCGGCAAGGCAACACGCTGTGGCGCGCCAGCGGTACGGCGACGGACCGCTATCCCCTGCCCGCGCCGGTTCCTTCGGAAGGCATTGCAGTGGCAAAGGATGTGCAGCGGTTCGAGGTGCGCGCCTGGCAGCCCGGGGCCGGCTGGGCGATGCTGCCGAGCGAGGGCGAGGTGCTGCCGGCCACCGGGCTGGAACTGCGGCTGGGCCTGCGTGACGGGCGTGGACCGCTGAGCTACCGGCGCGTGCTGGAGCTTTAGGGTTCGTTCGTGGCACCGCATCCACGCATGGCGTGGATCTACTGCCGAGCGGCTTCTACTGCCCGGCCTGCCCTGGTGGGTGCCGACCGTTGGTCGGCACTGAGGCTGGTCCGGGCATCTGCGCATGCCGTGGACCTACTGCCGAGCCTGCCGCCGGGCGCGCTCCTGCGCCCGGCGGCGCCGTGTCGGTGGTCCTCACCGCTGATGGCCGCTCCCTGCCGTCCGTGCCATCCTGGCTGGGGCCGCTGCCGTTCCGTGGCGGCTGGCCCGGTCGCATCCACGCATGGCGTGGATCTACTGCCGACCTTGGTGGGCAGCAACGTGTGCCGACCAAGGACGGCACCTATCGGCGCTGCGTGCCCTCGTCGCGCCTTGCCTGCGGGAACTGGAAGGCACTGTTGGCGTCATAACCGCTGTTGGCAGTGTTGCCACGCGCCGGCGGATTGATGGCGCTGGTACCACTGCCGAAGCCCAGAATCTGCACGCTGATCACCGACGGCTGGTTGCGCCGTGCCTCGTCCTGGCTCTTGCGCATCACATCCTGTGCCGCCTGGCTGGCGCTGTTGGCTGCCGCACTGGCCGAGGCCAGCGCATTGACGTTCACCGATGCCAGCACCGGCAGGCCCTTGCTCTCGCCCTGCACCTGGATGTTGGCCGCGTTGAGCACCTGCAGCGCCGCCAGGTTGATGTTGCCCGAGACGCGGATACCGGCCTCGCCCGCATCGATGGTGCCCAGCGGTGCGATCAGGTCGACGTCGCCCGGCGGTACTTCGGCAATGGGGTTCAAGGTCGCGATGCCGGCACCGCTGGCCGGGGCCTGCGGCGACAGGATCACATTGCCCCAGCCGTCATAGACGCGGCGCGGTGGCGTGTACAGCAACGTCGTCCGCGAACCACGACCGGCATTGATGTCACCCTGCTCCGACCACGCCAGGATGTCGCCACCGAAGGTGGTCATCACCCGCGACAGGCCGAGCAGCACGCTGTCCTGGCTGAACAGCCGGATATCACCTTGCCCCTGGGTGACAAGGCCGGCGCTGGCGGGTGGCACCACGCCCTGCACACCGATCACGATCTGCCCACCCGGTGCCATCAGTTCGATGTTGCCGCCCGCCTCGGTACGCACGCCGGAGCCACCGTACACCACGATATCGCCGGTACGGTCGATCGTCGCACCGGCCGCATTCCTGTCCGGCATCAGCGTGGCGATGGCTTCGCGCCCACGCAGGTAGGAGCCGAAGCGGGGCCCTTCTGCATCGGTATACTCGCGTCCACCTTCGCGCAGCTCGGCGTAATAGACCTGGCGCAGGAAGATGCGCTGCTGTTCCTGCGGCAGCGCATCGAACGCGGCCAGCGCCCCGTCGCCGTCGGCCGCCACGCCGAAGCGCTGCTGCAGCCACTGCTTCAGCTCCTGGTTGTAGACCTTGACTGCCTTGCCCGGCTGCGATGCAAGCGATTGCGCGGGATCGGCAAGGTTGGCAGGGTGCAGATAACGGGCACGCAGGGCCGCGAAGTCGATCTGCTGGTTGCCGGCCGTCAGCGCGATGCTGGCGCCGGGACGGGTGTCGCCCTGCACGATGCCACCGAGGCTGGCGATGCTGCCCGCATCCTCCTGGCGCAGCTGGCGGCCGGCACTGATCTCGACGTTGCCAGGGCCGGCAATGGTCGCATTCAGATGCACGATGTCGCGGCCCGCCGTCGCCACCGTGATGTCGCTGGGTGCGGTGTTCAACGCGGTCATCGACACCCCGAGGATGTCCCGGCCTGCCCGCAGTTGCACGGCGCCGGCGGCCTCGAACCAGTTCAGTTGCGTGCGCTGCCCCGCGTTGACATTCAGCGTGCGCTGGGCGCCGGTGGCCAGACCCATGATGTCGCCCTGCACCGCGTAGAAGCGGCTCGGCGCCAGTGCCGCAGACACAGTGGACAGCGGCGTATTCGGACCGAATGCGAACAGTGGAAGCGACCCCGCCGGCGATGCCGTGTTGCCGTCGACGGACAGGTTGTGCCGCGAGCGGGTCACATTGCCTGCGGAATCCCCCTGCTCGGCCATGAATGCCGGGTCGAAGGGTCCCGGCAGGCGCGCGTCACTGGCCGAGCGCGCGATCTGGGTCGCGCCAGGCTGGGCGAAGATGCCTCCGCCGGCCAGGACGTCCAGCCGTCCTGTCGCCGAGGGTGCCAGCAGAATCACATCCTGCGTCCCCGGCGTGGTGCTGATCCGGTCCAGCTTGATGTCACCCTGCGCAGCAATGGCGCTGAAGCGCGAAGGATAGAGCCAGTAATTCAGCAGATCATCGCCGCCACGCACAACAAGCTGGACCTGCTCCCGCCACAGATTGCTGCCCGTCACGTTTTCCGGCCCGGCGAGGCCTGGCGCGAGGTCACCACCGGCACTGAACAGATCCACGGCCGTGTTGGCGGTCCACAGGGAGAACCACGTACTGCCTGCAGCGCGCGCGCCGTCATCCTGCAGCACCGCGCTGTAGTTGGCCAGCGGAACCCGGCCGGCATCGGCGACGCCGCCGAGCACCACATCGCCCCGCGCCTGCAGCTGCGCGGCGGCGTCGCCCAGCACCAGCACCGGCCCGCCCATCGCGCGGGCGGCGTCAGGCGCAAACAGGTCTGCCGCCCGCTGCTTACCCAGCGTCGCGTAGCTTTCCAGGGTGACGCCCATTGCACCGATGCGCCCCGCATCGAGCTGCAGGCTCCCACGCAGGTTGCTGAAGGTACCGTTGAGGTCGAGATTCTGTCCCGCCCTGGAGGGGTTGAGGCTGGAGATCGTCGCCTGCAGGTTCGGATTCAGCGCGCCACCGATACGCAGCTGCAGGTCGCCGCCGCCGGTCAGGTGCAGCTGGCCATCGCTGACCCGGCCGGTCGATCCCACCGCAGCAATGATCGCACCCGAGCGCGGTGCGATCGTCGAGACCAACGCGTCACCTATCGCATCGCGCACGCCGGCGTCACGCCCGGCCTCCAGCGTCAGGTTGCCCCCGCCCAATGTGCCGAAGCCGGTGAAACCAACCATCCGTGGAGAGGCGCCAGCGGCAGCGGACACGTTGGTGTAGGCGCCAAAGTTCACCCACCAGCTGGTCGGCACCGGCTCCACCCCAGTGGTGCCGCCGGTACCCTGCCGCCACAGCCAGTTGCCGACCGCGGCACTGGAGTACAGCGCCCAGTCGCGATCGCTGCTGCCCGACTCTGCGCGCGCGGTCCAGGCGTCGCCGACGATATCGCGCCCGGCTTCGACGCGCAGGTTGCCACCATGATCCGGATACCAGGCCTGGTAGCTTGCCATCGCGGCGTCATAGCTGCCCGGCACCAGGTTCGGTCCCAGCACTGCGGTGTTCCAAGGGGCCGCTGCACGGGGCGAATTGAAGGCAGCGTCGCGGCCCCCACCCAGCGCGGCGGGAGTGCCGGCGGTGTAGACGCCATAGCCTGACTTCATCACGACGTCACCGGCCGCGAGCAGTTCCATGTCGCCCCTGCCGGTGCGCAGTACGCTCCACGCCGGCGTCCCTGCGCGCTTGCCGTAAGTGGTCACTTCGGTCTGCGTGCCGCCGCCGGCGCAGTAGGTGGGCGCGGTGCTGCAGAACTCGTCTTCGGTCATGCCAAACATCGCGGCGAAGTCCTTCGCAGGAGTGCCTGCGTAGGACTCGTCGCCCCAGTAATCCAGCGAGCCCTGCGCGGCCACCTGGCGGGGTGCCGGGCCGCAGTAGTCGGCCGACATCGCGCAGAACTCGTCTTCGGTGAAGCCGAACATGTCGGCCAGCTCCGCGATCGGACGGCCTGCATAGGAGGTGTCGCCGATCCAGTCCAACGATGCCTGCTCGGTCAACGCGCGATCCCCCACCCAGATGATTTCCGTCTTGACCGTGCCGATCGAGCCCTGGTGGGTATCGGCCAGCACCACGCTGCCATCGCTGCCCCAGCGCCGGCTGCGTGGGTCGGCTGCCCCGGCATCGGCGCCGGCAACAACGGTCAGGTCCCAGGAGGTGGTGCCCTCGGCCAGCATCGGCGCCAGCGCCCAGTTGCGCCCCTGGTTGCCGCCGGCATCGGCCGGCCTCAGATTCACCGGCGCGTCGCCGGGCAGCTCCACCTTGGTCAACGACGGGATGTACGCGCCCACCTTGAGCGCGACTTCGCGTGCCAGGCGCAGCGCAACCGGCAGCACCGCGCCGGCGGGCCACTCCTGTGCCGCCATCTGTACCGCACTGCGCAGGCGGAAGCCGGCTCCCAGCCGCGCACCGGCCGCCAGCATCAGCGGCTCCTGCAGCACGGTGCCCGCGGCCAGCGTCTGCCCGGAGTCGGTGGTCACCGCCGCACCCAGCACCGTGCCTGCAGGCAGCCGCAGGTTCTGCGAGATCACCATCGGCGCGGGCAGCACGGTACCGACCGGAAGCGTTACCGATTCGACCGGCACGTCATAGTTCAGGCGGGTGCCGGCCTGGAACTCGGTGCCGGGCTGCAGCTTCACTCCGTCCACCGGCACCACCAGCCCACCGCCAAAGGGGGTGTGCCCCGCGCTGCCATTGCGGCCCTCGTACAGCTGCCAGCCGCCCTCATCCGGCGTGGACGGCGGCGCTGCGAACCCATCGTTGATGCTGCCGTAGACGTTGATGTTGCCTTCGGCGCGCAGCACCAGCGAGGCCGATTCGCCGAAGCCACGCCGCGATGGATCGGCGCGGTTGGCATCGGGGCCATAACGGTAGCCGGACAGATCGATGTCGCCGGCGATGGTCAGGTCGCCGTCCGGGTTGGCGTCGCTGCGCCGCGCCAGCACCTGCACGCCGGGACGAAGGCGGACATCGCCCAGCGCCCGCGTGCGCTGCTGCAGATCCGCGTTGCCCAGCGCACCATCGATCCAGGCCACGCTGTGCGGATCGACCACCCGGTCCAGCCACTGCTGGGTGACCAGCTGCGCGCGGTTGCCGCGCACGTCAGCGGTGGTTGCCAGGGGCGCATCGTCGTAGCGGCGAACACCATTGAGCTGGATGTCGGCCGCGCCATCGATGCGCAGGCCGGTGGCCGCGGCAATCGCCGCGTCGTTGCTGCCCAGCCGCGGCACATCGATCTTCAGCGTGCCGCGCGGGGTGCCATCGTTCTGGCCAGGACGTCCACCAACGGCAACGTCGCTGCCCGCACGCAGGTCCAGCTGCGCCGCGCTGCCCAGGCCGACGGCACCTTCGACGCTGCCCAGCGTGATGATGGCCCGGTTGGGACTGTCGATGATCTTGCCATGGCTGTCCACGCGCAGGCCGGTACCGTGCGCGTCCAAAGTGCCGTCCACCTGCAACTGATCGCGGGCGTACAGGCGGATGCTGCCGACCTGCTCGCCGCTGGCATCGATGCGGCCGGCCACGGTCAGGCTGCCCGCATCGACGCTGATATCGACCCGGCGCGCCTTCACTTCGTCGCCGATCCGCAGATCGCCCTCACCGATCTGGAAGCTGCGACCGCCGACGACGCCGCCGGCAGTCAATCGCTGGTTGAGGCCGGCGAAGTCCTGCAGCTGGCGTGCCCGCACCACCAGTTCGCCACCGTCATAGGGCACCAGCGTGCCACCGGCATCGTAACGACCAGTGGCGGCACCCTGCAGAACACCGGCCAGATCGGCTCGGCCGGCCATTGCGGTGACCGTCAGGCGTCCGCCGCGGTTGTTGCGTGCGGAAACATCGATGCGGGAGGCCGCATCGGCGCGGATGTCACCCGTGTCGCTGGACAGCAGGATATCGCCGCCCCAGCTGAACTTGTCCACGTCGTACAGCGAGACCTTGCGTCCGGCCAGATCCAACTCGGCCCGGCTGCCAAGCGTGATGCCCTGGCGTGCGTTCGCCGACAGCCGTCCGGACGCCAGCGCGACCGTGCTGTCCAGCGTGATCCGGTTGGCGTCGATGCTCAGCTCACTGCCCAGTGCATCGCCACCCGCCCTGCCGGCGCCCCCCTGCAGGCGGAAGTCGCCGCCGGTGCGCACGCGCAGCTGCGCGGCGGGATCGGCGGCCAACAGCGGTGTATCGATACCGAGGTTGCCTCCGCTGTACTGCCACCCCTTGTCGGCCAGATAGTCGCCACGCTGCTGGAATACGTCCAGCGTGCCCTGCGCGGAGAACGACAGCTGCTCCGAAGCCCTCAGGTTCAGCGCACTGAAGCCGAGCACCTGCCGGTTCGCAGGTACTTCAGAGCTGGGACGGCTGAATGGCGCCCGCCCCAGCTGCAGCTGCCGGGTGACGATGTCCAGTTGCCCGGCCCCGAGCCGGTCCACCATCGGATCGGCCGGCGGCACCGTCGCGTCGCTGCCCGGCGCCTGGCCCGCCGCCAATGAGCCGTCCCAGACCAGCGTGTCCACCAGGATGCGCGCGCGGTCGGTCGCCGCACCGTAGCCGCGGATGGCCTGCGCACCGAGCACAAGCGTCTGCAGGCCACTGCGGCCGGTGGCACTGTCGCGCGCATCCAGGTCGACGCTGCCGAACACGTTGACAGACTCCCGCGCGACCAGACTCAACGTGTCCAGCGCCGGCGCGCCGGTCGCATCATTGCCGCGCAGCAGTTGTTGCAGCACGGACTGGTTCATGGTCATGCCACTGGGCAGCGCCCCGGCCGCAGCGGCCTGGGCGATCGCTTCGGCACTGCCGAGGTTCAGCGCCGCCATGCTCAGGCCGAGCTGGCGGGTGCCATAGCTGGCCGAGTCGCGCATCTGCAGCGCGCCATCGGTCGCTACCGCGATGCTGCCATCGGAAACCAGCCGCGTCTGGCCGTCGCACGCCGCCTGGCATCCGCCGATGTCGATCGCCACCGGACCGGCCTCCACCCCGGTGGTGCCGGTGATCAGGTTCAGGCGCTGGTTGGACACCGCCAGCAGGCCGCCGGAGACCTGGTAAGGCAGCGTCGCGCTGGCATTCGCGTTGGCGGATGCGAACGGCAGTGTATCGAGGGTCGCACCGGCCTCGACCAGCACGCCACTGCCACCGGAGGCCGCTGCCACCAGCACTTCCGGTGCGTTCAAGGTGACGCCGGAACGGATCGCCACGCTGCGCGCCTGGCCGGTCACCGCAACCTGCGAGGCCTCCTGGTTGAACTGCCCGCCGATCATCATCCGCGCCGGCAGGAAGGCATTGAGCGCGTCGTCGCTGAAGGTGGCGCCGCGATCACGCGCCTGCGATGGCGCGCTGCCATCGACGATCTCCAGCGAACCGACCGCCGGGCTCGCCAACGTGGCTGCCAGCGTGCCACCACGCCCCTTGTCGGTGGCAGCCGCGAACCGCGCGGTGCCGGCGAAGTGGATGGCAGGCGTGTCTGCACGACCTGCACCTTCGCCCAGCGCAAGGGTCAACCCGAGCGCATCGATGGTCTGCCAGCCACGCGACTCGCCGCGGCGGTCAGCTACCGATTGCGCGAAGCTGTTGTAGGAGGTTTCGTTGTAGCCCGAGTGCCGGCGTACCACGGCCGCGGGAGTCAGCAGGATGTCGGTGAGCAACGGCGAGATTGCCGCGCCCAGCGCCGTGCGCTGCTGCCCGGACACACGCCAGGTGCCGGTGCCGGTCGCAATCGGTTGCACGATGCCGGAGGTGCCGGTGGCGCCCAGCTCCACCCGGAATGCGCCGGGCTGCAGCGCATAGCTTGCCGGCATCAGCGTGTAGGTGCCGGCCGCCAGGCCGGGCACGCCAGCCGGCACGGTGATCTGCTGGCCCACCGCCGGAGTTGCGAACCCTTCTTCGCCACTGGGGGCGAACGCCCCGGCGCGTCCCGGTACGATCGCGTACACCGGGTTGCCCGACGCACTGAACCCGTAGCGCGGGTTGGCGTCGGCCAACGCCGTACGCAGGACGTCGACAGAGCCACCGCGTCCTGACACGAAGGCGGCGCCGGTCAACTCACCACCGCCGGACATGTCCAGCAGGGCCCCCGGCGCCACCTCGATCTCGTTGGCCTTCAGTGTCACCCCCATCGAGGAGATGCCGGCCGGCGTCAGCGAACCCAGGCTGCGCGTACCGACCCGCCAGTCAACACCATCGACGGTGCCACCATAGGGCAGCGACAAGCCGGCGCCGCTGGTCGAAGTTACGCTGCCTGGCAGCAGTTCCACCCGGCTGCCGACGGTTCCGTTCTGTATCAGGCCACCCAGCTGCAGCGTGCCCATCGGCGCCTGTACGTTGCCGCCCTGCTGCACCGTGGCGGCCACCAGGCGAAGCGTACCCAGCGCCGATTCCGGCGCCGGCTTCGTGTCCGCACCGGTGCCGTGGATGCGCAGCACGGCATCCGGATCGGACCAGTAATCAGCGGTCTGCACGGTCTGCGCCGACGCGCCGGCCACCAGCGTGCCGACCGCGCCTGTGGTGGGATACAGGCGCGCAGCGGTCACGTCCATCGAACCAGCCGTCATCAACGCGCTGGTGTTGCCACTGCTGGCAATGCCGTTGGTCAGGCGCACGTCACTGCGGCTTTCCAGCGCCACATGCTTGAAACCCGGCAGCCAGGTGACGTCGCGGATGTCGATCAGCCCGGCGTGCACCGCCAGCGCGTGATCTTCCGGCCCGGACGAAGCGACCGCGGCGGTGCCCTGCAGGTTCTCGCCCGGCATCTGGCGCCAGCGTGCCTGCGCCAGGCGAACGTAGGGCGCACTCAGTCGCAGCCCCGACGATGGCCCGGCATCCACGGCCATGCCCAGGCTCGAAGTACCCTGGCCGTGGATGCGCAGGCTCTGGGCCAGGCGCAGGTCGACGTCGCCGACCGCGCGGATGTCACCGAACACGGACAGATTGTCGAAACCGCCAGCCTGCAGCTGCTCGACCGACAACGCGGCGTGGCCATACTCCAATGTGGCCGGCAGTGGCTGCCCCGGTGCGCTGTGCTGGCTGAGGGTGATCGCACGTGACCGCAGTACCTCCTCGCTGGCGCCACGTGCATGGATGCTGCCGCCAAAGGCCAGCCCCAGGGTGCCGCCGCGTGCGCCGGCACCGCCGGCGGCCGCATCCATCCCGCCGTCCAGGTACAGCGCATTGGCCGAGCGCAGCACGATCTGCCCGCCATCGCTGTCCACGCGCACGCGGCCCTGGCCGTCGACGTCCAGCTCGGCCGACGCGCCCCGCGCCTGCAGGCGCGCACCGCGTTCGACCACCACGAAGGCTTCCGGTGGTCGGTTGTCGACGAACGCTGTGGTCTCCCAGTCCAGCGCCCCGCCAATCTCGATGCGTCCACCCGCGCGCACCTGCCCGCGCAGACGGCCGCTGGAATCGGGCAGCGAAATCGCGTCTGCATCGGCATCCAGCAGCGCGCCTTCGGCGAAACGCCAGGTGCGTTCGGTGCGCTGCCCGGCGTACAGCGCGTTCTCCGGGCGCACATCGTCGATCAGGATGCGTCCGCCCTTCGCGCGCAGCGTGCCTTCAACATCGATGTTGCCCGCACCAAGCAGCGAGATCGTCTGCCCTGGATCGACCGCCACCAGTGCATCCTTGCCGACCCGCAGGTCACCGCCCACGCTGTTGCGCTCCGAACGCAGGCTGATGCTCGCACCCGCGCGCTGGCTGACGCGCCCGCTCGACGGATCGGCGCTGTACAGCGGCGCGTCCCACGCCGCCAGTGCGGACGCCCGGTCGGTCGCCATCCGCGCGTCCTGGGTCAGGCGCAGGCCTGGCAGGGCAGCGACCAGCCGCGCGCCATCGGCCACCTCCACGCCGTGGTGGCCATTGATGTCGTACTGCGCGAAGCCACTGCCGAACAGGCCGGGGTCCAGTCGCAGCGACGCGCCCGCCAGGTCCGCATCGCCCACCCGCACCTGGCCACCGGTCCCCAGCGAGAAAGAACCACCGCCCTGTCCTCGACCACTGAACCGGCTTCCCTCACCCAGTTGCACCCGGCCACTGCCGTCGGTCGTCACCGTACTGCTGTTCGCCTGCAGGCTGACGCTGCCGCCTTTGCCGATATGGGCCTTGCCGCGCAGGTCCAGCGCAGCACCGGCCTCGACCTCAACCGTTGCCTTGGCGCCCACGGCCACGTCATGACTGTTGCCCAGGCTCAGGCGGCCGCCATCCGTCCAGGCACCGCTCGCGTCGCGCGGCATCGCCAGTGAGGCGTTGCTCCATTCGCCGGAGAGGTCGATCCGCGTGCCGTCGGCAATGACGGTGCGGGCGCGGCCATCGTGCAGCAGCGCCGTCGGCCGGCCCTGGACATCCAGCAGGTTGCCCGCCGACAACTGGCCGCCGGCAATGCCGATGTCGCCTGCCAGCTCCACCTCGCTGCCGGTCAGGTTGAGCTGCCCGCCGGCCTGAAGCCGAAGGCTGCCGTCGATGCGGATGCGATCGGCGGTCGCCAGGTCGATCCGCCCCCACTGCTGGGCACTCAGCTCTGCGATATCCAGCCACACCGTGTCACGCCGCTCCTCGTTGACCGGAGCCGCCAGCGACCACGCCGTCTTCGTCGGAGCCTTGTCACCCAGGCGCACATCCGAGCCGAACACACCACTGCGGCCCTGGCCGTCGTAGCGCCCCAGGTACAACTGTGCATTGCGCGCGACCGCCGTCTGCGCCTGTGCATAGCCATCCAGCGCGGCATCCGGCCTGCGGTTCTGCTGCGCGCCCTGGAAGGTGGCAGTCTCAACCTTTCCATCCAGCACCGCGGTCGGTGCGGAGACGATCAGCCGTCCTGCATCGCGGCCGACCGTGTACCCGTTATCGACCCGCTGCGCCGCGAATACGATCGGATCACGGAAGGTCTCGGTGATGCCCCAGCGTTCCTGCTTCACCTCATGGCCGCTGTACAGGCCATCGAACAGCATCTCCGCTGGCGCCTCATCAAGACGGTAGACCTGGCCATCAACGCCGCGCACCCAGCTCTGCCGGACCACGCCGCTCTGCACATCCAGGCTGCCGCCGGCAAGGTTGATGCGTGAGCCACCCTGCGTGATCACTTCCCTGCCGCCCAGCAGGACGGTGCCTCCCTGCGCAGCCCATTCGCCGATCGAGTGACCCTGGTTGTCGAGGTAGCCCCCCACTTCCAGCAAGCCGCCTGCGGCGTACCAGCGCTCACCCTCGTAGCCCCCGGTACCGGCCGGAACGTGGACCAGCCTGCGGCGGTCGACCCAGACTTCGCTGCTGGTCAGCTTGCCGCTGTCGCGGTTGTCCAGGGCATCGCGCAGTTCGTTGCCCTGCACCTTGACCTGGACATTGTTGCTCTCCATCGACACCTGCACGCCCACTGCGCCGGACACGTCCACGCGCGCGGCATCGTCCACGTAGCTACGGGCCGCCGCATCGGCAATGATCTGGCCGCCCGTGGCAACCGTCAGCGAATCCGCGCTGAAATGGATGTTGCCACCCGAGACGATCTCCACCCGCGACTGGTCCCGGCGATCATTGTGCTGGGACAGATTGTCGAAGGTTGCCGAACGCGCGCCAGCGCGGATCGCGTCCTGCTCGGCCGATTCCTTGATTAGAGCGTCGCGCTGCGTATCCAGCACCGTGGTCTTGCCATCGTCCTCGATCAGCACCGCCGTGGTGGCTCCGTCAGCAAGCGTGACGCTGCTGCCTGCATCACTGGCCGAGGCCAGAAGATGCACGGTGCCGCGCTGTGCAAGCGTGGTGCTGGCCACGGCCACACCGGCCTGCTCGACGCTGCGTCCGGCCAGGGTCACGTCACCCTCGAGTGCGCGCAGCAGACCGGTATTGCGCACGCTGCCAGCCCTGCTGCCAGCGATGAAGCGCGGCGCGATTTCATTGCCGCGGGTGGTGGAACTGGTGTTGGTGGCCGTACCCACGCCGCGCCGGATCACGAAACTGTCACCTGCTGCGAGCTGCACCTGGCCCTTGCGCGCTTCGATCTGGCCAGCATTGTCCACGCTGTGCCCGGCCAGCAGCACGTAGCCACCGCCGC
Source organism: Stenotrophomonas sp. YJH_SMC_65 (assembly GCF_059369475.1). NCBI lineage: Bacteria > Pseudomonadati > Pseudomonadota > Gammaproteobacteria > Lysobacterales > Lysobacteraceae > Stenotrophomonas > Stenotrophomonas sp. YJH_SMC_65. Next base: position 49,804 of record NZ_JCAFSR010000013.1, read on the forward strand.
GCGTCGCACTGGTCGGCTCATGGGTCGCGATGCGCGCGCCCCGCTCCACCATGACCTTGCCGAATGCATCGCTGAGCGCGCTGCTGCTGGCGTCGGGGCTGTACAGGCCGTTGTCGCGGAACTGCGCATCGCTGATCCGTGCTGCAGCCGCCAGCAGATTGCGTACATTGACCTGGCTGTTGTTGCCGAACACCACGCCGTTGCGGTTGGCCACGAACACCGTGCCACTGGCCTTCAGCTGGCCCAGGATCTGGCTGGGCCGCGCCTGCGGATCGTTGACGCGGTTCAGTACGGCCCAGTCAGGGTTCTGCAGGAAATTCAGCGTGGTGTTGCCGCCGATGTTGAAGGTCTCCCAGTTCAGGATCGCCTTGTCCGCGGTCTGCTCTACCGTGACCTGCACCCTCCCGTCGCTGCCCTGCGACTGGATCGCGTCGCGCGCATTGAGCCAGCCACGGGTCAGCGGGTTCTGGTCGACGCTCAGGCCGTCCTTGCCGAGGCCATCGGCGACGATGAAGCCAGCCTCGCGGCGCGCCTGCCGGGCCTGTTCCTGCAGGCGCTGCTGCAGGGCAATCGCCTGCGCCGCAGTGCCAAGATTGTCGATCGACTGCTGCAGCTTCTGCCGTGCCGCATCCTGCTGCTGGGCCGGCAACTGGAACTGGATCGGCACGCCGTTGGGCATCCGGCCACTCTGTGCCGCGCTGCCCTGGGCCGCACCCCGTTCGGCGAACCAGCCCGGAGTGAACGCCTGCTGCGCCTGGCTGGCCGGGGCTACCATGCTCCCCAGTGCGACCGCGATGGCCCACGCCATCGGATGATTGCGGCGCATCGACGCGGTCGGATGAACAGCGGACGGGAGCGGGTGCGACATCGGAACCTCATCAACCTGGTGGGCCGCAGCTGCGGCGACGATCGGGGAGGCACACGCAACGCATGCCCTGCCATTGATAGACGGTTCACGCGAGACGAAGCCGACAGCCAAACGCTGCAACAGCGGCACCGTCGCGGAAATGGCGACGCCGGCCCAGAGGCCGGCGTCGGGTCAAGCAGGATTCAACCCGTGCTGCGGATTACAGCGGACGGCCGATGCCGGCGCAGGTGCTGGGGTTGTTCAGGCCGGCAGTGCTGCTGGCCAGCACGAAACGGTTGCGGATCGCATCGCGCCAGGCCTTGGTCAGCGGGATGAAGCCGTGGTCGGTGATCGACTTCTCATACGCGACGGTGTAGGTCGCCGGATAGTGGCGCGCCAGGAAGCCGCGCAGGCTGGTGGCGACGCTCGAATCCTTGTAGCACTGGCCGATCACCAGGTTGGTGTAGCCGGCGATCGGATAGCCGGCCGACGGGTTGCCGAACACCGGCACCCAGTTGGCGGGGTTCTCTGCATCGGTGCCGGTCGGCGGAGCGACGGTGTCCAGGGTGGCCTGCACGCTCACCTGGTCCGGCGAGAAGCCCTTGACCTTGGCGACCTTGGTCGCATCGGTCAGGTTCGGGATCACGTCCGGGCCAACGTAGCCGATGCGGCCTTCAGCCGCGTAGACAGTGTTGTACAGCGAGGTGCCGCCGGTGGCCGGGGCGGCCACCAGGAACGCCGGCAGGTTGCCGTTGGCATCGCGCTTGTACAGGTCGGCGAAGGTCGACTTGATGGCGAACTTGCCGCCCACCAGCTTCGAGGTGTCAGCATTCTCAGCGGCACAGGCCGCGGTCAGGAAGCGGCTGAACATTTCGCTGGTGCCGCTGCTTTCCGCGCGGTACACCACCTGGATCGGGCCGCTGCGGTTGGCATCGATGGTCGACCAGTCGCTGATCGCGCCCGAGAACACGCCGCAGATCTGCGCCACGCTCAGGTTCACCGCCGAACCGGCCTTGTTGAACGGGATGGTGACCGAGGTGGCCACCGACGGCACCTGGATCAGCGCGCCGTAGCGGTTGGCATTGGTCGGCTGGTTGAAGTTGGTGGTGTAGGTGTTCAGCTCGGTGCCGCTCAGTACCGAATCGCTGCCGGCGAAGTGCACGGTGCCGGTGGTCGAGAACAGCAGCGAGTTGTTTTCCAGGAAGGCCTTCTTGCCGGTGCCCGAACCGGTCACGGCGTAGCTGAAGTTCGCCGGCAGGATGCTGTCGGACGAACCCTTGTAGAGGTCGGCCGGCAACGAGGCACCGCCGCCGGTCACGGTCTGCGCCGAGGCGGCGCCCACGGTAGCGAGCAGCGCGGTGGCAACCAGCGCGGCCAGGGTCTTGCACTTGTTCATGATCTTCTCCTGAAGGGTTTACTGCGAAGGGAAACACCAAGGGAGGAACGGTCACTACACGCCTGCTGCCGCCGAGGGCCTCCCAGCCCACTCTGCGGCGACGTGTCCATGCTGGTCCGCGCCGATGACAGGCCGCTTAAGAAACCTGTGGAAGATCGGAAAAAGGTGTGGAGGATTGTGTGGAGAATCGAAGACGGCGACCGGGTAGAGTCGACTGTTCGTCGACTGGTGCACGGAGCGCTGGTCCTGTCGAAGTGTGCTTGGGAAGCAGTCGACTGACAGTCGACTCCACCCGTGATGCGCGTTGCGCATCACTGCACCAGCTGGTTCATTTCCATGATCGGCATCAGCACGGCCAGCACGATCGTCAGCACCACGCCGCCCATCACCAGGATCATGGTCGGTTCCAGCAGTGCGGTCAGCGCCATCGCGCGACGCTCGATCTCGCGCGAGATCGTCTGCGCGGCGCGTTCGAGCAGTGGCGCCAGCGAACCGGTCTTCTCGCCGCTGGCCACCAGATGCACCAGGATCGGCGGATAGACCTTCTGTACCTTCAACGCAGCACCCAGTGCCGCACCTTCGCGTACGCGAGCAGCCACATCATCGGCACAGCGCGCCAGCAACGCATTGCCAAGCGTCTGCCGCGCCGCTTCGAGCGCACGCAGCAGCGGCACACCGGCGTCCAGCAGGATCGCCAGCGTCGAGGCAAAGCGCGCACTGTTCACACCCAGCACGAAGCGCCCGACCATCGGGACCCGCAGCAGCATCGCGTCCCAGCGCAGGCGCAGTTCCGGCCGCCGCAATGCCAGCCGCCAGGCCACCACCAGCGCAGCCATGCCCAGCGCTGCCCACACGCCCCAGCTGCGTACGAACGCGCTGGCGGCCAGCATCACCTGGGTCAGCATCGGCAGCGTCTGCCGTGCCTGAACGAACGCGGTCACCACCTGCGGCACCACGTAGCTGAGCAGGAAGATCACGATCGCCACTGATACCAGGCTGATCGCCGCCGGGTAGATGAAGGCGGTCAGTACCTTGGCCTGCAGCGCATTGCGCTCTTCGATGTAGTCGGCCAGGCGCTCCATCACCCGTGCCAGATCGCCGGAATCCTCACCTGCACCCACCAGCGCCCGATAGATCGGCGGGAAATCGCGCGGCCGCGCTGCCAGCGCCACGGTCAGGCGCTGGCCGGCACGCACGTCGGCGCGTACTGCGGTGAGCGCCTGGGCCACGTGCGGGCGTTCGGCCTGCTCGATCACCGCACTCAAGGCGCCTTCCAACGGCAGGCTGGCGGCCAGCAGGCTGGCCAGCTGGCGCGTGGCCCAGGCCAGCTCGCTGGCAGACAGCCGCCGGGCAGCCCAGCCACTGCCGGCACTGCGCGCCACGCTGACCTGCACGGGTGTCAGCCCACGACCGCGCAGCAACTGCCGCGCACCGCGCGGGCTGTCAGCGTCCAGCTGGCCCTTCTCGATGCGGCCCTGCGCGTTGGCGGCCTGGTAGTCGAACAGCGCCATGCAAGCCTCAGTCGTCGCCGGTGACGCGCAGGATCTCTTCCAGCGTGGTCACCCCGCTGTCGACCCAACGCTGGCCGTCCTGACGCAAGGTCCGCATGCCGGCACGCCGCGCCGCCTCGCGCAGTGCAGGTTCACCCTGCCCTTCATGGATCAGCGTACGCACGCGATCGTCCACCACGAACAACTCGTGGATGCCGGTACGCCCCCGGTAGCCGCTGTTGGCACAGGCCGCGCAACCCACCGCGCGCCATACGGTACGGCCGTCCCCATCCACCTCGGCACGCCGGCAGTGGGTGCACAGCCGCCGCACCAGCCGCTGCGCCAGCACACCGCGCAGCGACGAGGCCAGCAGGAACGGTTCCACCCCCATGTCGGCCAGGCGCGTCACTGCCGAAATCGCGTCGTTGGTATGCAGGGACGCCAGCACGCCATGGCCGGTCAGCGACGACTGCACCGCAATCTGTGCGGTCTCCAGGTCGCGGATCTCGCCGATCATGATGGTGTCCGGGTCCTGGCGCAGGATCGCGCGCAGCGCGGTGCCGAAGCTCATGCCGATGCGCGCGTTCACCTGGATCTGGCCGATGCCGGCGAAGTCGTACTCCACCGGGTCCTCCACGGTGAGGATGTTGCTGGTGCTGCTGTCGAGCTGGCCCAACGCGGCGTACAGCGAGGTGGTCTTGCCACTACCGGTCGGGCCGGTGACCAGCACGATGCCATGCGGCTGCCGGATCAATCCGGTGAACGTGGCCAGGGTGTCATCGGCCATGCCCAGGCGCTGCAGCTGCAGACGGCCGGCATCCTTCTCCAGCAGTCGCAGCACGGCGCGCTCGCCATGCCCGGTCGGCACCGTGGAGACTCGGATATCCAGCGGACGCCCACCCACGCGGATCGCGATGCGCCCGTCCTGCGGCAGGCGCTTCTCGGCGATGTCCAGGTGGGCCATGATCTTGATGCGCGATACCAGCGCTGCGTGCAGTGCGCGCCGTGGCTGCACCATGTCGCGCAGCGTGCCGTCCACCCGGTAGCGCACCACCGAATGGGTCTCGAACGGCTCGATGTGCAGATCGCTGGCGCCATCACGTGCGGCCTGCGCCAGCAGCGCGTTGATCATGCGGATCACCGGCGCATCATCCTGCGCGTCCAGCAGATCGGTGACTTCCGGCATGTCCTGCATCAGCCGGTCCAGATCGACTTCGCTCTCGGCGGCACCGACCACGGCAGCGGCGTCGCCGCCGTCACGGTACTGCTCAGCCAACCGCTGCTGCCACGTCGTGGCATCCAGTGCCTGGAAGGGCAATGGTCCATGCCGGCGGCGCAGTTCGGCCACAGCCCACGCTGCGGTATCGACGGTACCCAGCAGCACAGGCTCACCGCCAACCTCGGACAGCATCACCCCATGGCTGCGCACCCAGGCGTACGGCAGTGGCGCGGCGGCGCTCACGGTCCGATCACCAGTTCCGGCGTGTAGCCCAGCCCGCGCAGTTGCTGCAGTGCCGGGTCCAGCGTCGCCGGGTCGCGTGGCAGCCGCACCCGCAGGCGCTGGCCACTCTCGCCCGGCGTCGCCTCGGCATAGGCCTGCAGGCCCAGCGCCCGCACCTGCGCCACGCCCTGGCGGGCACGGGTCGGGTCCAGCCCCTGTGCGAACTGCACCAGCTGCGCATCGCCGTCACCGGCCGGATACAACACTGCCAGGCTGGTGTTCTGCAGCGGCTGGCCCTGGCCATCGCGCGCATTGCCCTGGCCGAGTACAGAAAGGTCCTGCGGCGGCAGCTGCGGTGCCGACAGCGCCGGCAATGCCCAGCTCTGCACCGGTTGCGCGCCAGCCTGCGCGTTGCGCATGTAGTCATAGCGGTCGCGGGTCAGGCGCTGGCCGGCGGCCGGGTCACGCACCACGTGCGGACGCAGGAACACCATCAGGTTGGTCTTGGCGCGCCTGCGCGTGTCGCTGCGGAACAAGGCACCCAGCACCGGAATCTTCCCCAGCCCCGGCACCGCGTCACGGCCTTGGCTGACGCTGTCCTCCAGCAGGCCACCCAGCACCATGATCTGGCCATCGTCCAGCAGCACGCTGGTATCCAGTGCGCGCTTGTTGGTGATGATGCCGGCCGTGCTGTTCGCGCTCTGCGCATCGATGCTGCTGACTTCCTGGTAGATGTCCAGCTTCACCGTGCCGCCCTCGGAAATCTGCGGGCGTACCCGCAGCTTCAGGCCCACGTCCTCGCGCACGATGGTCTGGAATGGATTGTTGCTGCCGCCGCCACCGTCGGTCACGTAGCGGCCGCTCACAAACGGCACGGTCTGCCCGACCATGATGCTGGCCGCCTCGTTGTCCAGCGTCATCAGGTTCGGCGTGGACAGGATGTTGGCACCGCCCTTGCTCTGCAGCGCGTTGGCCAGCGCCTTCATGTTGAGGATCTGGCCGACGCCGGGCAAGTTGATGGTGCCGTCGATCACCCCGATCTTCAGGCCATCCTTGGGCAGCACGTCCAGGGTGGTGCGCGCGGTGGTGTTCAGCCCGCTGCCACCGCTGGTGCCGCCGAAGTGGGTGCCGCCGAAGGTGCGGCCATTGCCCAGCATCCACTGCACGCCCAGTTCGGCCGCGTCGGTCTGGTTGACCTCCACGATCAGGCTTTCCACCAGCACCTGTGCACGGCGCTGGTCAAGCTGGTCGATCACCCGGCGCAGGTTGCGGTACACCGGTTCCGGCGCCGAGATCAACAGCGTGTTGGTGGCCACGTCCGCCTGTACCGAAATGCCGTTCTGGCTGAAGCCGGTGCTCCCGGCGTCGATCGGGTCGCGGCGGTTCGGATCCAGCCGCTGCGATTCCAGCGCATTGCTGCCGGTCCTGGCCTGTTGTGGCTGCGACGGCTGCGCCGGTGCGGAACGGCTTGCATCGCCAGGCAGTGGCGTGATGCCTTCATTGCTGCCCACTGCCGGCGCATCGCTCTGCCCCGCAACCACGCCGCGCAGCACGCCGGCGAGCTGATTGGCCTGGGCATTGCGCAGGTAGACCACATGCAGGTTGCCGGACTCGTCCTGCGCGCGGTCCAGCTTCTCCACCAGCTGCCGGGCCAGACGGGTGCGCCCGGGACTGCTGGAACGCAGCAGCACGCTGTTGCTGCGCGGGTCGGCCATCACCACCACCTTCTGGCTGGGCTCTGCGCCCTGCGCATCCAGCAGCGGCGCGACCATCGCCGCGACGTCTACGGCGATGCCCTGCTGCAGCTTCACCACATCGGTGTCCATGCCGGCCGGCGTGTCGACGCTGGCGATCACCCGCGCGATGCGCTCCAGGTTGTCGGCATAGTCGGTGATCACCAGAGTGTTGTTGCCCGGGTTCGCCGTGATCGGATTGTCCGGGCTGATCATCGGCCGCAGCACCGCCACCAGCGCGGCGGCGTTCTCGTAGCGCAGCGGAAAGGTGCGCGTGGCGACCTCGCCTCCTGCACCGCCACTGCCCACCCGGCCACCGAGCAGCTTGGCGTCGGCCTGCGGCACCACCCGGCTGACGCCGCCATTCTCGACCACGGCGAAGCCGCGCATGCGCAGCGCGCCCAGCAGCAGCTGATAGGCCTGGGTACGGCTGACCGGGCCATCGGAGACCACCGTCATCTTGCCGGTCACCCGTGGGTCGACCAGGAACTGGCGGCCGGTGAACCGTGCCGCCATCCGCAGCACGCCACCGATATCGGTATCCACCAGGTTCAGCTGCACCGGCTCATCGCGTGTGTCCTGCGCTGCCACCGGCGCCGGCACGTGGGCCATGCCCACGATCAGGGCCAATGCAGTACTGCAGGCAAGGCTGCGCATCGCCCTCATGGATGGGCACCCGCGGTGGCCACCATCACGATGTTTCCGGAAATCCGTGCCGCCGGCATGTTCGCGTCCCCTGTGCGTGTCAGTTGCAGCTGCTGCAGCTCGATGGCCGGGTCGGCCAGCAGCGGCAGCAGCCAGTTCCATAGCGCATCGGCGGGCACCGCCTGCACCTGCAGGTGCCAGCGCCCGTCACGCGCTTCGATATGCAGGCCGTCGGCAAGGCCGGCGGTCTTGATTCCATCGCGCAGCCCAGGAAGTGTCGGATGCTGGCCCTGCGCCAGCTGCTGGCGCTCACGGACGCGCAGCAGCGGTGCCAGTGCGCGCGACTGCGCCTGCAGCCGCGGTAGCTCGGCCTGCCAGTGCGTGCGCTGCTTCAGCAGTGGCTCCAGCCACAACGACCACAGGCCCGCCACCAGCAGCGCCACCACCATCACCCACAGCATCCGCCGGTCGCGCGGTGGCAGGCGTTGCCAGCGCTGCTGCAGGCCGGCCAGCCCCCCGCCCAGCCGCAGGGTGCGGGCCGTCACTGTCCCGCTCCGCTCACCCGCAGGGGCCCACCGGCGTCGCGCGCCAGCAGCAGGCCCTGCACCTGCAGCGCCTGCTGCCAGTGCTCAAGCCGCTGCGGATCGTCGGCCAATGCCTGGGCATCGGCATCCAGCTCCATGTCGAGCTGGCCGGGCTGGTAATGCAGGCTGCGCACCTGCCCGGCCAGTTCCGGAACCGCCAGCAGCGTGCTGGCTACCTGCCGTTGCAACGGCGGCAACGGTGGCGCTGGTGGCGGCACCGCCAGAGCACGCCTTGCCTGCAGCACCGGATCCACCACATCGGTGATCTCCGGGAAGCGTGCGCTGAACTGCCGCGCCATGTCCTGTTGCAGCGCCTCGCCCTCGATCCGCCAACGCCAGACCTGCAGCTGCAGGCCGAGCGCGGCCAGCAGCACTGCCGCCAACGCGAGGCCGATTGCCAGGCGTGGCGCTTGCCGACCCGCACCGGGCAGCGGCAGTGACCACCCCGGCAGAGCGCCACATGCCTGCCGTTCCTTCATGACGGCGGTGGCCGGCAGGCTGTCCGGCCACGCCGGCGGTACGCTGCCGATCCATTGCACGGCCTGCACGCCGGCCTGTCGCAGGCGCACGGCCAGCGCCTGCATGACTGCACACGCATCACGTCCGCCATACCACTGGACGAAGCCCCGATCGCGCCCGCTTCGCACCAGCAGGTGCTCGCCGCTGACCTGCAGCGTGGCCTGTCCGTCCTGCCAGGGCAGCAGCAGGGGCGTCGGATGGAGTGCCTGCAGCTGCAGTCCGCACGAAGCCAGCAACTGCTGCGCCTGCAGGACCGCCTGCTGGCCGAGCCAGGCCACCGGAACCGTGCCGTCAGCCGCCTGCGCACCGTGGGCCAGCGCGACGTCCTGCAGGTCATCCAGCAACATCGCCTCCACCTCACCCTGCAACGCCAACTGCAGGCGGCGCCCGGACAACGGTGGCAGCTGCAGTTCCAGCAGGATCAGGTCGCTCGGATCGAGGCAGGCATGCACCGCAGCCCGCGGATGCCGCAGACCCAGCGCCGCCAGCGTGGCGCAACCGTGGGCCAGCACCTCGCCCTTGTGCAGCTGCGCCCAGTCCACCGCGCTGTCGGCGTGCAGACCCTCAAGCGTCGGCAGGCGCACCCGAAGCTGCCCGTTCATGCGCCGATCCTCGTCCACACGCGTTGCACACGCACGCCATCGTCGCGGTACTCGCGCCAGAGCAGCGCGCGGAAATCAACCGCGCTGCCGTCAGCCTGCACCCGGCCGACAGCCAGGAACCACTCGCTATGGATACCCAAGGGAAGTACCGCCATCTGTTCGTTGCTCAGTTGGAGTCGGTTGGCGATGTCGCCGCGATTGAGCAGCCAATGGCCAGCGTCGCGCTCACCGAGCAGCGCCTGCAGCCGTGCCGGCTCGACCGCAGGCGTCACCGCCTGCAGAACGCGCAGGTCGCTGGTGTTGGCGTTGACCAGGGTCTGTGCCGGCAACACCACGGTGCGTCGCGCCAGCGCCTGCAACGCCACCGGATCGGCACCCGGCAGCGCCTGTTCGATCAGTGATTCGCGCGGCAGCGGCGCCTGCGCCTGCATGTCGCCATCGCGCAGGCGCGCCTGGATGTGGTCCGCGGCGGATGTGCAGGCGCCCTGGCCCAGCCCCTGCCCGGCACACAACGCGATGAACGCGCGCCGCGCCTCGGGGTCCGGCCTGCCATGCGCAAGCAGATTGCGCAGGTTGAACATCGACTGCGCATCGACCAGCTGCAGCTGCACCGGCAACGGCGCCTGCAGCTCCAATGGGCGCGCCCAGCGCCCGCTGCGCACCGTGGTCAGCTGTTCCTTTGCGTCCTCACGCAGCTGCTGCGCCGCACGTTCCAGCGTTGCGTCCACGGCCATGCGTACCTGTGCGCGCAGCTGGTCACCACGCAGCGCGCGCAGCTGGGCCGACTGCCGGGTGAGCAGTGCAGTGGCAATCACTGCCACCAGTGCCACCACCAGCAGGGCGACGATCACCGCCATGCCACGTTGACGGACACTCGAAACAGACCGCATCCGGGCTGACATCGGCCTGCCTCACAGCTGCCACGAGCCGATGTCCGCGTTCCCGGCGTCGCCACCGGGCTTGCTGTCCGCACCCAGCGAGAACACATCGATGTCGCCATGTGTGCCAGGCACCTGATATTGGTACGGATGGCCCCACGGGTCATTCGGCAGGCGATCCAGATAGGGCGTGACCGGCATCGCGCCACTGCCCTGCGGCGGCTTCACCAGCGCCTGCAGGCCCTGCTCGGCGCTGGGATAGCGACCATTGTCCAGCTTGAACAACTTCAGCGCCTGCATCAGCGCCGCGATGTCCTGGCGCGCTGCCACCACGCGCGCCTGGTCGGGACGGTCCATCAAGCGCGGCACGATCAATGCCGCGAGAATGCCGATGATCACCACCACCACCATGATCTCGATCAGGCTGAAACCCTGCTGCCGAGCCCTGCGACCACCCACCTGCCTTGCCATTGTTCCGCCCTCGTCATCCTGGAAGAGACCGCTGCGCCATGGTCAGCGGTGCATGTGTCAGTACGATAAACATCCGCCGGCAATTCGCTGCGCATGTGCCTGGGCGGGCGCCGGCGCAGCCGGTACGCGTGCCGCCTCGAGCAGGTGTGGCGGCACACTGGACAGCGTTTCGTCGATGCAGCCGCGCAGCAGCGGAAGCGCGCACGCCTGCAACAGGCGCACGCACTGCATCGGCGACCACGCGGTGCCATGGTCGAGGCCGATGAACGTGCGGTAGGCCTGGTGATAGCGCAGATCGTCGTACACGCGCTGCGCACTGTTGAGATCACGCACGACCACCAGCAGGGCCGCACGTTGCAGCAGCCGCGCATCGCCTGCGTCAAGCGGCAGCGCGTTCATGGCTGCTTCGGACCACGGCCGCAGCTGCAGATCAAGGGCGTGCCGCAGCGCCGCCAATGGATGCGCGCTGCTGTCCAGTGCCGCCCAGCGCGCGGCATCGGCCCAGGCATCACTGGACAGCACCCAGACCCACGAGTGTCCGTAGCGTTGCACATTCAAGGGCGTGTGCCGCGCCTGCTCCAGTGACCGGCTCAGGTGGCGATCCAGCTCCAGCATGCTGATCCTGCGACTGTCTGCCATCTTCGTCGCCCGTGCTCCGCGACGCGTGGTGCGTCGTACTCTGGAGAAGACGTCAGCAAGGCAGGTGAAGCGACAGCGCGAATGCCGCTCTGTGCGCTGGGTGGTGCTTCATCGGCAACGTCATCGCAGCGTCATCCGCCTGCAGGCTTCGCGCTGCAGGCGCGGTGCGTCACCCCCGCAGCGGCGGGCCAGTACCGCCACGTCGCTGCGCGCGGCGAACGCGACCAGCGCGTCTGTCATGTCCACGTCATCGCACCACGACGCCATCGCAATGCGCACCGCGGGCAGCTGCCAGCCGTCCATCACCCCGCGGGTGCCCGCCACGAACCAGTGCCACAGCCGGTGGTGCAGCACCTGCTCGTGCAGCTGCGCGAGATCCCTGATGCCATGCATGTCCATCAGCAGCAGTGCGCGTGCCAGCGCCGCAGGCGGCAACACACCGGTTTCAGCCAGCGGCAGCACCTGCTGCTGCAGGCGCAACAGCATCGCCAGCGGGTGCGACTGCGGATCGAAGTCCAGCAGCACGGCCTGTTGCTGCCACTGTGCGTCCGATACCACGCATACCCATGGCGAGCCGTAGCGGTGCACCATCAACGGCCGTCGCTGGGTGGTTTCCAGCAACGCCGACAGATTGCGGCGCAGATCCAGCACACCGATGGTCTCGTTGCGCATCCTTGGCGTCTCCTTGCTTGCAACAGCCCTGCGCGGCGCGCACGTCCAGCGTCTTCACCTAACCAAGGACGGCAATGCCACCTGGAAAGCGACGCAGATCCAGCGACATCGTCAGTCGCAGCTGCTCCAGCGCCGCATCCGGATCATCGATGCGGAAGCGGCCGCTGACCGGGGCGCGCGCCAATGCCGATTCACCCAGCAGCACCTTGCCGCGGCGGTAGCGGTTGATCTCCTCCACCACCTCGCGCAGCGGCGCCCGGCGGAACACCAGCATGCCTTCGGTCCAGGCACTCACTTCCGAGGCCACGGCTTCGGCCACCACGCCACTGAGGCGCTCGTCGTACCGGGTCTGCTGGCCCGCCTGCAGCTGCAGGCGGCCCTGCGGGTGCTCGATCCGGGCGCTGCCCTGCAGGCAGGTCACCCGTACCTGGCCGTGGGTGTTGCGCACGTCCAGGCGCACCGCCCCTTCATCGGCAATCACGCAGCCCGCCCCTGCGAACAGGGCCAGGCGCAGGCCGGCCCGGGTCTCGATCGCGGCCTGGCCCTGCACCAGCTCGAAGCCTTCGCCCTCCGTGTCCGCACGGCGGCGCAGGCTGCTCTGCGTATCCAGCTCGATCTTCAGCTGTGGCGAAGGTGCGATCTGCAGCCGTTCACCGGTACCGGTGTGGAAGTCGGCCGTCATCGCCGTCACCGAGGGCCACAGCCCCAGCGGCGGACGGATCGCCGCCACCACTGCCAGGCTGGCCGGGGCGGCAATCGCGGCACCCAGGAAGGCACGCCGGCTCCAGCGCTGGGTCGGCGTCGGCACGACCGGTTGGCGTGCAGCGGCAGGCAGCTGCTCGCCGGCCAGGCGTACCTGCTCCCATTGCCGGCGCGCACGGCCGAATGCTTCGCGATGACGGGGATCAGCCTCGCACCACGCGCGGAAGCTGCGCCCGTCGGCCGCAGTAGCCTCGCCCGAGGTCAGCCGCACCACCCACGCGTGCGCCTGGCGCTCGACGGCATCCAGCGGGCGTTGCGGGTGATCGTCAGGATCCATGGGGGCTCATGCCGGACCCGCACGCTGCGGGGTTCTGCTCGGCGTCAAAGTGTAGACGGATGCCGCCGCTCAGAACCGCACCTGGCGCCCCTGCCCGCTGCGCTCGGCCAGGTAGTCCTGGGCCGCCTTCAGCTCACGCTGCACCAGCCGCAGCGACACGCCGAGGTGATCGGCGACGTCACGCTGCTGCAGGCCATCGACGCGGATTGCCAGCAGGATGCGGCGACGCCGCTCGGGCATGCGCTGCAGCAGGCCCACCATGTCCTCCAGCGCGAAGTCCAGTTCGGCCGCCTGCGCCGGCCCCGGTGCCGGGTCGGCCATGTCCATCAGCGTCTCCACCTCTTCCAGGCTCAGCAGGCGATGGTCGGCACGTTGGCGGTCGATCACGGTATTCATCGCCATGCGCAGCAGGTAGGCCGCAGGGTTCTGCACGGCGTCCAGGCGGTCACGGCGCGCGCTCAGGCGCATCCAGGTGTCCTGCAGCGCGTCACCGGCCAGTTCCTCCGATCCCAGCTTGCGCACCAACCGGCGCTTCAGCTCGTCGTAGGCCCCCAGAAGGTGGTCCATCAGGTCAACTGCGCCAGCCGTACCGTTGCTCATGTTCGAATCCTTGAAGTCATGGAAGGGGCGCGCGCCCGCCACAGTCGTGGTCGGTGCCGGAAGGACGGATCTGCAGGGTCACCGGCTGCGCCAGCGCGGCGGCCTCGGTCGCCAGCACCAGGCCCTGCAGCGCCTGCAGCAGGCGTGCATCGCGGCGGGCACTACCACTGCCGGACAGCAGCTCGGGCTCGCTCACCCGGCCCGCGCCGTCGATGCGGAAGCGCAGCGTCGCGGCGTAGCGGCCGGGCGCGATCTCCGGGTCGTCACAGAACGCCGCACGCAGCCGCTGCTGCAGCCCGCCATAGCGACGCCGACGTTCGGCCTCGGGAAGTTCGGCGCCAACACCGGGTTCGGCGGCCGAGGACGTGCCCCGGCGCAGCACCACGCGCTGCGCGCCGATCACCTCGACCTCGATGCCGGAGTCCTGCAACAGCACCTGCAAGGCAGGCAGCGGCTCCAGGCTGGCGCGCAGCTCATGGCTGCTGCGGCCCGCGGCCAGGTCGCCCGGGTACATCACCGACCACCCACTGATGACGCTGAAGCGCTCGACCGCCTGTTCCAGCGGTTGCGCAGGGATGTCGTAGGCATGAACTCCGTCCTGCCCGGCAGCGGCAGAGGACAGCAGCAGCCACGCGACGATGGCCACCTTCCAAGTTCTGACCGCATGGTGTCCATTCAGCCCCCTGACGTAGAACACATGACCCTCGGCAGCGACAGCAGCTGCAGTGGACGCGCACCAGGACCAGCACCCCGGCCCGCGCGCGACCCGCAAGCGGGCTCAAACCGTAGCGGGGCCACATGTCATTGCGATGACCGCCGCCTACAGCCGACGTGAAGCCAGTCACCCATCAGGAATCAATAAATCGAACGGACCACCTCATCCACGCCTGGGGTCAGAGCCCGTTGCGCAGCAACGGGATCCGACCCCGTGCCGGCCCAGACGTGTCGACCAAGGTCGACACCCACCAGGAGCAGTTCATGCCGTTCCGGCAGATTGCGGGGAACTGTCGAAGGCGGGGTGGGTCTGGTTGCAGGGGCGTCCGCGGCATGAATGCCGCGGCCAAGCCCCCATGGAAGGGTTTACGGCGTCCCCTGCAACCGGACCCACCCCGCCATCCAACGGAATGCACGCTGTTGCTTCGGCTGTTGCTTCGGCTGTTGCTTCGGCTGTTGCTTCTGGGGTTGCCGGCCAGCGGCCGGCACTACCTGCGGGTGCCGGGCGCCACCCGCGCGGAAACCCCCGCCCTTCACAGCGGCAGCTGGGTCGTCTGCTTGATCCGCTGCATCGGAATCTCGGTCTTGGTGTTCTGCACCCCGGCGATCCGGTTCAGGTGCTGCATCTGGAACTGCCGGTAGGCATCAAGGTCGGCCACCGCCACCCGCAGCAGGAAATCGCAGTCACCGGCCATCAGATGGCATTCAAGCACTTCCGGGAAAGACTTGATGCTGTTGATGAAGTGATTGGTGGTGTCCTCGTCCTGCCCGCGCAGCCACACGCGGACGAATACCGTGAAGCCACGGCCCACCTTGGCCTCGTTCAACAAGGCCACGTAGCGGTCGATGTAGCCGCCTTCCTCCAGCAGCCGCACCCGACGCAGGCAGGCCGACGGCGACAGCCCGACCAGCCGGGCAAGCTCCAGATTCTGCAGGCGGCCGTCGCGCTGCAGGGCGTCGAGGATACGCCGATCGAGGTTGTCGAGCTGATACTGCATGGGATTTCGCCCTTGTCACTTCTGGCCGCATGAAATATCAATCATCCAGAATCCAGTGGCATCAACGCAACCCGATTTCGCGATCGGACCGCTAGCATGGGCCACCCCCACCTCGTTGTGCCGTTCCATGGACGCCCGTACCACCCTCCCCCTGCCCGACACCTGCGATACCGCGCCGCGTGCCGAATTCCTGCGCGGCCTGCGCGCCGCCGTGCCGGTGATGATCGGTTTCATTCCCTTCGCCCTGGTGCTCGGCGCGCAGGCCGCCCAGAAAGGCCTGAGCGTACTGGAAGTGCCACTGATGACGGGCCTCAACTTCGCTGGCGGCTCGGAGTTCGCCGCCGTCGAACTGTGGACCTCGCCACCGCACATCGCACTGATCGTGGCGATCACCGCACTGGTCAACAGCCGCCATCTGCTGATGGGCGCCAGCCTGGCCCCACTGCTGCAGCACCTGCCGCGCCGCCGGGTGCTGCCGGCGTTGTTCTTCATGTGTGACGAAAGCTGGGCGATGGGCGTGGCCGATGCGCGCCGCCGTGCGCTCGGCTTCAGCCTGGCCTATTACCTGGGCGTCTCCGCGGGCCTCTACACCGTCTGGGTGGCCTGCACCGCGCTGGGTGCGATCGTCGGGCCGCTGCTGGGCGACATCCACGCCTACGGCTTTGACATGGCCTTCCCCGCCGTGTTCCTGGTGCTGCTGCGCGGCATGTGGCAGGGCATGAAGGCCGCGCGCCCGTGGCTGGTCAGCCTGGTCGTGGCCGCCGCCACCTATCTGCTGATCCCGGGTGCGTGGTACGTGGCCAGCGGCGCATTGGCCGGCCTGGCCGCCGCCTGGCTGCTGGCGGAGGACGCAGCATGATCTTCAACGGCCTGATCCACTGGTCCTCGGTGCTGACCATCGTGCTGATGGCCGCCGCCACCTACCTGACCCGCATCGTCGGCTTCCTCGCGCTGCGCAACCGCACGCTGGGCAAGCGCGCGGTGACGGTGATGGAAGCCGCGCCGGGCTGCGTGCTGATCTCGGTGATCGCTCCGGATTTCGTCGCCGACAAGCCCGCCGACCTGGCCGCGCTGGCGATCACCCTGCTGGCCGCCACGCGGCTGTCGATGCTGCCGACGGTGCTGATCGGCGTGGCCTCGGCCGGGCTGCTGCGCTACCTGATGGGCTGACTGCGGTGCGCCGGGCAAAGGCCCGGCGCTGGCCAGTCATCGCAGCACCGCCTGTACGCGCGCTGCCGTCAGGCGCTGCTGCTGGCCGCAAGCAGGCACAGGCTGCGCGGCGGCAGGGTCCAGGCACCTGCTTCATCCGGCTCCAACGGCGTTTCGTCGGTCTGCAGCAGTACGCGCCGGAACGACAAGGCTTCATCCGACACACTGAACCGCTGCGGCTGGTCTCCGGCGTTCAACAGCAGGGCCAGGCTGACATGCCGCCCGGGCTCGCGCAGGCCGCTGTCCGGGCTGCGGCCGTCCAGCACGATCAGCAGCGCACGCAGCCCTGCGTCATGCCAGTCCGCTTCCTCCATGCTGCGGCCGTCAGGATGCCGCCAGTCGATATCGCGCAGGCCCAGCGCTTCATCGTATTCGCCGCGCAGGAACCGGTTCCTGCGCAGCAGGCCATAGCGTCGGCGCAGCGACAGCGCCCGGCGTACGAACGCCACCTGCGCCTGTGCAGCCGGCGATGCCGCACGCTCCCAGTCGATCCAGCTCAGCGGGTTGTCCTGGCAGTAGGCGTTGTTGTTGCCCTGCTGCGAATGGCCGAACTCATCGCCGGCCAGCAGCATCGGCGTGCCCTGCGCGAACAGCAGCGTGGCCAGCAGGTTGCGCATCTGCCGCGCACGCAACGAGAGGATCGCCGCATCATCGGTGTCGCCCTCCACACCGTGGTTGCTGGAGAGGTTGTGCGAGTGGCCATCGCGGTTGTCTTCGCCGTTGGCCTCGTTGTGGCGATCGTTGTAGCTCACCAGATCGTGCAGGGTGAACCCATCGTGCGCCGTCACCAGGTTGATGCTGGCCGAGGGCCGCCTGCCATGATGTTCGAACAGGTCGGCCGAGCCGGTGAAGCGCGTGGCGAATTCCGGCAACTGGCCGCCATCGCCGCGCCAGAGCGCGCGCACCGTATCGCGGAAGCGGTCGTTCCATTCCGCCCAGCCCGGCGGGAACTGGCCCAGTTGATAGCCGCCCGGGCCGATGTCCCATGGCTCGGCAATCAGCTTCACCTGGCTCAGGATCGGGTCCTGGCGTACCGCATCAAGGAAACTGCCCGAGGCATCGAAGCCATGCCGCTCGCGGCCAAGGATGGTGGCCAGGTCGAAACGGAACCCATCCACCCGCATCTCGGTCACCCAGTAGCGCAGCGAGTCCATCACCATGCGCAGCGCGCCGGCATTGGTCAGGTCGAACGTGTTGCCGGTGCCGGTATCGTTGATGTAATAGCGGCGATCATCGGCCAGGCGGTAGTAGCTGGCATTGTCGATGCCCTTGAAGGACAGCGTAGGGCCCAGCTCATTGCCTTCGGCGGTGTGGTTGTAGACCACGTCCAGGATCACTTCGATGCCGGCACTGTGCAGCCGCGCGACCATCTGCTTGAACTCGGCCACGGTGCCCAGCGACAGGTAGCGTGGCTGCGGCGCGAAGAAGCCGATGGTGTTGTACCCCCAGTAGTTGCGCAGCCCGCGCTCGAGCAGCTGCTGGTCATCCACGTAGGCATGCACCGGCAGCAGCTCGATGGCGGTCACCCCCAGATGGCTGAGGTGGTCGACCACCGCGTCGTGGCGCAGGGCAGAGAAAGTGCCGCGCTCGGCCTGCGGAACATCGGGGTGCTGCATGGTCAGTCCGCGCACGTGCGCTTCGTAGATCACGGTCCGGTCCCAGGGCGTTGCGGGTGCACGTTCGACACCCCAGCTGAAGGCCGGATCGATCACCGCGCAGCGTGGCATGTAGCTGGCGCTGTCGCGGCGGTCGAAACTGAGATCGCCATCGCGGTGGCCCAGGGTGTAGCCGAACAGGTGCGGCGCCCACTTCAGCTCGCCGACGATCTGCTTGGCGTAGGGGTCCAGCAACAGTTTGTTGGGATTGAAGCGATGCCCCTCCTCCGGCGCATACGGGCCGTGCACCCGATAGCCATAGCGTTGCCCGGGCCGCACGTCCGGCAGGTAGCCGTGCCAGATCTCGTTGGTGTACTCAGGCAGGACGATGCGCTCGACTTCACGGTTGCGCGCATCGAACAGGCACAGCTCCACCCGGGTGGCATGCCGCGAGTACAGCGCAAAGTTCACGCCCAGCCCGTCCCACGTCGCGCCCAGCGGGAACGGCCGGCCTTCGCGCACGCGTGAGGTCTGCGTCCACTTACGGCTGGCCATCGGTGCCCTCCTCGCCGCGCGCCGCGGCAATCTCGGCCTCCACCAGGCGCTCGGCCATGTGCCAGTGCCGCTGCTGCTGATCGTCCGGGCGCCCCTCCGCTTCCCAGATCTGGTGGGCCAATGCCTCAATCCGCTGCCGTCGTTCCCTGCTGTCCATCCCTACCTGTCTCCTCGTTGATCCATATCGCCAGCGGGCTGCCAGCCAGAAGCCTGCCCACGTCCGCGGTTGCGTTGAAATGTTCGATGCGCCCGTCCAGGAGGTTGCGCATGGGGCCTGTCGGCACACCGTGCAGTGCTACGCCGGTGCCGACGTCGTGCGCGGCGTGCAGGCTGGGCCCAGGCACGGCGGCGGGCGAACCCCGGCGCACGATCACCAGCAGCACCTGCGCCTGATGCCTGCGCGTGAACGCCAGCCACGGCGAGCGCGCAGGCGCGGACAGCGGCTGCAACTGGCCATGCAGGAACAGGTGCGGGTGCCTGCGGCGGCACTCCAGCAATTGCCGCAGCAGGAATGCCTTGATGCCACCGTCCCCCCAGTCTTCCAGCAGCGCGGGCCACCCGCGCGTATCGCGCAGCCACGCCTGCCGCGCTGGATAGTCCACGGCACGCCGGTTGTCCGGGTCCACCAGGCTCAGGTCCCAGCCTTCCCCACCCTGGTAGAGGTCGGGCACGCCGGGCAGGCAGTGCTGCAGGCACAGCTGCGCCAGGCCGTTGCAGGCGCCGGCCGGCGCGATGCGCGCCACGAACGTCGCCAGCGCCTCGCGCACCGGCTGCAAGGGCGCTGCGTCCAGCAGCGCGTGCAGCCACTGCGCGGCGGCCTCCTCCACGGCCACATCCGGGTCTGACCAGCTGCTGACCCGCTTGCCCTCGCGCAATGCCTTGGTCAGCCATTGCACCATCCTCGAGGCGAAGTCGGCGCCAGGGGCACCGTGCATCGGCCATGCGGCCACGAGCGCCTGCCACAGTGCGTAGGCCTCGGCACCCGGCAATGGCATCGGCGCGCCGGCGCGGGTCAACATCCGGTTCCAGCGCCGCACAGCGTCCCGCCATTCGAACGTGCAGGTACTGAGAACCGCCAGCCGTGCCCGGCTGTCGGCGCCGCGCTTGTGATCGTGGGTCGCAAGCGCAAGCAACGCCCTGGGATGGCGACGCAGGCGCGCGGCGGCGTGTTCCAGCAGCGCGCGCCCCTCCATGCCCAGCCGCTGCGGATCACTGCCGACGTCGTTGCGCGAGAGCAGCCTGAAATAGCGATAGAACCCGGTGTCTTCCACCGACTTGGCATTCAACGGCGCGGCCAGTTGACCGAAACGCGCACGCAGCACGCGCTCGGCCTGCGCCTCGCCGGCAAGCGCTGCCAGCAACAGGTCCAGCGCCGCGCGTGCGGCACCGTCCAGTGCCTGGCGCGCTGCGGCGGAAGCGTCCGCCAGCGCCTTTCGTTCACCCGCCCCCTGCAGCGAATAGGGCCGGTAGGTGCGGTAATGCCCCAGCACGGAAGCCAATGCGCGGGCCAGCGCAGCCACTCCGATATCGGCTTCGGCCAGCCGCGGCTGCAGGACCTGCTGCGCGCTGCGCAGCAGCCGCTGGAAGTCGGCATGAAGGCCCTGGCGCAGCAACATGGCGCGGGCGTCCTGCTGGATCCGGTCGAAGCTGCGCGGGTCACCGCCCAGCGCCTGCCACGTGCGCGAGAGCGCGGGTGCAGCCGCCGGATCGTGCAACCAGGCACCGGCCTGGTCCATGAAGTCATAGCCGGTGGTGCCGTCGCAGGCCCAGCCGTCGGGCAGCTGCTCGCCCTCGGCCAGTATCTTCTCCACATGCAGGCTGACGGTCTGCGGGTCACGACCGCCGGCCGCGCAGGCGGCGTCGAGCGATTCACGCAGGCGCTGCAGGTACGCGCCCGGGCAGGACAGGCCATCCACGTGGTCGATGCGCAGGCCGTCCACCCATCCCTCGCGTACCAGCCGCAGCGGCAGCGCATGCACTGCCTCGAACACATCCTCGCGCTCCACCCGCAGCGCGGCCAGTTCGTTGATATCGAAAAAGCGCCGGTAGTTCACCTGATCGCCGGCCGTGCGCCACCAGGCCAGACGGTAGTGCTGCCGCTGCAGCAGCGTGTGCAACCGTTCAACGCTGCGGTTGCAGCGTTCGGCCCACGCCGGCCACTGCGCGGGTTCCAGCGGATGGCTGCGCGGCGACAACGGCAATGCCAGGCCATGGTGGCGCAGCACGGGCCGCGCGTTGTCCACCACCACGCGCACCACGCCGTCGCGTACCGCGTCGTGCAACGGCCGGTCCAGTACCGGCAGCCAGAGCCGGCCCTCGCAGCCCGGCGCCTCCCACTCGATGTCAAACCAAGCTGCGTGCGGGCTTCGAGGCCCGTGCATCAGCACATCGCTCCACCACTGGCTGTGCGGGGACGCCGCCAGATGGTTGGGCACGATGTCCAGGATCAGGCCCATGCCGTGCGCGCGCGTCACTTCCGCCAGCTGCCGGAAGCCCGCTTCACCGCCCAGTTCCGGATTGATGCGAGCCGGGTCGATGCCATCGTAGCCATGCGTCGACCCGGGCACCGCCGCAGCGATCGGTGACAGGTAAAGGTGGCTGACGCCCAGCGCGGCGTAGTACGGCACCTGCGCGGCAGCCGCCCCGAGGTCGAAGCCTGCGTGCAGCTGCAGGCGCGCGGTGGCACGCAACCCCGTCATTGCCCGGCCCTGCGGCGCGTGGCACTCAGGCGCGCCACGCGCGCATCGGCCGAGTCAGCATCCCACGTCGGCGGCAGGCGGCGGCGCCAGTTGGGATGGCCGCCGACGGTGCCTGGCAGGTTCACCTGTGCGCGACCGCCCAGCGCGTCTTCCAGCGGCAGCAACGCCAGCCGGGACGCCGCGTGGGCGACCAGAGACAACGCCCTGGCGTCCAGCGGCGCGCCCTCGCCGCCAACCACTGCAGACAGTGCCTGCGCGTCGCTGGCACGCGCGCGCAGTGCCGCTGGCAGATCCGCCAGCTCACCCAGGCGTGCGCGCCAGCGCAGGTCACGCCCGCGCAGCCAACCGGCCAGCGGTGGCAGGTCATGGGTGGAGGGCATGGCCACTGCATCGCGGCGCCACTGCGGCGCCGGCAGGAAGCGCGCGCCGTTGCGGGCAAACGGCAGCACCTCGATGCCCAGAATGCCCCGGGCTGCCAGCCGCTGGCGCATGCCCGGCGGAACCACGCCCAGGTCTTCGCCGATCAGCACGCAGCGATGCCGCCAGGACTCCAGCACCAACAGGTTGATCAGATCATCGAACGGATAGCGCAGGTACACGCCCTGCCCGGCGTCCGCGCCACGGGGCAACACCCACAGCCGCAGCAGGCCCAGGATGTGATCGATGCGAAGCCCGCCGCGGCCGGACATCACGGCGCGCAGCACGCGAAGGTAGGGGGCGAAGCCCTCGCGCAGCAACGCCATCGGTGACCAGCTGGTGATGCCCCAGGCCTGGCCGAGCGGATTGAACGCGTCCGGCGGCGCACCCAGCTCAAGTCCCTGCAGCAGATCAGCCCCCCCGGTGCGTGCCTCCACGCCCTGCGGCGCGCAGCCCACGGCCAGGTCGGCAATCAACCCGATCGAAGCGCCCTCGTCGCGCAGCGTGGCGTGTACCTGCGCCCAGCCCTGCTGTGCCAACCACTGCGCAAACGCGTGGTCGTCCGCGCTGCCGGTGAACCGGTCGGCGGCATGCTGGCAATAGTGCCGTAGCGGATCGCCCTGCATGGCACGCCAGGTTTCGATCTGTGCGTGCTGCGACGGTGCCTGCGCTGCAATCCATTGGCGAACCTGCCGTATCCAGCGCCACTTCACTGCCGCCGAGTGCGGCCAGTCAATGCGACGTGCGGCAGTTCCCGCTTCCACCGCCGCCGCCAGCGCCTCGTCCACGCCCAGCACGCTGTTGGCAGCACCGGGCAGTACCTGCGGCAGGGAGACCTGCAGCGGGTCGAGCCAGCGCCGGTCGCTGGGCGAATAGGGGCTGTAGCCTGGGCCCGGTGGCAAGCCGGCGTGCAGCGGGCTCAACGCCAGTGCGTCGCCGCCGTGCCGGTGCAGCAGCTCGCTCCATCGTGCACAGCCGGCACTGTCACCGATGCCGGCATCACCGGGCGCGCGCAGGCTGTAGACCTGCGCCGACAGGCCCCAGCCGCGCAGCGTGCCCCGCGGCCACCAGGCACGCTGTGGCGCCACCGCAACCGCCTGTTGCTGGTCGCCCCGGCGCCACTGCCAGTAGCCGGGCTGGTCCGGCACGCGCCAGCGGCCCTGCGCATCGGCACGGGCGGGCAACGCTGCGCCCTGCTCATCCACCCAGCACGCTGCACCGGCTGCCTCCGGCATCACCAGCAGCTGTCCGCAGCAGGCCGTGCGCAGGCCAGCGTGCTCGGGCACCGCCTCGCACTGCAGCCCCTCCAGCACGGCGCGCAGCACGTCCGGTGCGACCTCGCGCGCGGCACCGGCCACGTCGGTCCAGCGGACCAGCAGGCCCGCACGGCGGGCCGTCTCCCGCACCGCTGCATCCGTATTCATGCGGCGACCCAGCAGGCCAGCACGCCGCCGCCTGCCGGCAGCATCCCGGCAGCGTCCGGCCCCACGACGTACTCGCCGGCCGGCACCGCATGCGCCACCGGCACAGGGCCCACGTTGATCGCGATCCACCATTGGCCCGATGGCAACTGCCAGCCCGCCTGCACCGCGCCTTGGCCCAGCACGCGCGCGCCCAGCGACCGCGCATGCAGCAGGCCCGGCTGCAGATAGCGCCTGCGCAGGCCGAGGAACTCACCCGTGCAGCGCAGCCAGTGCTGCGACCAGGGACCATCGCCGGGCGGTGGCGTGTACGACGCCTGCAGGGTCGCCGCATCGTTCGGGTCCGGAATACGCGCTCGCGCGGCGGCGTCGGCAAAGGCGCTGAAACCAGCGAACTCACGGCGACGCCCTTCGCGCACCGCCTCGTCCAGCGGCGGCGCGTAGTCGGTGAAGAACAGGAAGGGCGATTGCGCCTGCCACGGCTCGCCCATGAACAGCAGCGGGATCATCGGCGTCAGCAGGGTCAGCGCCAGCGCCGCGCGCAGCGGCGCAGGATCGGTCAGCATCGACAGGCGCTCGCCGAAAGCGCGGTTGCCCACCTGGTCATGGTTCTGCGCGAATACCACAAAACGCGCGGGCGACAGGTCGGCGCTGGGTTCGCCGCGGGGATTGCCGCGCAGGTCCGGTTCACCCTGCCAGGCGAATCCTTCGGCCAGGCAGCGCGCCAGCAGTGCTTCGGCGCGACCGGCATAGGCCGCGTAATAGCCTTCCTGCTCGCCGGTCAGCATCACGTGCAGCGCATTGTGGAAGTCATCGTTCCACTGTCCCTGGTAGGCGCCGCGCAGCCACCGCGCCTGGTTGCGCTCGTTCTCCAGCACCAGGTGCGCGTGCGGGGCCACCGCACGTACCTCATCGGCCAGCTGCTGCAGGAAACGGTCATCGTCAATGGCGTGCACCGCGTCCAGGCGCAGGCCATCGAAGCCGTAGTCGCGCAACCACATCAGCGCGTTGTCGATGAAAAAGCGCCGCACCCAGGGCTGGCGGAAGTCGATGGCCTCGCCCCACGGCGTGCTGCGGTCGTCACGGAAGAACCCGCGCGCGTAGTCGCGCAGGTGGTTGCCCTGGGGTCCGAAGTGGTTGTAGACCACATCCAGCAGCACCGACAGCCCTGCATCGTGCGCCGCCTCGATGAAGGCCCTCAGCGCTGCCGGCCCGCCGTAGGCATGGGCCGGCGCATACGGGAACACGCCGTCGTAGCCCCAGTTGCGCTGCCCGGGAAACTGCGCGACCGGCATCAGTTCAATGGCGGTGATGCCCAGCGCGGCCAGCATCGGCAGTTGCGCGGTCAACGCCGCGAAGCCGCCCCCGGCCTCGATATGCACCTCATAGATCACCAGGTCCTGCCAGGCATGCCCCTGCCAGGCAGGCCCCGTCGCGTCGGTATCCAGCACCACCGCGCTGTCGCCGTCGATGCCGTCCGGCTGCCAGCGCGAGGCCGGGTCGGGCACGTCCTGGCCAGAAGGCAGGCGGAACCGGTAGCGGTCGCCATGCGATGCCGGTATTCGCAGCCAGTGGCAGCCGTCCGGGTCGCGCTGCATCGGCCGCTGGGTGCCTTGCAGGCACAGCGCCATCGTCCTTGCGCCCGGTGCCCACACGCGGAACTCCACCCCGTCACCGGCCACCGGCCAAGCGCCCAGGCGCGGGGCCACTGTGGTCATGCATCAACCTGCAGGTAGAGCGTGGACAGCGGCGGCAGCGTGAGCCGCAGCGACTGCGCGTGGCCGTGCATCGGCCTCGGCTCGGTATGCACTGCGCCGAGGTTTCCCGCATTGCCGCCACCGTAATACGCGCTGTCGGTGTTGAGCCGTTCGCTCCAGCGCCCCGGTTGCGGCACCCCGACCCGGTAGCCGTCGCGACGCAGCGGGGTGAAGTTGCTCACCACCAGCAGGGTGCGGCCGCTGCCGGCAGGATCCCGGCGGATGAAGGCGTAGACGCTGTTGCGACTGTCGTCCGCCACGCTCCAGTCGAAGCCGCGTTCGTCGCGTTCGTCGCGATGCAACGCAGGTTCGGCGCGGAGCACGTTATTGAGGTCGCCCACCAGGCGCGACAGGCCCTGGCCCTCGTTGCTGGCCGCCCGTGCCCAGTCCAGTGCCGCATCGTGCGACCACTCATGGCCCTGGCCGAACTCGCCGCCCATGAACAGCAGTTTGCTGCCCGGGTGCGCCCACATGAAGCCGTAATACGCGCGCAGCTGGGCCAGCCGCTGTGCCGGCTCGCCCGCCATCTTGGCCAGCAGCGCGCCCTTGCCATGCACCACCTCGTCGTGGGACAGCGGCAGCACGAACCGTTCGGAGAAGGCGTAGACCAGGCCGAAGCTGATCTGGCTGTGGTGATGCGAACGATGGACCGGATCGCGCCCCAGGTACTGCAGGGTGTCGTGCATCCAGCCCATGTTCCACTTGTGGGTGAAGCCAAGCCCGCCCTCCTCCACCGGCGCTGTCACCCCCGGCCACGCGGTGGATTCCTCGGCGATCACCAGCACGTCCGGGAAGCGCTCCCGCAGCGTCTGGTTCATCCGCCGCAGGAAAGCGACCGCCTGCAGGTTCTCGCGCCCGCCCTGCTCGTTGGGTACCCACTCCCCCTCGGCACGGCTGTAATCCCGGTACAGCATCGACGCTACGGCGTCCACGCGCAGACCGTCGACATGGAAGCGCTCCACCCACTCCAACGCACTGCCGATCAGGTAGGCGGCCACTTCGTTGCGGCCGTAGTTGTAGATCAGCGTGTCCCAGTCGGCGTGCACCCCTTCGCGCGGGTCGGCATGCTCGTACAGCGCGGTGCCATCGAACCCGGCCAGGCCATGCGCATCGTTGGGGAAGTGCGCGCTCACCCAGTCCACGATCACTCCCACGCCGGCCTGGTGACAGCGGTCCACGAAGCGTGCGAAGGCCTGTGGCGTGCCATGGCGTGCCGTCGGCGCGTAGATCCCCAGCGGCTGATAGCCCCAGGAACCGCCGAAGGGATGCTCGCTCACCGGCAACAGCTCGATATGGGTGAAGCCAAGACCGGCCACGTACGGAATCAAACGGTCGGCCAGGGCATCCCAGTCCAGCGGCGCACCATCGTCGCTGCGCTGCCAGGAACCCGCATGCACTTCGTAGATCGACAGCGGTGCGCAGGTTCCGGCCAGGCGGCGGGCCGCCAACCAAGCATCATCGTGCCACTCCATTTGCCCAGCCGAAGGCACCCGCGATGCGGTCGCCGGTGGCAGCTCGGCCCAGCGCGCCATCGGATCGAACTTGTCGGGCATCACCCGGCCGTCGGCGCCGACGATGCGGAATTTGTAGCGGGCACCGGCCTGCACGCCCGGCAGGAACAGCTCCCACACGCCGGCGGTGTGACGCAGCCGCATCGGATGGCGTCGGCCGTCCCACCCGTTGAAATCGCCAACCACGGCGACCCGCTGGGCATTGGGTGCCCACACCGCGAAGCGCACGCCCGCAATGCCCTGCACCTGCATCGGCACCGCACCCAGCTGCCGCGCCGCATCGGCATCACCGGCATGGAACCGCTGCAGCAGGGCTTCGTCCAACAGTGGACCGAACGCATAGGCATCGTGCACCTGCTCCACGCCCTGTTCGAAATGCAGGGCAAGCAGCGGTATCGCCGCGTCACCGGCCGCGCCCTCGAACAGGCCGGGCAACGGGCCAGGGGACAGGTTCCAGCGCCGCCCATCGTCTGCAATCACCTCGACGCGCTGCGCATGCGGCACCAGCACGCGCAGCTGGCGTCCGCCTTCTGGCTGGCGATGCGGGCCCAGCCAGGCGAATGCATCGGCCGGGCGCGCGTGGACGAGGTCCTGCAGCGCCGGGGCGATACGCTGATCCAATCCCGTCTCCGTGATCGCTTCATCCTCCAGGGCGGCCAGATGCAGGCTGTCGTGGCTCATGCGGCCACCTGGCAGGTCTGCTGGTACAGGGCCAGATACGCGCGACCGGCCGCATCCCAGCCACCCGGCCGCAGCATGGCGGCGCGGCGCATGGCCTGCAGCAGGCCGGGCAGGCGGAAGGTGCGCATCGCCCGTTCCACGCAGCGGCGCAGGCCATCGGCATTGGCGCCGTGGAACAGGAATCCGGTCACGCCATCCTCGACGGTATCCACCAGCCCGCCGGTCGCGTGTGCGATGGGCAGGCAGCCGAAGCGCTGCGCGTACATCTGGCTCAGCCCGCAGGGTTCGAAGCGTGAAGGCATCAGCAGGAAGTCGGCGCCGGCAAACATCTGGCGGGCCAGCGCCTCTTCGAAGCCGATGAATGCGCCCACCCGTCCGGGGTAGCGCCGGGCCAGCGCCTGCACCTGCGCTTCCACCTGCGGCTCGCCGCCGCCGATGATGACCAGCTGGCCGCCGGCCGCCACGATCTGCGGTGCCACGTCGCAGGTGATGTCCAGGCCTTTCTGGTGCACCAGGCGGGAGACCACCGCGAACAGCGGGCCGGTCGACGGCGCCAGCCCGAACGCCTTGCGCACCGCATGCGCGTTGGTGGCGCGCCCGGTCCATTCGCCGATGCCGAAATGGGCCTTGAGGTGGATGTCGCGGCGTGGATCCCAGCTGGCGTCGATGCCGTTGACGATGCCACTCAGGTGTCCGCCGGCCGCCCGGCGCGCCAACAGGTCATGCAGCCCGCAGCCGTCATCCGGGGCGGTGATCTGCTGCGCGTAGCGCAGGCTGACCGTGTTCAGCCGCGTGGCATTGGTGATGCCGCCCTGCAGGAACGACATCTGCCCGTGGAAGTGCAGTTCATCCAGGTGTTCGGCCGGCACGCCCAGCACCGGCGCAAGCGCGTAGGGAAACAGCCCCTGATAGGCCAGGTTGTGGATGGTCAGCAGGGTCGGCACGGCTGTCCGGTCCCAGCGTACGTAGGCGGCAGCCATGGCCACCGGCCAGTCATTCAGGTGCAGCAGCTGCGGCGCCCAGTCCAGCCCGGCGCGCCCGGCCGCAATCTCCGCAGCCGCATGCGAAAGCGTGGCGAAGCGGACCGCGTTGTCTTTCCACTCCTGTCCCTGCCCATCCACGTAGGGCGAGCCCTCGCGCTCGTACAGCCCAGGCGACAGCAGCACGTAGATCGGAAGGCCGTCGGCCTGCACCGCCATGCCGATCGTGCACGCGGGCAACCCGGCTCGGGCGCTGACCCGCCCCACCGGTCGCAGCTGTGGCAGGCGCTGCAGAACCTCCGGGTAGCCGGGCAGCAGCACGCGCGAATCACATGCACCGCGCACCGCACGCGGCAACGCCGCGGCCACATCGCCCAGTCCGCCGGCCTTGATGAAGTCGGCCATCTCGGTGGCGACGAACAGCACGCGCTGCACCAGTTCTGGGAGATCCAACGGTTGCGAGTGGCCGCGGCGAGTGCCGATCGGCACGGGCGTGAGCGGAGAGATCGCAACGGGTGAAGCGGACTGGGCGGCGCGGGCCATGGGGATGATCTCGGATGCTTCAGGCAGACAGACGCCAGCGGCGCCCGGACGGGCGCTGGTGCTGGGAAGGAAGTCGACGCAGGACGTGGGGGACGTCAGCGAGAGGCTCAGGACGACAATAGCCCTCCATGCGATCAATCAACCGTGAAGCCATGGCGATTTCTTTGTGACAAGGCGTCATGAGCTCAGTACACATGACAGGCGCCCGCCTCCTGCCCGTGTCTCTCATGTAGAGCCGAGCCCGCGCCCGGCTGCCGGCAATCCCGTTTGCCCCGTGAGCCGAGCATGGGCTCGGCTCTACAGAGATTCTTCCTGCGACACCCGGTCGCAGGCCATCGAGCGACGCGCTTGACCAATGTCAAACCGCCCGCCGCCGCGCGGGCGTATTTCTATGCAGGACCCGAACACGCCGGCACTGCCGGCATCCACAAGGACCCTGCGATGAGCTACACCCCCGACAACGCCCAGCTGCTGAACGCCATGCAGAACGTCATGGTGATCTCCACCACCGACCTGCAGGGCAACATCACCTACGCCAATGACCTGTTCTGCACGCTCACCGGCTTCGCCCGCGAGGAACTGATCGGCCAGCCGCACAGCATCGTGCGCCACCCGGACGTGCCCAAGGCCGTCTACAAGGACATGTGGGACACCATCAAGGCCGGCAAGACCTGGACCGGCATCGTGCCCAACCTTGGCAAAGGCGGCGTGCTCTACGTGGTCGACACCACCGTGCAGCCGCTGTTCGACGCCGACGGCAACATCACCTCGTACATCAGCATCCGCCGCGTGGTGAACGACCTGATGCAGAACTACGACCTGGTCGAGTTCAGCAAGGAAAAGTTCGACGACTTCTACGAGGCCGCGTGAACGCTCTCCCGACCAGTACGCCCTTCAGCCGCCTGCTGGTGGGTTTTGCGTCCGAGTCGGGCAACGCCCGCGCCCTGGCCCAGCGCCTGGGCGCGGGCCTGCAGCTGCACGGGCCGCAGGTACTCCCGTTCAACGAAATCGACGTGGCCAGTCTCGGCCAAGGCGATGTGCTGCTGGCAATCTCCAGCTCGTTCGGCGATGGCGAACCGCCGGCCAATGGCGAGCAGTTCTTCGAAACACTGCGCCAGACCCCGACGCTGCGCGGCCTGCGCTATGCGGTGTTCGGCCTTGGTGACACCGGCTACCCCAGCTTCTGCGGCTTCACCAAGGCGCTGGATGCTGCATTGAGCGAGCGCCAGGCCCAGCCGCTGCTGCATCGGGTGGACGCCGACCTGGGCTACGAGCAGTTCTTCCAGCAATGGCAGCCGGTGCTGGGCCAGGTGCTGGAGGGTGACCTCAGCGCTGGCCAGCACCTGCACCTGCAGGTCACCGCCTATGGCGAAGACAATGCCTTTGCCGCGCGCATCCTCGAACGCCGCCGCTTGAACAGCAGCGACCCGGCCGCGTGGCACCTGCAACTGGACATTGCCGGCAGTGGCATGGCCTATCGCGCGGGCGACACCCTGCACGTAGTACCCGGGAACGACCCTGCCCTGCTGCAGGCATTGGCCACCTGGTACGGCGACACCACCGCCGTGGCCGCCCTGCAAGACCGCGAGCTGCGCCTGCTGAGCAAGGGCGTGCTGCGCGAACTGGCCCGGCTGGGCGGTAGTGAGGCACTGAAGGGCCTGCTGAAGGTCAGCCAGAAGCGCGAGCTGGACGCCTACCTGCACGGCCTGGACCTGCTGGACGTGCTGCAGGACCACGCCACGCCGGACAGCGTGCCGCTTGCCCGGCTGCGCGAACTGCTGTCACCGCGGCTGCCGCGCGCCTATTCGATCGCCTCGCACCCGTGCGACGACCAGCTGAGCCTGTGCCTGCGCGAAGTGCGCTACACCCTGCGCGGCCGCGAACGCTTCGGCACTGCCACCGGCAGCCTCCTGCATGGAGGCGACCATGCCCGTGTGTACTGCCGCTCCAACCCCGGCTTCCACCTGCCCGATACCGGCGAGGCACCGCTGCTGCTGGTCGGTACCGGTACTGGCATCGCACCCTTGATGGGCCTGCTGCAGGAACTGCAGGCCAAGGCCTGCGAACGCGAAGTGCACCTGGTGTTTGGCGAGAAGCACCGCCAGCACGACTACCTGTACCGTGACCAGCTGCTGGACTGGCGCACGCGTGGCGTGCTGGCCGGCCTGCATACCGCGTTCTCGCGCGATGGCGCCGAAAAGATCTATGTGCAGCATGTGCTGCAGCAGCGCGGCGATGAAGTGCGCGATGTGCTGGCCCGCGGTGGGCATCTGTACCTGTGCGGCAACAAGCGCCACCTGGAAAGCGCGGTGCGCGAGGCCATCGATGCCATCGGCGGCGAAGGCCACTGGGACACGCTGCGCAATGAGGGCCGCACGCACTGTGAATTGTACTGATCCGTTGATCCTGTAGAGCCGAGCCCACGCTCGGCTGCTGTTGGCGTTGTCGCGCAGAGCAGCCGAGCATGGGCTCGGCTCTACAGGTGCAGGTCAACCGTCGACAATGCGGCCGTCCACCACGCGCGCCACCTGCTGGCCGAACATGGCCACATCCTGCGGGTCATGGCTGATCAACAGCAGCGGAATGCCGGTCCTGTCCAGCACGGTCTCCAGCTCCTGGCGCAGGTGCTGGCGCAGGTCGTGGTCCAGCGCGGAAAACGGTTCATCCAGCAGCAGCGCCTGCGGCTGTGTCACCAGCGCGCGCGCCAGCGCGGTACGCTGGCGCTGTCCGCCGGAAATCTGTGATGGCAGCAGATCGCCCACCGTGTCGATGCGGAAGGCGTGCAACCACTGTTCCACCGCGTCGAAGCGCTGGCCGATCCGCGGATTCAACCACCCCTTCTGCAGCCCGAACGCCACGTTCTGGCGCACGCTCAGGTGCGGGAACAACGCGTAATCCTGGAACACGTAGCCCAGCCGACGGCGCTGCGGTGGCAGGTCCACGCCGGTGGCCGCGTCGAACAGGGTCTGCCCCTGCAGGCGCACATGGCCCTGGCCTGGCCGCAGCAGCCCGGCCACCGCCTTCAGGGTCAGGCTCTTGCCGGCGCCGGAGGGTCCGAACAGCACCACCTGCCGCTGCGTGCACTGCAGCGATACGTCCAACACGAAATCCTGGCCGGCCGCCTGCAGGCGACGCTGCACCTGCAGGTCAAGCCACATCACGCAGCTCCCGGCGACGTCCGCCCACCAACCGCGCAGCCAGCAACAGGATCACGATGCAGACCACCGAGGTCAGGATCACCAGCGCATTGGCCTTGCCGTCCTGACCGGCCTGCACCGCCTCGTAGATGGCGATCGACAACGTCTGCGTCCGGCCCGGAATGCTGCCGGCCACCATCAACGTCGCGCCGAATTCGCCCATCGCGCGTGCAAACGCCAGCAACAGGCCGGCAAGAATGCCGCGCCAGGCCAGCGGCAGCGTGACGCGGAGGAACACCGCCGCTTCGGACACACCCAGCGTCCGCGCGGCCTGCTCCAGCTGTCCGTCCACTTCCTCGAACGCCGCGCGTGCCGGCTTGAACACCAGCGGCAGCGAAGCCACCGCCGCCGCAATCACCGCAGCCTGCCAGGTGAACACCAGGTTGATGCCGAACCACGACTGCAGCCACGCGCCGATCGGGCCGTTGCGACCGATCAGCACCAGCAGGTAATACCCCAGCACCGTTGGTGGCAGCACCATCGGCAGGGTCAACAGCGAATCCAGCAGCTCACGGCCGGGAAAGCGCCGACGCGCCAGCAGCGCGCCCAGCGCCACGCCCAGCACCAGGTTGATCGCGGTGGCCCAGCCGGCCACCTTCAGCGACAACCCCAATGCACTCCAGTCCAGATCCATGCGTCAGGGCTTGCCGAATCCGTGCCGGGCCAGGATCGCCTGGCCCTGCGCCGAACGCACAAAGGCGACAAACCGCTTGGCCTCTGCCGGCTGCGCGCTGGCCCTGGTCACCGCCAGCGGATAGGCGATGCGCCCGGACACCGGTACCACGAAGGCACGGCGTACCCGGTCCGGCATGGCCTGCGCGTCAGTGGCATAGACGAAGCCGGCATCCACTTCACCGCGCGCCACGTAATCCAGCGACTGGCGCACGTTCTGCGTGGTGATGATCCGGCCCTGCACCGACGGCCACAGGCCGGCCGCTTCCAGCGCGCCCTTGGCATAGCGGCCGACCGGCACGCTGTCCGGGTTGCCCAGTGCGATGCGTTGCACGCCGGCACCGACCAGGTCCTTCAAGCTGCGCGGCGCGGCCCTGGCCTGCGGCGGCGCCACCACCCACAGCGCGTTCACCGCGAACACCGCGCGGCTGCCGGCCGCCAGCAGGTCCTGCTGCTGGGCCTGGTCCATGGTGGCTTCATCGGCCGACGCGAACACATCCACCGGCGCGCCGCGGCTGATCTGCTGCAGCAGTACGCCAGAGGCGGCGAAGTTGAAATCGACCCTGGTTCCCGGGTGCGTCTTCTCATAGGCCGCACCCAGTTCGCGGAAGCTCTCGGTCAGGCTCGACGCCGCCGACACCGTCAGGTCGGCCGCCCAGGCCGGTACCGTGGCCAGCAGGCCCAGCCACAACAATGCCGCTCGCTTCATGCCCAGCCCCCTGCCTGATCAGTCCAGTCCGGCGTCCCGGGCTACGGCCAGTTCCGCCAGCCGGTCCGGGTCCAGCAACAGCATCTCACGTTGGTTCACCGCAATCACACCGTCGTCGCTCAAGCGGCGCAGTACCCGGCTCACCGTCTCCGGCGCCATCCGCAGGTAGTTGGCGATCTCGGTGCGGGCCATGCTCAGGTTGAAACGGGTGGCGGAGAATCCGCGCCGGGCATAGCGCTCGGAAAGATCCAGCAGGAACGCCGCCATGCGCTCCTCGGTGCGATGGTTGGCGGCCAGCGTGGCGACCTTGCCGATCTCGGCGCTGAGCAGGCTGAACAGCCGCGCCTGCAACCCCGGCATGCGCGTGGCCAGCAGGCTCAATCGCGGAAACGAGATCCGGCACAGGTAGACGGTGTCCAGGGCCACGGCGTTGCAAGGGAAGCGCGCGCCGTGGATGGCATTGAGCCCGATCACCTCGCCCGGCAGGCTGAAACCCAGCACCTGCTCGTTGCCCTGGCTGTCATCGACGAACGTCTTGACCATGCCGGCACGCACCGCGGCGATCGAGTCGAATGGATCGTCGGCACGGAACAGGTAGTCGCCGGCCTGGAACGGGCCGACGTGGTCGACCAGCACATGCAGTTCGCCCAGCGCGGTCTTGTCGTAGCCCTGCGACATGCAGGCGTCGGAGAACGCACAGGTGCTGCAGAAGTGCAGCGCGTCTCCGTCATCGGCCGCTGCCGGATTGGGCGTGGCCGGCCGGGACGCAGAGGGAGCGGAGGGGTTCAGAGGCATTGCAGCGAGGCAGGAACGAAGGCCCTCATCATACGACAGCGCACCGCCCGGCCCTGCGCAACGTGCACCTACTCTGGCGCGGGTTCGGAACGCCGCTGCGGGCCACGCTGCCGCATGCTGTCGCGCACGTCCACGTCGAACTGCAGCTGCAGCATGCTGTCGTCATCCAACGCGATACCGAAGCCCAGCCCATCCCGGCAGGGCAGCCTGCCCGCCAGCGACTCAACGGCCTGGCGAGGCAGTACCAACCGGCAGAATGTCCCGCCATCGAGCAGCACCGCCTGATCGCCGGCATGCAGCGACAGCGCCACGCCCCAGCCACCGCTGCCACCAAAGCGCGTCAGGTTCTCCACTGATTCGCCGGCCAGCAATCCTGCCAGTTCTTCTTCATCCACGCGCAGGCGCATCGATTGCTGTTGCAGCTGGACCTTCATGCTGTGATGGACTCCCATTCCGACGGGGTGTTGCAGTTGAGCAGCAACGCCTGATCCTCCGGCGCCAGTGGCATCCGTGTCACGCCCAGGCGTTCCTGCAGGGCGCGCAGTGAACGGCGCGCCGTCGGATCATCGATCAAGGCCTGCAGCACGCGGCGGCAATGATCATCGATCTGCAACCGCATCGGCAACGGTTCATCGTCGAATACCGTGCAGGCACGCCCTTGATCGGCCTGCAGCCGCTGCAACAGCGCGGGTGTCACCCGCGGCGTATCGACCGGCACCACCCAGGCGGGGCCGTCTGGCATCTGCATCGCCACACTGTAGAGGCCGCCCAGCGGGCCGCAGCGTGCGACCCGGTCCGGGATGCCACCAAAAGCTGGGTAGTCGCCGCTCACCCATACCCTCCCGGCGCCGGCCTGCAGCAGCAGGCCGCGCATGTGTTCCAGCAGCGTGCGGCCGTGCCAGGGCAGCAGCGCCTTGTCGCGGCCCATCCGGCTGGACAGGCCGCCGGCCAGCACGATGCCATCAATGGGGATGTTCGTGATCGTGCGCATGGTCATGGCCGGGTTCGCTGTCCGCATGGCACAGACTGCAACCTTCGCTCCACTGGCTGTCGCCGTCTTCGTAATGCTCCTGCTTCCAGATCGGGCACTGGTGCTTCACCACCTCGATCAGCTGCCGGCACGCGCGGAACGCCTCGTCGCGGTGCGGGCTGCCTGCGGCCACCACCACCGCCACATCGCCGATGCCGAGTCGCCCCTTGGCATGGGCCACATACAGTTTCAACTTCGGACTGAACGTAGCCTCGACCTCGGCCGCCAGGCGCTTGAACTCGTTCAATACCAGCGGCTCGAACAGGTCGTAGGTGATCCCGGTCACCCGCCGGCCCACATTGACGTCGCGCACCTTGCCGATGAACACATCGATGCCGCCGAAGCCCGTATCGGAAACCGCCGCGATGCCCTCGGCCGGATCGATTGCCGCCTGCGCGCGGTCCACGACCTTGGCGATGATCGTCTCGCTCATCGCTCAGCCCCCGCTCACCGGCGGCAGGATCGCCACCCGGCCATCGTCGGGCAACGCCTCGTGGTCGCGCAGCACGCGTTGCTGGTCGGCGAATGCCGAGTAATCCAGCAAGCCGGCACGGAAACCCGGCCAACGCAGCGGCAGCAGCTCGCGCAGCGCCTGGCGCAGATCGGCCACGGTGCCACCGGCTACATCCACGGCGATCTCGCGGCTGGCATCCAGATCGGAAAACGCACCGAACAATTGCAGATTCACCTGTCTCATCACGGCTCCTGGCTTGCCAGCTGCACAGGGTCCTGATGACCCCAGCCCTGCACGCGCACTGGCGTGCCGGCAGGGGCGAGACCGCCCTCGCCGTCCAGCACCACCCAGGCGTTGGCCTGCAGCATGGACATCAAACGGAACGACTCCTGCCCTGCCAGCACGCGCGCACTCAGGCGGCCCTGCGCGTCCACTTCCACCCGGGCCCGCGCATGGAAGCGCAGGCCCGGCGGCGTGCGCACGTCGGCCTGCAGCGGCAACATCAGCACCTGCTCCGGCGCCAGCCCCAGCAGGCGACGCAACACCGGCTCGACAAAGAA
This sequence comes from Stenotrophomonas sp. YJH_SMC_65, assembly GCF_059369475.1. Taxonomy (NCBI): domain Bacteria; kingdom Pseudomonadati; phylum Pseudomonadota; class Gammaproteobacteria; order Lysobacterales; family Lysobacteraceae; genus Stenotrophomonas; species Stenotrophomonas sp. YJH_SMC_65. The sequence goes on from NZ_JCAFSR010000013.1 coordinate 85,857, forward strand.
GCGCTGGCCCACCGCAGCCGACACCGGGTTGCCCGGCAGGCCGAAATACAGCGCGCCATTGGGCAGCACCGCGAACAGCAACGGCTTGCCGGGGCGGATCGCCACCTTGTGGAACACGATGCGCGCACCCCGGCCGCGCAGCGCGTCGGGAATGAAATCGTAGCGGCCGGCCGACACCGCGCCGGTGCTGATCAACAGCTGCGCACCCGCGTCCAGTGCTTGATCCAGTACGGCATTGAAGGCGGCCGCCTCATCGCCCACCGTGCCCTGCCAGACCACCTCGGCACCGGCGGCCTGCAGGCGGCCGACCAGGTACGGCCGGTTGCTGTCACGGATCTGCCCGGATTCCAGCGTCTGCGCCGCCTCGGTCACCAGCTCCTTGCCGGTGGCAATCACCGCCGCCTTCGGCCGTGCCACCACCGCCACCTGAGCCACGCCGATGGCATGCAGCAAGGTGCGCGCGTTGATGTCCAGCACCTGCCCGGACTGCAGCACGCGCTCGCCGTCGCTCACATCCTCGCCACGCAGGCGCACGTTCTGGCCCGGCTTCACCGATGCCTTCAGGGCGATGCGGGTCGGGCGTCCATCTTCGCTGGTGAGGATCTCGACGTTCTCGACCGGCACCACCGTATCCAGCCCGACCGGCATGCGCGCGCCGGTCATGATCTCCCAGGCGCCCTCGCCGCCGTCGGCACCGGCATCGCCGGCCGCCTGCCAGCCCTGCACCGCGAATTCGGTACCGGCCTCGAACGCCGTACCGTTGGCGCGCAGCGCGAAGCCGTCCATCGCCGAATTGTCGAACGGCGGCAGCGACTGCGCGCTGTGGATGTCACGGGCCAGGGTACGGCCGCCGGCCTCATGCAGCGGCAGGCGCTCGGCCGGCAGCGGCGTGGCCGCGTCCAGCAGGTGCTGCAAGGCCTCGCTGTAGGCAATCATCAGTGGCCACCACCCTCGACCATCGCCAGGGCGTGGCCCAGCACCGGCGCCAGGATGTCCAGGCACTGTGCCGCCGCCTTGGGGCTGCCCGGCAATGCAAACACCAGCATGTTGCCCAGCTGCACCACCTCGGCGCGGCTCAGCCAGGCCATCGGCGTGTGCTGCGCACTCAGGGCCCGCACCATCTGCGCCAGGCCATGCACCGGCCGCGCATTCAAGGAACGCAGCGCCTCCGGGGTCAGGTCACGCGGGCCCAGCCCGGTACCGCCGGTACACAGGCACAGGCGCACGCCCTCGGCAGCCAACGCCTGCAGGCGGCCCGCCAACGGCTCGATGCCATCGGGCAGCACTTCGGCGGCCACCACCTCGCCCCCCAGCTTCTTCAGCCCGATCACCAGGGTCGGGCCAGAGGCATCCTCATAGGTGCCTTCGCTGGCGCGATCGCTCAGCGTGATCACCGCGCAGGCCGCGCCTTCCAGGCCCTTCGGCGCACGCGGCTTGAACCGCTCACGCTCGGCCTCGTCCATGCCGTCCGGGTGCAGCCAGACACCGCGCTTGCCGCCCTCCTTGAACAGCAGGCGGATGCCTTCGATGCGCAACGCCGGCTCCACCGGCTTGCTCAGGTCGTACAGGGTCAGCAGCGCCGCGTTGACGCCGGCCAGTGCCTCCATCTCCACGCCGGTGCGCGCCTCGCTGGCGCACTCGCACCACACGCGGATCGCCTGCCGTTCCGGTACCGGCGCGCAGAACACCTGCACCAGTTCCAGCGGCAGCGGGTGGCACAGCGGCATCAGCATCGAGGCCATCTTGGCGCCCTGCAGGCCGGCAATCTCGGCCATCACCAGCGCATCGCCCTTGGGCAGGCGGCGCTCGACAATCAGCGGATAGGCCACTGGACCGGCATGCAGCTCGCCCACCGCCACCGCACGGCGGCGGCTGATGCGCTTGTTGCGGACATCGGCCATGTGGAAGGCCGCGTTCAATTCCCCACTCATCGTGTTGCTCATCCTCCGATGGAGGCCAGGTGCGGGGTCAGCCCGGTCTGGCCCTGGTGCAGTCCATGCCCGGCCGCTTTCAGGCCAAGCTGGGTGGTGATGCGTGCCAGCAGCGCGTCGTGGTCCTCATCGCGCTGCAGCAGCGGGCGCAGCGGCACGCCGAACTCGCCAAACAGGCACAGCCGCAAGTCGCCCTTGGCGGTCACCCGCAGGCGGTTGCAGCCCTTGCAGAAGTCACGCGAATATGGGGCGATGATGCCGATGCTGCCGCGATGGTCGGGGTGGCCGAACTCGCGCGCCGGGCCGGCATCGGCCGCGCGCGGACGCTCGTGCCAGCCCGCGGCCAGCAGCTGCTCGACCACCACGTCGGCGCGCAGGTGGTGGCGCTGGAAATAGGCTTCGTTGTCGCCGGTGCGCATCAGTTCAATGAAGCGCACGCTGAAGGGGCGATCGCGCAGGTAATCCATCCACTGCGGCAGCTCGTCGTCATTCAGGCCCCGCAGCAGCACCGCGTTGAGCTTGATCGTCGGCAGGCCCAACGCCTGCGCCAGCGCCAGGCCCTGCTGGATCTCCGGCAGGCGGTCGTGCCCGGTGATGGTGTGGAAACGCTCGCGTTGCAGGCTGTCCATGCTCACGTTCAGCGCGGTCAGGCCGGCCTGGTGCCAGCCCGGCAGGCGCCGCGGCAGCAGCGTGCCATTGGTGGTGATGGCCACCTTGCGGATGCCCGGAACCGCCGCCACGGTGGCGATGATCTCGTCCAGATCCTTGCGCAGGCTGGGCTCGCCGCCGGTCAGGCGGATCTTGCTCATGCCCAGCGCCGCAAAGGCCCGCACCAGGCGGCCGATCTCATCCACCTGCAGGAAACGCGGGCGGCCGTCGGCCTGGTACCCGTCGGGCAGGCAGTAGCTGCACCGGAAGTTGCAGGCTTCGGTGAGCGACAAGCGCAGGTACGGAAAGCTGCGTCCGAAGCTGTCGGTGAGTTGGCTCATGGCTGTTCCGCCTCCTGGTACCACCCTGCAGCCCTGCCCCTGAACGGGTTGTCGACCCCAGCCCGCAGAGTGCGCTGGGGCGTTGAAAGCGTCAACCCGGGAGGCACGCAGCCTGAATTGGTACCGCCTGTCGCGATAGGCCCTCCGCGCCCGTCCCGTTCGCCGTGACAACCTCGACACCTGTCGCAGATTGCACGCTGCGGGCGGATCACTACGCCAGCCAGCACTGGCGGGGCTTAACAGCGTAGGACAATGTCAAAAGCGTCTCCAATCGAGTGATGTTTGCAACTCTTCTGATTGGCATTGCACAGCGCCAGGGGCTCAGATGGCGTGCCACCGGAAAAGGGTGGCCGGGCTTCGAACACCCGAGTTGATGTTGATGTATGCGCTTGCCAGCCGGCGCCACCCTAGCGTGGCGCCGGCTGGCAATCCGTCTGCCGGCTATGGCGGGCGGTGCGTGGGGGCCTTCGGGCCCACCGGACTGACATCAACCCGGTGTTCGAACCACGTACCGTCCGCCACTTTTATGGGTGGCGGCTACCGATTGCCCTGCACGGAGCCTTGCCATGAACGAATCGGACCTCCCGCATCTGCACGCCCACCGCAGCACCGCCGGCGACGACGGTTCGCCTCCGGCTGCGCCAACAGTGGACAGGAACACCTTCATTGCCAATCTCCACCGCATCGGCTCCGGTGCGGCAGCCGACGGACAACCCTGGCCGGAGCGGCATCAACTACCCGGCCGCTGCCTGGCCCTCGCCGATGCCGATTGCGCGTTGAACGGGTTGCGGGTGGTGCTGGAAATGCTGCTGGCGGCCGAACGCACCCGGCAGAACGGCGAACCCGGGCAGTACGTGGGCGACCGCGTGATGGAGGGGTTGGTCATGGCCTGCCAGTCGTTGTGCGCCCAGGCGGTAGGGCGGTTGCAGCCCGAAGGGTGAATGCCATGTGCAACGGACTTCAGCGAGGATCGCCTCCCGCCCGACACGCCGTCGGCGCAGCCCCCTTGTTCGGCGGAACCGCGTGTACATTCCAGCGATCTGCCAAAGCGCGTTCGACGCGGAAAGAGAATGACCATGCCTCGACGGGCATCTTCCCTTCAGAGAAGCCAATAGCTATCTCGAAGCGATCCAATCCGAGGTTCCCCGCCTCCAGTCCCGAGCCATCTTCCCGCTTCACTCCGATGTAGACGACAGGGCGTTTCACGTCCACCTTTGCCCTGGCAAGCTGGCGATCCAATTCAGCGCTGCCATCGAAGAACTGCATTCCTTCGTCCTTGGCGATAGAGCTGAGGGTCTGCTTGAACCGATTCACGCCCTCTTGGTCATGCACGCAGAACTGGATCATCTTGAAGGGCCGCTTTCCTACAGCCCATGCGCCGCCAGAGAATCCAAGTCCGACTCCAATCAGAAGTAGTGCTGTCAGGATTCTCACCATCATCAAGGTCCCAATTTGCAGAGTGTGGCGGCCAACGTCGCCGCAGGGCCAAAAATCATGACCCCAAGGATATCTCCGCTCGGTCTTCTCAGGCGCCTTCCCCCGGATGAGGGAGACCTTGTCGGGGGTGAGGAATCTGGGCACGGAATGTCCTTCAGGGCACTGCACCCGCCATCGGCAGATGCTCGATCCGCCATGTCCTGGCGTAGATAAGAATTACGCTTCCGGTCGAGGTGGTCTCGATACGGAAACACTTCAGGCCGGACAACGGATAGCCGACCGCCTTCCAACGATCAAGAAGATGAGCAAGCCCCGGCTCGTCGTCCTCGACCCTGGCGAACTCTATTCCCTCCTCCCCCAGTACGCCGAAGTTCATGAGCGCCGAGCACCCGTAGGCTTCCGAGAAGCAGACGGTTGCCTGCCGGCCGTCCGGCCAGCGCACGTGGACCTTTACCTCGTCGCATACGCCAGGTTTGCTCCTATCAATGTTGATGGCCAGCAACGTGGCGTCACACCATTCGAGCGCGTTGAAATCTTTCATCTACTGGAATTCCCCAAACCCATACAACAGAACGACCGAATCACCGCCGCCATCATTGCTGCGGCGTGTACGGGGAATTTCTTCAGCCTCGCAACGCCCTACTTCACGCAAGACGACTTCAACGCGTGCCTAGCCTGTGCTGATCCAACATTGGCCGACACCAGTTGATCGACGAGTTGACAAGAGATTCTCTGTTCCCCGTGCATAGGGACGACAAACAGATCCCCATTGTCCCTCGTTGTGTCCAACGCAACCCAAACCCTCGCTTGCGCGTCTACAGAGAACCCGGCGAGCAGATGCCCGCCCCCTTCTTCATAGATCAGGTCGCCAACCGGCTGGCGTCTGTACTCCAGCTCGGCGCTTTGCAAAGCGGCATAAACCGGCTTCTCGCCCAGCTCACCTCGTTGGAGTTTGCGAAATGAAAACAGCGCCGCACCTGTGAGAAGGATGAAGAGCAACACGTAAATGAATCTCATGGACTAGATTCCCGATCAGAGCTCTGGGATGCGCGAGGACGATCGCCGGTCACCGCTCCTGAAGCTCCCCAAGATTGAGATCCCGGGCATATGACCGCCGACTACTGATCTGTACTTCTTTGGATGCGAACCTCCGGCCATCCCTGCATTCGACGGCGAATTGGTAGCTTCTGGGTTCCGGCCCTGCAACGACCATCATGGGGACCGAGAATGTGCTTCCAACCGGTTTCGACGAAACTACACCTTCGTCCTCCCCGAGCATACTCAGCTCACAATCTAGAGCGCGAACGTCACCCTGACCTGGCGGCACGCTTCCCGAGACGCGCACGATCATATCGCCACCCGATGTTGCACAGCCGGCCAGAACCAGACCGGCAACGACAGCGGCGGCATACCTCACCTTCGGCATCCCCGAATTCTCAGTACGCACTGCGACGTCTACGCCGATTAGCCATTCAGGGATGCATCAATCTCATCAATAGATACCCGCCATGATACGAATGTAGTCGTCGAGCGAATCCACCCGCCGATCGACTGCAATACCACGCTTTTTTGCGAGCGATTGAAGCTCGAATATCAACACCCCATACCCCGAGTCCCAGCCATGAGCTTCACCAGGCGACAGTTCCTTCGAAAATCGATCTCCAGGACGGAGCCTCCCGGAGGGCAAACGAAGCTCGTCTGCAACATGCTCCAGCAGCTCCACTACGGTTTCCTGATCCAGACCACTCTCCGCATAGTATTGGCATAGAAGCCAGTTGGCGACAGCGCCTCTCTTTCTCTCAGTTTGTCTTTCATTTCCCTTCGCCTATCCACCGCCTGCGCTGCAGCCACAATAGACCATGGAGCCGATATCCCATAGGTCCTCCCGCACAGTCGTCACCGCGGCCCAGCAATCTTCCTGCCGAACGCCTGGGTGCTTGAAGCTTGCCGGACCATCCGATCTTCTTACACGGCCCTCCCATTCGTGAACACGGACAAGTGGCAAGGTCGATTTGACACATACCCGAACCCACACGACGCTCGGCCGGAAAGTGCCGAATCAGGCACCGGGAAAGGAGATCGCCACGTGCCACTCACGCATTTCGCTTACTAGGTGAGACCGCCCAGCCACCTATAACCTTATTCCGCTGTAAACAAGGCCCAGCTCTTCATCGCGCATGACCCAGCGGCCAGCATTTCCCTCCGGACACAGATAGAACTTGCCGCCATAGCTTGATGCTCGTGACCACGCGCTGCGAGCAGACTGTGGAAATCTCCGCATGACTCGCGCGCCGGACAGCTCCGGCCTGCTCACCAGCCTACATTCTTCGGGCAAAGTAAGAACCCCGCTGGTCAGGCGGAAAACCAGCCAAGATTCATTTGTGTCAATGTCGTGCGACTCGCGTATATTGACTGCATCCTCTGGCAACCATGAAGGCAACCATTTGGATTCACCGATTGCTTGCCTTGAGACGACTTGATTGCGGTCTGCATACTCGGTGCTGGCAACTTCCATGCAACCAGAAAGTGCGATTGACAGCGTCACGATTTGGAGCAGCTTGGAAGCGTACATCTGAGGCATCCGAGTCATCAGCAAGGGAAGTTTCCACCGGGTCGATAGCTCCCGCACATCTGCGAGCAACTCCGCGTACGGCTCATTTGTCCAGATGATCGTCCGAGGCGATTTGCCAACTGATCCGCAGCGGAGTCAGCGGCAGAGTCGCCCTTGATGCTTTGATCGAACCACTCGCGCCCGTTGCTTATGCACTGAGCAGCAGCTGATCCGCCCATACCCTTCTGTGCAGCCTCGCAGTTCGCCATGCAGTGGAAGTACTTATCCTGGCCAACCCATCCGTTATGAGACCCACCAACCACGTGTGTGGCTGACCATTGATTGGCATACTGCCCGCCGAAGTCGCTGGCTCCCGCGACAAATGCCCCCGGAAAGCCAAGAGCTTCCAATGTCCTATTCACGTAATAGCGCCAATCGACCGTATATGCGCCAGTTTCTGTCACAGTCACTCCAGGCTGGGAGTCTTTCAAACCCAGTGGATCAACGTGCGAAATTGTATTGCCGATTGCATAGATATAGGTGCTAACACCTCCACCAAGCCCAATTGGATCACTCTGCGAATACCGCCCCACCGCCGGGTCGTATTCCCGCTGGTAGTTGTAGAGCATCCCACTCGCAGCCGTCGCCTGCTGGCCTGGGAAGCGCAGCGCAAGCCCAAACGCCACACCATCGCCATCCGGGTCAGCCCTCGGAATCTGGTTGCCGAACACTTCGCTCTTGTTGCTCCACTCCCAGATCGAGACATTCCGTACCGGATCGATCACCACGCGCGGCATGCCCAGATGATCTGGTTGGACGTAGGCCAGCTCCGGCACGCCGGTAGCCGGCGTGTTCATCAGTGCCACCGGGTAGTTGTCCAGCCAGATGGCCTGCTGCTGCGCTTGGTCCGTGGCCGAGTAGTTGCCCAGCCACTGCCCTGCTTCGTCGTACAGGGTGATCAGTGCTGCGCCACCGGCCGGGGTCCGCAGAACGCGTTCACCGCGGTGGTTGTAACCGTAGCTTTCCAGTACGGCATTGCCCTGCTTCACCGCGTTCATGCGGTTGGCATCGTTGTAGATGAACGTCTTGCCGCCGATGCTGGTGGTGTTGCCCACTGCGTCATGGTTGCGCGCTTCGCCGTCCACGGCGGTCAGCCGGTGGCTGGTTGCGGGGTAGGTGTAGCTGGCGGTGCCTGCCGAGGTGGTCAGCGCGGTGCGATTGCCGGTGGCGTCGTAGGCATAGGTTTCAATCGGCGTGCCGGTCGCGCCGTCCTGGGTCTGGGTCAGGCGGCCCAGCGCGTCGTAGGCGTACTTGGCGAGTACCGTTGAGCCTGTGCCGTTCTTCAGCTCGGTGATCGAACCGACCGGATCATAGCCGTAGCCCAGCGACAGGCCACCGGCGCCGGGTCATGCACCGCCTGCGGGCGGCAATCCAGATCCAACGGACGCTACAGCTGGCGGCCGTTGCCGTAGGTCCAACCGATCACCTATTGCTCGGAACATCCTCAGTCCGGGCGCCTCCTTGGATAGCTAAGGAGCGAGGGCGGAAACGTTTAGGCTCTTACTAGCCCGCAGCGGACGCCCTCCTGGGACGAAGGCTAATAACTGGCGAGAAGTCGACTTTCCATACATCCAACTCAAAAAGATCTCCATAATTGTCCAGTGAAAGTGTCACTATAACTTCAACCCCATCCGTGTCGACAAAGGTTTTGCTGGCCAGCTCCTTTCCAAGCAAACGGTCGAGCTTGCTTGATTTGAACAGCAGGCTCCCCATCCCGCCATCATCCATCTCCTCAACTTCAATCGCCGCAAGTGAATCAGCAGTGATGCCCGGAAAATCCACACCTTGAAGCATCAATTTCACTAATGATTTTTCAGATTCCGATAAATGCCTGTACATGCATCAATTCCTGGGCGGAGTAATTCTACTTACATTAATGCTTCCATCAGGAAACTTATGGGAGCTGTATTCAATTTTAACACCGTCGACCGTCACAGAGCCAGAATATGTTCCAGAGGGGTGATTCGCCCCGATTCGCTCAATATCGGCGGCAATCGCCGCCTTCACACTAACGCTATCCATCCCAGCCTTTTCGACGTGTCGGAAGGCGTGATAAACCTGATTGTCCACTCGGCCAAATGTGAGCAGTATCCGGCCAGCTTTGACTGGCAGTTTCAGGAGCTTAAGAGGGCCAATACCGATCGCCGCCATCGCAATATTGCCCGGCGTTGGGTTCTCACATGCTTCGTAAATGCCTTTGACGTCCCCGACACCCGGAGTCATGTCCGCAACCCATGGAAGCAACATTCTTGCCTGGGACTCATCGAGGGGATTGGCCATCTCCCTTGGGCTTCCGATAACCTGAAGCCCCTGCGGATCGATCGAGAAGGTTGGCCGAGAGCCAACATATGAGAAGGTGGAAATCCCACCCTCCAATCCAATTGGATCACTCTGCGAATACCGCCCCACCGCCGGGTCGTATTCCCGCTGATAGTTGTAGAACAACCCACTCGCATCCGTGGCCTGCTGGCCTGGGAAGCGCAGCGCCAGCTCGAACGCCACTCCATCACCATCCGGGTCGGTACTCGGAATCTGGTTGCCGAACACTTCGCTCTTGTTGCTCCACTCCCAGATCGCCACATCGCGCGCCGGGTCGATCACTACGCGCGGTGTGCCCAGGTGATCCGGCTGCACGTAGGCAAGTTCCGGCACGCCGGTAGCCGGCATGTTGATCAACGCCACCGGGTAGTTGTCCAGCCAGATGGCCTGCTGCTCCGCCTGGCCTGTGGCCGAGTAGTTGCCCAGCCACTGCCCTGCTTCGTCGTACAAGGTGATCTGCGCTGCGCCACCGGCCGGGGTACGCAGCACGCGCTCACCGCGATGATTGTAGGTGTAGCTTTCCAGTACGGCATTGCCCTGCTTCACCGCGTTCATGCGGTTGGCATCGTTGTAGATGAACGACTTGCCGCCGATGCGGGTGGTGTTGCCCACCGCGTCATGGTCGCGCGCTTCGCCGTCCACGGCGGTCAGCCGGTGGCTGGTTGCGGGATAGGTGTAG
>NZ_JCAFSR010000014.1:0-93294 GCF_059369475.1 Stenotrophomonas sp. YJH_SMC_65
GAAATGGTGATGCCGGGTGACAACGTCAAGATGGTCGTCACCCTGATCAACCCGGTGGCAATGGACGAAGGCCTGCGCTTCGCCATCCGCGAAGGCGGCCGTACCGTCGGCGCCGGCGTGGTCTCGAAGATCATCGAGTAATCTGGTAGTATCTGCGCCCCGATGTTGCCTGGGTAGGGCATCGGGGCGTATCAAATGGGAAAGCAGGCACAGGATGTGCCTTGTGTTCCCCGGACCAGGAAGGGTCAATGCCATTCAGGCGGCGTCAACAGGCGACTGTTGACAGCTGCCTTGCGTGCCATTATGCTTCTACGTCTGGGCAGGCCGGGAAACTGGTCTGCCTACGTTTTTGAGGTCCATGGAGTGACCTTGTCGGCCTGCAGGACTGCGGGCCGTCCGTATTCAGGAATTTCATGGGGCAAAGCAACCCAGAGGCTTTGTCTGTCGCTCTTTTAACGAAGGAACCTACCGCCATGGCGGACCAAAAGATCCGGATCCGGCTGAAAGCGTTCGATCATCGTCTGATCGACCGTTCGGCCAGCGAGATCGTTGAAACGGCAAAGCGGACCGGCGCGCAAGTGCGTGGCCCGATCCCGCTGCCGACCAAGATCGAGCGTTACACCGTTCTCGTCTCCCCGCACGTCGACAAGGACGCGCGTGACCAGTACGAGACCCGCACGCACAAGCGCGTGCTCGATATCGTTGACCCGAATGACAAGACCGTGGACGCGCTGATGAAGCTCGAACTGGCTGCCGGCGTCGACGTTCAGATCAAGCTGACCTGAGGACTACGACCATGACGAAGAAGTATTCGTTGGGCTTCGTGGGCCGCAAGGCCGGCATGAGCCGCGTGTTCACCGAAGATGGCCGTTCCATCCCGGTGACCCTGATCGAAGCAACCCCGAACCGCATCGCGCAGATCAAGACCGTCGAAACCGACGGCTACAGCGCCGTGCAGGTGACCGTCGGCGCGCGTCGCGCTGCCCTGGTCAACAAGCCGGAAGCCGGCCACTTCGCCAAGGCGAAGGTGGAAGCGGGTCGTGGCCTGTGGGAATTCCGCGTTGAAGACGCGCAGCTCGGCGATTTCGCCGTTGGCGGCGAAGTCAAGGCGGACATCTTCGAAGTCGGCCAGATCGTCGACGTCCAGGGTGTCACCAAGGGTAAGGGCTTCCAGGGCACCATCAAGCGCCACAACTTCCGTATGGGCGATGCAACCCACGGTAACTCGCTGTCGCATCGCGCGCCGGGTTCGCTGGGTCAGCGCCAGACCCCGGGTCGCGTTTTCCCGGGCAAGAAGATGTCGGGCCACATGGGCGCGGTGCAGCAGAGCACCCAGAACCTGGAAGTGGTCAAGGTCGACGTCGAGCGCGGTCTGATCGCCGTTCGCGGCGCCGTTCCGGGCGCGGCGGGTGGCGATGTGATCGTCCGTCCGGCGAGCAAGGCATAAGGAGAGATGACGATGGAACTCGTTATCACGGGTAGCAACAACAAGGTCTCGGTCTCCGACGCCGTGTTCGGTCGCGATTTCAGCGAAGATCTGGTCCACCAGGTCGTCGTTGCCTACCGCAACGCCGGTCGCGCCGGCACCAAGGCACAGAAGACTCGCTCCGAAGTGGCTGGTACCACCAAGAAGTCGAAGAAGCAGAAGGGCGGCGGCGCGCGTCATGGCGCACTGACGGCTCCGATCTTCGTCGGCGGCGGTGTCACCTTCGCGGCCAAGCCGCGCAGCTTCGAGCAGAAGGTCAATCGTAAGCAGTACCGTGCCGCCATGTGCGCGATCCTGTCCGAGCTGAACCGTCAGGGCCGTCTGACCATCGTGGAGTCCTTCGATGTCGAAGTGACCAACACGAAGGGTCTGATCGCCAAGCTGGCCGGCCTGGAAGTGGGCAAGCGCCCGCTGATCGTCACCGAAGAAGCGTCCGAGCACCTGTACCTGTCCGCCCGCAATCTGCCGTACGTGCAGGTGCGTGACGTCCAGGGTCTGGATCCGGTCTCGCTGGTGGGTGCCGACACGGTCGTCATCACCGCTGACGCGGTCAAGAAGGTCGAGGAGTGGCTGGCATGAACAGCAACGAAAAAATCTTCAGCGTGCTGCGTGCCCCGCGTGTCTCCGAAAAGACCGCGCGCCTGCAGGAACTCTCCAACCAGTATGTCTTCGAAGTTTCGAACGAAGCCACCAAGGCCGATGTAAAGGCCGCGGTTGAGCAGCTGTTCGACGTCAAGGTCGAAGCCGTCAACGTGGTCAACGTCAAGGGCAAGAACAAGTCCTTCCGTAACCGTGCTGGCCGCCGCGGCGATTGGCGCAAGGCGTACGTTCGCCTGGCCGACGGCCAGTCGATCGATGTAACGGCCAAGGCCTGAGGTACATCCCATGCCATTGATGAAATTCAAGCCCACTTCCCCCGGCCGCCGTTCGGCCGTGCGCGTGGTTACGCCCGACCTGCACAAGGGTGCTCCGCACGCCGCACTGGTCGAGTCGCAGAGCCGCTCGGGTGGCCGCAACCACCACGGCCGCATCACCGTGCGTCACGTCGGTGGTGGTGCCAAGCAGCACTACCGCATCATCGACTTCAAGCGCAACAAGCTGGGCATCCCGGCGCGCGTGGAACGCATCGAATACGATCCGAACCGCACCGCCCACATCGCCCTGCTGTGCTACGTCGATGGTGAGCGTCGCTACATCATCGCCCCGAAGGGCCTGAAGGCCGGTGATCAGGTGATCGCTGGTTCGGACGCCCCGATCAAGGCCGGCAACACCCTGCCGCTGCGCAACATCCCGGTCGGCACCACCATCCACTGCATCGAGCTGAAGCCGGGCAAGGGCGCTCAGATCGCTCGCGCCGCTGGTGCGGCCGTGCAGCTGGTGGCTCGCGAAGGCATCTACGCCACCCTGCGCCTGCGCTCGGGTGAAATGCGCAAGGTTCCGGTCGAGTGCTGCGCCACCATCGGCGAAGTCGGCAACGACGAGCACAGCCTGGAAAAGCTGGGCAAGGCCGGTGCCAAGCGTTGGCGCGGCGTCCGCCCGACCGTTCGTGGTGCTGCCATGAACCCGGTTGACCACCCGCACGGTGGTGGTGAGGCCAAGGCCGGCCAGGGTAACCCGCATCCGGTCACCCCGTGGGGTGTTCCGACCAAGGGTTACAAGACGCGCCATAACAAGCGCACTCAGCAGTTCATCGTCCGCGATCGTAGGGGCTAATCGACCATGGCACGTTCACTCAAGAAGGGCCCGTTCGTCGATCACCACCTCGTCAAGAAGGTGGAGGCCGCTGCGGGCAGCAAGAAGCCGATCAAGACCTGGTCGCGCCGTTCGATGATCCTGCCTGACATGGTAGGCATCACCATTGCCGTGCATAACGGCAAGAACCACATCCCGGTTCTCGTCAACGAGAACATGGTCGGCCACAAGCTCGGCGAATTTGCCATCACCCGGACCTTCAAGGGTCACGGTGGTGACAAGAAGTCGGGCAAGTAAGGAGAGATGACAATGGAAGCGAAAGCCATCCTGCGCACTGCGCGCATCTCCCCGCAGAAGGCTCGTCTGGTCGCTGACCAGGTGCGCGGTCTGCCGGCCGAACGTGCGGTCAACCTGCTGAAGTTCTCGGACAAGAAGGCTGCCCACCTGATCAAGAAGGTGGTGGAGTCGGCAATTGCCAACGCCGAGAACAACCAGGGCGCCGACGTCGACGAGCTGAAGGTTCAGACCATCATGGTTGATGAAGGTCCGACCCTGAAGCGTTTCATGGCGCGGGCGAAAGGCCGCGGTACCCGCATCCTCAAGCGCACCAGCCACATCACTGTGGTTGTGGGCGCCGCCAAGTAAGCGGATAAGGAAAAGACCATGGGTCATAAAGTTCATCCGATTGGTATCCGCCTCGGCATTTCCAAGGACTGGAACTCCAAGTGGTACGCCAACAAGGCCGAGTTCGCCGGTTACCTGGCAGCCGACCTGAAAGTGCGCGAAATGCTGCGCAAGAAGCTGGCCCAGGCCGGCATCAGCAAGATCCTGATCGAGCGTCCGGCCAAGACCGCTCGCGTGACGATCCACACCGCCCGTCCGGGCGTGGTGATCGGCAAGCGCGGTGAGGACATCGAGAAGCTGCGCAAGGAAGTGAGCGAGATGATGGGCGTCCCGGCGCACATCAACGTCACCGAAGTGCGCAAGCCGGAACTGGACGCGCAGCTCGTTGCCGAGTCGATCGCCCAGCAGCTGGAGCGTCGCATCATGTTCCGCCGTGCAATGAAGCGCTCGGTCGGCAACGCGATGCGCCTGGGTGCCCTGGGCATCAAGGTCAACGTTGGTGGCCGCCTCAACGGTGCTGAAATCGCCCGTTCGGAGTGGTACCGCGAAGGCCGCGTGCCGCTGCACACCCTGCGTGCCGACATCGACTATGGCTTCGCTGAAGCCAAGACGACCTACGGCATCATCGGCATCAAGGTCTGGATCTACAAGGGCGAGGTCTTCGATTTCTCCCAGGTTGGCCAGGAAAAGCAGGACGACACCCCGTCGCGCAACGATCGTCACGATCGCGGCGACCGTGGTGACCGTCAGCGCCCGGCCCGTGAAGCGAGGTAACGACAATGTTGCAACCCAAGCGAACCAAGTACCGCAAGGTACACAAGGGCCGTAACGATGGCCTGAGCTGGAGCGCCAACGCTGTCAGCTTCGGCGAATACGGCCTGAAGGCAACCGCACACGGTCAGCTGACCGCGCGTCAGATCGAAGCGGCCCGCCGCTCGATCAGCCGCTACGTCAAGCGCGGCGGCAAGATGTGGATCCGCGTGTTCCCCGACAAGCCCATCACCAAGAAGCCCATCGAAGTTCGAATGGGTTCGGGTAAGGGTAACGTGGAATACTGGGTGGCCCAGATCCAGCCCGGCCGCATGATCTATGAAATCGAGGGTGTTTCCGAGGAAGTGGCTCGCGAGGCGTTCCGCCTGGCCGCCGCCAAGCTCTCGGTCACCACCACTTTCGTGACCCGTACGGTGCGCTGATGGATATCAAAACTCTCCGTGAAAAGTCGGCTGACGAACTCAAGGCCCACCTGATCGACCTGCGTAAGGAACAGTTCTCTGTCCGTATGCAGCAGGTCACCGGCCAGCTGCCGAAGACCCACGACATTCGCCGGGTCCGTCGCGAGATTGCTCGCGTCAAGACCCTGCTCGGCAGCACGAAGTAAGGATGGCCGCTATGAGCGACAATACTGAAAAGAAGACGCTGCGCACGGTCGAAGGCCGTGTCGTCAGCAACAAGATGGACAAGACGGTTACCGTCCTGGTTGAGCGTCAGGTCAAGCACGCGCTGTACGGCAAGTACATCAAGCGCTCGACCAAGCTGCACGCCCACGATGCCGACAACGCCTGCAAGGAAGGCGATGTCGTCCGCGTGACCGAGATTGCTCCGATGTCCAAGACCAAGAACTGGCGCGTGGTGGAAGTCATCACGCGTGCGGCTGAATAAGGAGTCTGAATCATGATCCAGATGCAGAGCTACCTTGACGTCGCGGACAATTCGGGTGCCAAGCAGGTGATGTGCTTCAAGGTGCTGGGTGGTTCCAAGCGCCGTTACGCCGGCATCGGCGACATCATCAAGGTCACCGTGAAGGATGCGATTCCGCGCGGCAAGGTCAAGAAGGGTGAAGTGTATGACGCCGTCGTGGTGCGTACCCGCAAGGGTGTGCGTCGCGCCGACGGTTCGCTGATCCGCTTCGACGGCAACGCTGCCGTCCTGCTGAACAACAAGCAGGAGCCGATCGGTACCCGTATCTTCGGGCCGGTGACCCGTGAACTTCGTTCGGAGAAGTTCATGAAGATCGTCTCGCTCGCTCCCGAAGTGCTGTGAGCGACAGGAGATAATCATGGCTAACCGTATCAAGAAGGGCGACCAGGTTGTCGTCAACGCTGGCAAGGACAAGGGCAAGCAGGGCGAAGTCGTCCGCGTCGACGGTGACCGTGTGGTCGTCGCCAACGTGAACATCGTCAAGCGCCACACCAAGCCGAACCCGCAGGCAGGTGTTGCCGGCGGCGTGGTCGAGCGCGAAGCTTCGATCCATATCTCCAACGTGAACGTGCTGAACCCGGCTTCGGGCAAGGGCGAACGCGTTGGCTTCAAGGTGCTGGAGGATGGACGCAAACTGCGTGTGTTCCGCTCCAGCGGTGAGGCGCTCGACGCCTGAGGAATGTGAAGATGACTTCCCGTCTCGAAAAGATCTACAAGGAAGAAGTGGTGCCGGCGCTGATGAAGCAGTTCGGCTACACCAATCCGATGGAAGTACCGAAGCTCGTCAAGGTCACCCTGAACATGGGTGTCGGCGAGGCTGCCACCAACAAGAAGATCCTGGAAAACGCCGTCGCGGACATGACCAAGATTTCCGGCCAGAAGCCGGTTGTCACCAAGTCGCGTATCTCGGTTGCGTCGTTCAAGATCCGTGATGGTTGGCCGATCGGCTGCAAGACCACGCTGCGTCGCCACAAGATGTACGAGTTCCTGGACCGCCTGATCAACATCTCGCTGCCGCGCGTGCGCGACTTCCGTGGTGTTTCCGGTCGTTCCTTCGACGGCCGCGGCAACTTCAACATGGGTGTGAAGGAACAGATCATCTTCCCGGAAATCGACTTCGACGCCGTCGACGCGATCCGCGGTATGGATATCGCCATCACCACCACTGCGAAGACCGACGCGGAAGCGAAGGCGCTGCTGGCAGCGTTCAAGTTCCCGTTCCGTAACTGATCTGTCGAGGAAACCGAAATGGCAAAGACCTCCATGGTCAACCGCGACATCAAGCGGGAAAAGCTGGCCAAGAAGTACGCTGAGAAGCGTGCGGCTCTGAAGAAGATCGTGTCCTCCGTGGACGCGACCTACGAAGAGAAGATCGACGCCGCAACCAAGCTGGCCAAGCTGCCGCGCGATTCGTCGCCGAGCCGTCAGCGCAACCGTTGCGAGCTGTCGGGTCGTCCGCGTGGCGTGTACAGCAAGTTCGGCCTCGGCCGCAACAAGCTGCGCGAAGCCACCATGCGTGGCGACGTCCCGGGCCTGCGCAAGGCCAGCTGGTAATCCCAGCCGGCCCTGCGTTCAGCACCCCCTTGCGGGGGTGCTGAACCGGGGGAGGGGGCTGTTCAGCTTCCTTTCTGCGAAAAAACCCGAAGAGCCCGACGCAAGTCGGGCTCTTTTGGCGTATACTCCCGCGTCTTGCCCTGTGCAGACGGGGTTGTAGGAGTGGGCCTGGCCCGCTGCATCAAGGGACCTGGCCCGTTTCCAGGAGACAACAGATTTTCGCGAAAGCGGATATCGGTGCACTCAAAGGTACTCATATGAGCATGACTGATCCCATCGCCGACCTGCTGGTCCGCATCAAGAATGCGGCCGCAGTTGGCAAGCAGACGGTGAAAGCCCCGTCGTCCAAGATCAAGGTTGCGATCGCCCAGGTCCTGAAGGACGAGGGTTACATCACCGACCTGCGCGTGACCCAGCTGGAAAACAACAAGTCCGAGCTGGAAATCGTGCTGAAGTATTTCGAAGGCAAGCCGGTCATCGCGACCCTGAAGCGCTTCTCGCGTTCGGGCCTGCGCCAGTACCGCGGCAAGAGCGAGCTGCCGAAGGTCATGAACGGCCTGGGTATCTCCATCATTTCCACCTCCAAGGGCATCATGACTGATGCGCAGGCGCGCCAGCTGGGCGTCGGCGGCGAAGTCCTGTGCTTCGTGGCCTAAGGCGAAAGGAGTAGAACTATGTCCCGCGTAGCCAAGAAGCCGATCACCCTGGGTAAGGTTGAACTGAACGTCCAGTCGGACAGCGTCACCGCCAAGGGCCCGAAGGGCACCCTGTCGCTGGCCAAGCCGGCCGGCATTGCCATCAACGTCGACAATGGCGTTGCCACCCTGAGCACCGAGAACGCCGAGCTGGTCGCACTGACCGGCACCGTGCGTGCGATCCTGTCCAACATGGTCAAGGGCGTGTCCGAAGGCTTCGAGCGCAAGCTGGAGCTGGTTGGCGTGGGTTACCGCGCTGCCATGCAGGGCAAGGACCTGAGCCTGTCGCTGGGCTTCTCGCACCCGGTCGTGTTCGTGGCGCCGGAAGGCATCACCATCACCACCCCGACCCAGACCGAGATCCTGGTCCAGGGCGCTGACAAGCAGGTCGTCGGTGAAGTCGCCGCCAAGATCCGTGCGTTCCGCAAGCCGGAGCCGTACAAGGGCAAGGGCGTGAAGTACTCCGACGAAGTCATCATCCGTAAGGAAGCCAAGAAGGCGTAAGTGCGAGTCCCTCGCAAGAGCCCGCACATCCATGTGCGGACTCCTCAGGGAGAAGCCCATCCTTCAGCTTTCAAGGAATAATCAAAATGAACAAGAACATCGCCCGCCTGCGTCGCGCCAAGTCGACCCGCGCCCACATCCGTGAGCTCGGCGTCGCCCGCCTGTCGGTGCTGCGCACCGGCCAGCACCTGTACGCCCAGGTCTTCACCGCTGACGGTTCGAAGGTGCTGGCTGCCGCCAACACCACCCAGACCGACGTCAAGGAAGGCCTGAAGAACGGCAAGAACGCCGATGCCGCTGCCAAGGTTGGCCGCATCGTCGCCGAGCGCGCCAAGGCCGCCGGCGTCGAGAAGGTTGCCTTCGATCGTTCGGGCTACCGCTACCACGGCCGCATCAAGGCCCTGGCAGAAGCGGCCCGCGAAGCCGGCCTGCAGTTCTAAGGGACAAGGGCAGGGGGCCGATGGCCTCCTGCCTGCCTGCTCGCCAGCCTGAGCGAGGCTGGACGGCGCCGCTCTTCTGCAGTGGCCCACCGGAACAACGCGTCACTCCACAACCATAAGCGGCCTCGAGCCGTACATACCCAAACAACCAAGGAATCAACATGGCAGAAGAGCGTCAGCAGCGGGGTCGCGATCGCGACCGTAACCGCGAAGAGAAGATCGACGACGGCATGATCGAAAAGCTGGTCGCGGTCAACCGCGTCAGCAAGACCGTCAAGGGTGGCCGCCAGTTCACCTTCACCGCCCTGACCGTTGTCGGCGACGGCGAAGGCAAGGTCGGTTTCGGTTATGGCAAGGCCCGCGAAGTGCCGGTCGCCATCCAGAAGTCGATGGAACAGGCCCGCAAGAACCTGGTCAGCGTTGACCTGAACAACGGCACCCTGTGGCACACCATCAAGGATGGTCACGGCGCAGCCCGCGTGTTCATGCAGCCGGCTTCGGAAGGTACCGGCGTGATCGCCGGCGGTGCCATGCGCGCCGTGCTGGAAGCCGTTGGCGTGAAGAACGTGCTGGCCAAGGCCACCGGTTCGCGCAACCCGATCAACCTGGTGCGTGCCACCGTGAAGGGCCTGTCTGCTGCGCAGTCGCCGGCTCGCATCGCGGCCAAGCGCGGCAAGAAGGTGGAGGAACTCAACCATGGCTAATGAGTCCAACAAGACTGTGAAGGTCCGCCTGGTGCGTGGCCTGCGTGGTACCCAGTCGCGTCACCGCCTGTCGGTGCGTGCCCTGGGCCTGAACAAGCTCAACGATGTGCGTGAACTGAAGGACAGCCCGCAGGTACGCGGCCTGATCAACAAGGTTCAGTACCTCGTCCAGGTTGAGGAGTAATCGACCATGACTCTGCGTCTCAATGAACTGAGCCCGGCACCGGGCGCCCGCACCGAGCGCACCCGCGTCGGCCGCGGTATCGGCTCGGGCCTGGGCAAGACTGCCGGCCGCGGCCACAAGGGTTCGTTCGCCCGTAAGGGTGGCGGCAAGATCAAGGCTGGCTTCGAAGGCGGCCAGACCCCCATGCAGCGTCGTCTGCCGAAGATCGGCTTCCGTTCGCCGATCGCCAAGGACACCGCTGAAGTGCTGCTGTACGCGCTGGACAAGCTGCCGGCCGGTGAGATCGATTTCGCCGCCCTGCGTGCTGCCAAGCTGGTCCCGAGCACCGCAAAGAAGGCCAAGGTCGTCGTCAAGGGCGAAGTGACCAAGGCGTTCACCCTGAAGGGTATTGCTGCCACGGCGGGTGCCAAGGCTGCAATCGAAGCTGCCGGCGGCAGCGTAACGGAGTAAGAAAATCATGGCGCAAGCTGGCATCGGTAACCTCGCGGGCGGAATGGGCAAGTTCACTGAACTTCGCCAACGTTTGCTGTTCGTCGTCGGGGCTTTGATCGTCTATCGCATCGGCTGCTACGTGCCGGTGCCGGGCGTCAATCCCGATGCCATGCTTGCCATGATGCAACAGCAGGGCGGCGGCATCGTGGACATGTTCAACATGTTCTCGGGCGGCGCCCTGCACCGTTTCAGCATCTTCGCGCTGAACGTGATGCCGTACATCTCGGCATCGATCGTGATGCAGCTGGCCGTGCACATCTTCCCCGCCCTGAAGGCGATGCAGAAGGAAGGTGAGTCCGGCCGCCGCAAGATCACCCAGTATTCGCGCATCGGCGCCGTGCTGCTGGCAGTGGTGCAGGGCGGCTCGATCGCGCTGGCCCTGCAGGGCCAGGTCTCGCCGTCGGGCGCTCCGGTCGTGTATGCGCCGGGCATGGGCTTCGTGCTCACTGCCGTGGTCGCACTGACCGCCGGCACCATGTTCCTGATGTGGGTCGGTGAGCAGGTCACCGAGCGCGGCATCGGCAACGGCGTGTCGCTGATCATCTTCGCCGGTATCGTGGCGGGCCTGCCGGGTGCGGTCATCCACACCTTCGATGCCTACCGCGACGGCAACATCCAGTTCATCCAGCTGCTGCTGATCGCCATCGTCGTGCTCGCCTTCACCTTCTTCGTGGTGTTCGTCGAGCGTGGCCAGCGCCGGATCACGGTCAATTACGCGCGCCGCCAGGGTGGTCGCAACGCGTACATGAACCAGACCTCGTTCCTGCCGCTGAAGCTCAACATGGCCGGCGTCATCCCGGCGATCTTCGCCTCGAGCCTGCTGGCCTTCCCGGCCACCCTGGCCATGTGGTCCGGCCAGGCCGCCAACCAGAGCAGCTTCGGCCAGGTCCTGCAGAAGGTCGCCAACGCCCTGGGCCCGGGCGAGCCGCTGCACATGATCGTGTTCGCTGCGCTGATCACCGGTTTCGCGTTCTTCTATACCGCGCTGGTGTTCAACTCGCAGGAAACCGCCGACAACCTGAAGAAGTCCGGTGCGCTGATTCCGGGCATCCGTCCGGGCAAGGCGACCGCCGACTACATCGACGGCGTGCTGACCCGCCTGACCGCGGCCGGCTCGGCGTACCTGGTGATCGTCTGCCTGCTGCCGGAACTGATGCGCACGCAGCTGAACGCCTCGTTCTACTTCGGTGGTACTTCGCTGCTGATCGTGGTGGTGGTGGTGATGGACTTCATCGCCCAGGTGCAGGCGCACCTGATGTCCCACCAGTACGAGAGCCTGCTGAAGAAGGCCAACCTGAAGGGTGGCAACCGCGGCGGTTTTGCCCGCGGCTGATAGGCCTGTTATACTTTCGTCTTCCTGACGTGATGGTCCCTCCGCTTCGCGGACTCCGGCCACACAAACGAAGGGCGGCCCCCGCAGCGGTTCCGGGTGGGGGTGTGATGAGGTGGTCCCGCGCTGGAGTAGCGCGGGCGGCCCCGGGGGAAACCCCAGGTCCAACCCCATCCGGCGCCGGAGCCTGGGCACACTCCCCAGGCCGGGTTCATGAAACCAATGGTTTCACGGGCTTCCATGTAAACCGGAACCTTGTTAGTATCGCTAGTTCACTTTTTTGATCCATCCTGCCGGATTGGCGTGCCCGAGGCGCGCTGTCGGCCATCACTCAGCTGGAGAACCGCGTCATGGCGCGTATTGCAGGCGTCAACCTGCCAGCCCAGAAGCATGTCTGGGTCGGGTTGCAAAGCATTTACGGCATCGGCCGTACCCGTTCGAAGAAGGTCTGCGAAGTCGCAGGCGTTGCTTCGACCACCAAGATCCGCGATCTGTCGGAGCCGGAAATCGAGCGCCTGCGCGCCGAAGTCGGCAAGTACATCGTGGAAGGCGATCTGCGCCGTGAAATCGGTATCGCGATCAAGCGCCTGATGGACCTGGGCTGCTACCGCGGCCTGCGTCACCGTCGTGGCCTCCCGCTGCGTGGCCAGCGCACCCGTACCAACGCCCGCACCCGCAAGGGTCCGCGCAAGGCGATCAAGAAGTAAGGGACTGAGAAATGGCTAAGCCCGCTGCTAAGACCAAGAAGAAGATCAAGCGCGTCGTCACCGACGGCGTTGCCCACGTCCATGCTTCGTTCAACAACACCATCGTCACCATCACCGACCGCCAGGGCAATGCTCTGTCGTGGGCGACCTCCGGTGGCGCTGGCTTCCGCGGTTCGCGCAAGTCGACCCCGTTCGCTGCCCAGGTGGCTGCTGAAAAGGCCGGTCGTGCTGCGCTGGACTACGGCGTGAAGTCGCTGGAAGTCCGCATCAAGGGCCCGGGTCCGGGCCGTGAGTCGGCCGTGCGTTCGTTGAACAACGTCGGCTACAAGATCACCAACATCATCGACGTGACGCCTATCCCGCACAACGGGTGCCGTCCGCCGAAGAAGCGTCGCGTCTAAAGGGAGCGATAAGAAATGGCTCGTTATATCGGTCCTACCTGTAAGCTCGCCCGCCGCGAAGGCGCCGACCTGTCCCTGAAGAGCCCGGCGCGTGCGCTGGACTCGAAGTGCAAGCTGGAGCAGAAGCCCGGCCAGCACGGCGCCACTGCCCGCAAGGGCAAGCTGTCCGACTACGCCACCCAGCTGCGTGAAAAGCAGAAGGTCAAGCGTATCTACGGCCTGCTGGAGCGTCAGTTCCGCAACTACTACAAGAAGGCCTCGACCAAGAAGGGCAACACCGGCGAGAACCTGCTGCAGCTGCTGGAAACCCGCCTGGACAACGTCGTCTACCGCATGGGCTTCGCCGTGACCCGTCCGGCTGCCCGTCAGCTGGTGTCGCACCGCGGCGTCACCGTGAATGGCAAGTCGGTCAACCTGGCTTCGTACCAGGTCAAGGCTGGCGACGCCATCGCCCTGTCTGAAAAGGCTGCCAAGCAGCTGCGCGTCCAGGAAGCCCTGACCGTCGCCGCCCAGCATGACCTGAGCCCGTCGTGGGTTGAAGTGGATTCCGGCAAGTTCACCGGCATCTTCAAGGCTGTTCCGGATCGTTCGGATCTGCCTGCGGACATCAACGAAGCGCTGATCGTCGAGCTGTATTCGAAGTAATTCACATTGGAGAGCCCCCGGCGACGGCCGGGGGTTCACTAGGAGAACCCGCAACATGACGGTTACCGCCAACCAGGTTCTGCGTCCTCGCGGTCCGCAGATCGAACGCCTTACCGACACCCGTGCAAAGGTCGTTATCGAACCTTTGGAGCGGGGTTACGGGCATACGCTGGGTAATGCCCTGCGTCGCGTGCTGCTGTCGTCCATCCCGGGCTTCGCCATCACGGAAGTCGAAATCGACGGCGTGTTGCATGAGTACACCACGGTCGAAGGTCTGCAGGAGGACGTGCTCGAAGTCCTGCTGAACCTGAAGGACGTGGCCATCCGTATGCACTCCGGCGACAGCGCCACCCTGTCCCTGTCCAAGCAGGGCCCGGGCGTTGTCACCGCTGCCGACATCAAGGTCGACCACAATGTGGAGATCCTGAACGGAGACCATGTGATCTGCCACCTGACCAAGGATACGGCGATCAACATGCGTCTGAAGATCGAACGTGGTTTCGGCTACCAGCCGGCTGCCGCGCGTCGTCGTCCGGACGAAGAAACCCGTGCCATCGGCCGCCTGGTCCTGGATGCCTCGTTCTCGCCGGTCCGCCGTGTCGCCTACGCCGTGGAAGCGGCGCGTGTCGAACAGCGTACCGACCTGGACAAGCTGGTCATCGATATCGAGACCAACGGCACCATCGATGCCGAGGAAGCCGTGCGCACCGCCGCCGACATCCTCAGCGACCAGCTGTCGGTGTTCGGTGACTTCACCCACCGCGACCGCGGTGCGGCCAAGCCGGCCAACAACGGCGTGGATCCGGTGCTGCTGCGCCCGATCGACGATCTGGAGCTGACCGTGCGTTCGGCCAACTGCCTGAAGGCTGAAAGCATCTACTACATCGGCGATCTGATCCAGAAGACCGAAGTGGAGCTGCTGAAGACCCCGAACCTGGGCAAGAAGTCGCTCACCGAGATCAAGGAAGTGCTGGCTCAGCGCGGCCTGTCCCTCGGCATGAAGCTGGAGAACTGGCCGCCGGCCGGCGTCGCCAGCCACGGCATGCTGGGCTGATATCGGTAATGCCTGGAGGCTCCACCGCTCGCGGTGGAGCCTTCAACGCAACACACCATGCCACGACGAACCGCAGGTTCGCGGGCAGGTCGTCCAGGACGGGCGGCCAGGACCAACCGCAGTCCGCGCAGTAACGCCAGGATGGCGACAACGATCCACACAGCCGCATCATTAACCAAGGAATATCACCATGCGTCACCAGAAGTCTGGCCGTAAGTTCAGCCGCACCAGCGCGCACCGCGAAGCGATGTTCAAGAACATGGCCGCCTCGCTGTTCAAGCACGAGCTGATCAAGACCACCCTGCCGAAGGCCAAGGAACTGCGCCGCGTTGCCGAGCCGCTGATCACTCTGGCCAAGGTCGACTCGGTCGCCAACCGCCGTCTGGCCTTCGCCCGCCTGCGCGACAACGAAGCCGTGGGCAACCTGTTCACCATCCTGGGCCCGCGCTACGCGAACCGTCCGGGCGGCTACCTGCGCCTGCTGAAGTGCGGTTTCCGCGCCGGCGACAACGCACCGATGGCCTACGTCGAGCTGGTTGACCGTCCGGTCGTGGCCGAGGAAGTGGCCGAGTAATCGGACCGCTCCAACGCGACACAGCGAAAGCCCGGCGCCTGCCGGGCTTTTGCGTTTCCCGGGGTCGGAGCCCTTTCCGCAGGAAAGGGCTCTGACCCCAAGCAGGCAGCACCGCAGGTCAGATCCCTTTGCATTCGCAAAGGGATCCGACCCGCACCGTTCCGACAGGCGTCACCTGTGGCGGTTCGAACGGGGCGCGCTCTCGGTTACGCTTGGCGTCTTGATCCATTCGAGCGTTGACGATGAATCCACTGCGCTGGCCCTTCCGCGCCCAGTTCTTCCTGGGCTTCCTGATCTGCGCGGGCCTGCTCGGCTACGCGATCTTCCTGCAGCTGAAGATGGGCCTGGAGCCGTGCCCGCTGTGCATCTTCCAGCGCCTGGCTTTTGCCGCGCTGGGCCTGTTGTTCCTGATCGGTGCGCTGCACGGGCCGTCCAACCGTCCCGGGCGCGCCACCTACGGCGTGCTCGCCTTCATCGCGGCGGCCGTCGGCGTGGGCATCGCTGCGCGCCACGTCTACGTGCAGATGCTGCCGCCGGAGATGGGCGCGACCTGTGGCCCGCCGCTGAGCTTCCTGCGCGAGACCATGGGGCCGCTGGAAGTGTTCCGCACGGTGCTGACCGGTACCGGCAACTGCGGCAACATCGACTGGACGTTCCTGGGCCTGACCATGCCGATGTGGTCGGGCGTGTGGTTCGTGCTGCTGGCGCTGTGGGCACTGGTGGTGTCGCTGCGCAAGGTCAAGCGCTGAAGCAGAATGGGGTCGGATCCCTTTGCATCGCAAAGGGCTCTGACCCCATTCCCGGTGCGGGGTCAGAGCCCTTTCCTGCGGAAAGGGATCCGACCCCTGTCTCGTCAGAAGTCCTGCTGCAGGCTCAGGTAGGCGCCGCGGCGCGGTCCCCATTGCGGGGCGAACACGCCGACACCGCCGCCATCGCGCAGCTGGTAGCTGCGATCCAATGCGTTGATCACGGCCAGCTGCACGTGCAGCGGATGGCCACTGTCGGCATTGAAATCATGCCCGGCGCTGAGGTTCACCTGCAGGTAGGACGGCAGCTCGCCGCCGTTGGGCACGCCCTCGATATCCGAACGCAGGCCGCTGCCGAACACGTAGTTGGCACCGACCCGGTTGTGCCCGGCGAAGGCGTAGCTGAAGCCCCCCGACGACGTCAGCTTCTGGTCGTGGTCCAGGTGGATCCAGTGGTCGGCCACATAGGCCAGCGCGTCCGGATCGAGGTTGTACTGGCTGGTGATGACCTGGGTGCCGATGGCCTTGTTGTACGCCGCGTTGAAGTAGGCGCTGAACGGACCGCTGCTGTAGTCGGCACTGAACTCCAGCCCACGGATATGGCCGCGGCGGTAGTTGAACGTCGAGTAGATGTAGGCGGCGCCGAACTGGCCTTCGTCCTGCAGACGCGCGACGCGGCGGTCGTACGCGTCCAGGCCCAGGGTCAGGTGTTCACCCAGCTGCTGCGAGACGCCGATGTCGTAGTAGTCGCTGCGTTCGGCCAGCGGAATGTTGTTGCCGCCGCCCGGCTGCTGGTTGGTGGTGCCGTCGTACAGGGCGATATCGCTGCTGGCGATCAGCTCACTGGCCGGTGGCGTGAAGTAACGCGAATAGCCGGCATGCACGGTGGTGCTGTCGCTGGCATTCCAGACCGCGCCCAGGCGGGGGCTGAGCTGGCCCTCGGTGCGGCCGAAGGCCTTGTAGCGATCACCACGCAGGCCGTAGTTCACTGTCCAGTCGTCGCCGATCTTCCACTCATCCTGCACGTACACCGCCAGCGTGCTGGCGTGGAAGGCGCTGCGGTCTGGAATCAGCAGTGGCGTGGTGCTGGATTGCTGGCCGGCGCCATCGACCGGGAACACCCAGCTGTTGTTGCTGGCGCGCGCATTCTCGTAGTTGCCGTACAGGCCGTATCGCAGCGTGTGGTCGTTGCCCAGCGGGGTGGAGAGGTCGGCCTGCAGCGTGTTGGCGCGGTTGCTGCGCTGGACCTGGGAGGCGACGCCACTGAATACCAGATCGCCGATGACATCCGGGTTGAACGCCGCGTCGCTGTAGCGCTGCCCGGCGGACAGCTGGTAGGCGGTGCCGCCCAGCGTGCCCTGCAGCACCAGCATGCCGAAGCGGGTGGTCTCGCGCTGGGTTTCATCCAGCTGGCTGGAGTCGAAGGTGGTCGTGTCCAGGTAACCGAACTGCGGGGTCTGCCCGGGATTGACCGGGATCTGGAAGCGATTGTTGGCAAAGCCGGCGAACACGCTCAGGCGGGTGTTCTCGTTGACCAGGTAGGTCAGGTCGGCGAAGGCTTTGCCCTGGTGCGTGTCGTCGTGCAGCGGCTTGCGCGAGCGGGTCGGGTTCTCCAGGCCGACCTCGTTCTGGTCGTAGTTGCCGGTCAGGAACCAGCTCCAGCGCCCTTGATTGCCCCACCACGAGGCATTCGGATTGATCTTGCCGAACGAGCCTGCGGTCAGACCGGCGCTGCCGCCATTGCCGAGCTCGGCGCCGCTGCGGGTGGTGATGTCGACCACCGCAGCGGTGCGCTCGCCGAACTGCGCCGGCAGCGCCCCGTCCATCAGGCGGATGCTCTTGATGGTGCGGGCATCCAGGGTCTGGCCGAAGCCGGAGATCGATTCGGGCAGCAGTACGCCGTTGATGCGGTACTGCAGGTTCGCGTGGTCGCCGCGCACGTGCACGCCACCGTAGGAATCCTGGACCACGCCCGGAGCCTGCAGCAGCACCTGGCTGAGCGGCGCGGAGGCACCCAGCGGCTGCTTCTGGATGTCCTCGGCGGTGATCTGGTACTGGCTGCTGCCGATGTCCGGCGACAGCGCATTGCGGGCCTGGTCGAGCTGGGCGCTGACAGTGACCGTGTCGAGGTCCTTCACGGGAGCGGCGGCATCGGCGGCCATAGCGAGGCTGGGCAGACTGGCCAGGGTCAGGGCGAAGGTAATGCCGGTAGCGAGCAGGGAGGGCTTCATGGCAGATAGGCTGTGGAAGGGGCCGACGGGGATGCAGTGTTACTTCGTAACAGTGCGTGGCGAATCATGCGCCTGTCCGGGCGGCCGTGGCCATGCGGTTTCTGGCCGATCGCGATGCCCTTTCCCCGGCGTTCAGTCATGTGCAGGGCGTGCCCAGCCCTTTGCGCCAGCGGCTGGCTCTGCGACCATGACCGCCCCCCTCCCCGGAAGTCTGCAATGAGCCTGTCCGCCGTTCCGCCCGTCCTCGATCCTGCCGCGACCGCCGCTGGCGCTGCCTGGTCGCCGGAGAGCTGGCGCGGCAAGACCGCGCTGCAGATGCCGACCTACCCGGACCCGGTGGCGCTGGACGCTGCACTGCATGAGCTGAAGCGCCTGCCGCCGCTGGTCACTTCGTGGGAGATCCTGGCGCTGAAGCAACAGTTGGCCGAGGCCCAGGAAGGCAAGCGTTTCCTCCTGCAGGGCGGCGACTGCGCCGAGAACTTCAGCGACTGCGAATCGGGCACGATTTCCAACCGGTTGAAAGTGCTGCTGCAGATGAGCCTGGTGCTGGTGCATGGCCTTCGCCAGCCGGTGATCCGCGTCGGGCGCTTTGCCGGCCAGTACGCCAAGCCGCGTTCGGCCGATACCGAGACCCGCGGCGGCGTGACCCTGCCCAGCTACCGCGGCGATGTGATCAATGCGCCGGCGTTCACCGAGGCGGCGCGCCTGCCGGATCCGAAGCGGATGCTGCAGGCGCATGCGCATTCGGCGATGACCATGA
This sequence comes from Stenotrophomonas sp. YJH_SMC_65, assembly GCF_059369475.1. NCBI lineage: Bacteria > Pseudomonadati > Pseudomonadota > Gammaproteobacteria > Lysobacterales > Lysobacteraceae > Stenotrophomonas > Stenotrophomonas sp. YJH_SMC_65. The sequence continues at coordinate 18,522 of NZ_JCAFSR010000014.1, forward strand.
ACTTCGTGCGTGCGCTGATCGATGGCGGCTTCGCCGACCTGCATCATCCGGAGTACTGGAACCTGGAGTGGGTGCGGCATTCGCCGCTGGCCGCCGAGTACCAGAAGATGGTGGCGTCGATCGGTGACGCGGTGCACTTCATGGAAACCCTGGCCGGGGCCCGCGTGCACAACCTCAACCGCATCGACTTCTACACCTCGCATGAAGCGCTGCTGCTGCCCTACGAGCAGGCGCTGACCCGGCAGGTGCCGCGCCAGCAGGGCTGGTTGAACCTGAGCACGCATTACCCGTGGATCGGCATGCGCACCGCCGCGCTTGACGGCGCGCACGTGGAATACCTGCGTGGCGTGCGCAATCCGATTGCGATCAAGGTCGGCCCGTCGGTGACGCCGGACCAGCTGCTGCGCCTGATCGATGTGCTCAACCCGCATGACGAGCCGGGTCGACTGAGCTTCATCCACCGCATGGGTGCAGCGCAGATTGCCGATAAGCTGCCGCCGCTGCTGGATGCGGTCAAGCGCGATGGCCGTCGCGTGCTGTGGGTGTGTGACGCGATGCATGGCAATACCGAGAGCACCGCCAATGGCTTCAAGACGCGCCGCTTCGACAACGTGCGTGGCGAAGTGGAGATGTCGTTCGATCTGCATGCGGCCGCAGGCACGCGACTGGGCGGTGTGCACCTGGAACTGACCGGCGAAGACGTGACCGAATGCACCGGTGGCGCGCGCGAACTGACCGAGCGCGACCTGGAACGCGCGTATCGTTCGACGGTGGACCCGCGGTTGAACTACGAGCAGTCGCTGGAGATCGCGATGGCGATCGTGCGCAAGCAGGAGCAGGTGCGGTAAGGGCGTTGCGGCAGGGCTTGCAGCCCTGCACCTGCTGACGCAACGGCAACGGCAACGGCAACGGCCTAAGCAACGGCAACAGCATGCATTCCGTGGGATGGCGGGGCGATGTGGGCAGGCAGGACACGCCGTGAACCCCCCTCCGGGGTCCGGCCCAGCCGCCAGCGGCTGGGCCGGACCCCGGAGGGGGGTTCACGGCGTCTCCCGCAACCGGACCGACCCCGCCATCCCTCGGAATGCACGCTGTTGCTGTTGCTGTTGAGGTTGCCGGCCAGCGGCCGGCACTACCGCAGGTGCAGGGCTGCAAGCCCTGCCGACCAACACGCTGCTTACGAACGACTGACGTGGCGCTCATGCGCCATGCGCGAGTCTGTCCACTTGGCTGTTCGAGTGGAGGTGGCAACGGTGCACTGGCAAAGCGCACAGGCATACGCATGGCCGTTGGGATTGGCCGTAGTGGTGGGCGGCATCGGCGCGTGGCTGATCCTGTGGATCTACCATCGGCTGAAGGGGCGCGATCGTCGGCGCGCGCGTATCGGGCGTGTGCTCGGGCTGCCGATGGCCACCGCATGGCCGCTGCTGCTGTTGATCCCTGCATTGCAGGCCACGCCGCTGCAGGATCCCGTTCTGGGCAACCTGCAACGGGTGCTGCATATCGCGCTGACCGCGTGCTTCATCTGGCTGCTGGTGCGGGCGGTGGCGGCGGGCGAACGTGCCATCCTGCGCAGCCATCCCATCGATGTCTCCGACAACCTGGAGGCGCGCCGCATCCAGACCCAGACGCGGGTGCTCAGCCGCGTGCTGATGGGCGGCATCATCGTGCTGGGCGCGTCGCTGGTGCTGCTGACCTTCCCCATGGTGCAGAAGATCGGCACCGCGCTGCTGGCCTCGGCGGGCCTGATCGGCCTGGTGGCCGGTATCGCTGCAAAGCCCGTGTTCGGCAATCTGATCGCCGGCCTGCAGATCGCAGTGACGCAGCCGATCCGGCTGGATGATGTGGTGATCGTCGAAGGCGAGTGGGGGCGCATCGAGGAGATCGGCAGCAGCTATGTGGTGGTGCGCATCTGGGATGAGCGGCGAATGGTGGTGCCGCTGACCTGGTTCATCGAGAACCCCTTCCAGAACTGGACGCGGCGCAGCGCCGACCTGCTCGGCACCGCGTTCCTGTGGCTGGACTATCGTGCCCCGGTGGCAGCGATCCGTGCCGAGCTGGAACGCATCTGCCGCGGTGAAGCGCTGTGGGATGGCCGGGTCTGCGTGACCCAGGTGACCGAGACCAGCGAGCGCGCGATCCAGGTGCGCCTGCTGGTCAGTGCGCGCAGCTCCGGTGATGCCTTCGATCTGCGCTGCCTGGTGCGCGAACGCATGCTCGATTTCCTCGCGCGCGAGCATCCGCAGTCGCTGCCGCAGGTGCGTGCGCGGCTGCAGCATGCAGACGAACTGGACATGCCGCGCGGTCCACGTGCGCGCACTGCGGATGTGCGTTCGCCGGGGGCTGAAGACGGTGAGGCGGCGATCGTGCCGGTAGAGCCCGACCAGCCGCTGTAGAGCCGAGCCATGCTCGGCTGCTTTCGATTTTCCGTTGAAGCCGAGCGTGGGCTCGGCTCTACAGAAACACGATCACGGCTCGCCGGCGTCGATCAGGGTGTCGGTGTCGAAGTGCGGCGGGCGTCGCGCGCGGGTGCGCTGTTCGTAGGCGTAGGCCATTTCGATCAGCTTCGGTTCGCTCCAGGCGGTGCCCATGAACAGCAGGCCGACCGGCAGGCCATTGATCTGGCCCATCGGCACGCTGAGGCTGGGATAGCCGGCGACGGCGGCGGCGCTGTAGCTCTCGCCGGGGAAGTCGTCGCCTTCGCTGCGGATCGGCCACGCCACACCGGTGGTCGGCGCCACCAGGGCATCGAGCTGGTGGGCGGCGAGGGCGGCGTCGATGCCTTCCGCGCCGGCCAGCCGGCGCGCATCGCTGCGTGCACGGATATAGGCGGGGTCGGCCAGGCCGGCGGTAGCGTCGGCCGCCACCAGCAGTTCCTGGCCGAACAGGCCCAGCTCCTGCTTGCTGTGCGCCTGGTTGAAGGCGATCAGGTCGGCCAGGCTGCGTAGTGGCGCGCGATGGGTGCTGAAGTAGCGCTCCAGCCCGGCCTTGAATTCGTACAGCAGCACCGTGCGTTCCGCCTCGGCCCAGGCGCCCTGGTTGGGCAGCTCCACCGGCACCACGAAGGCACCCGCCCGGCGCAGCTCGGTGGCCGCCTGTTCGATCAGCGGTGGCATGCCGCGGTATTTCAGCAGCGGTGTCTGCAGCAGGCCGATGCGCTTGCCACGCAGGCCCTGCGGGTCCAGGCGCGCGGTGTAGTCGTACACCGCGCGGCCAGGCATGGTCGCCGTGGCCGGGTCGGCATCGTCGCGGCCGGCGATAGCGGTCAGCACGGCTGCAGCGTCGGCGACGCTGCGGGTCATCGGTCCTGCGGTGTCCTGGCTGAAGGAAATCGGGATGATGCCCTCGCGGCTGACCAGGCCGACGGTCGGCTTGAGGCCGACGATGCCATTGACCGCCGCAGGGCAGACGATGCTGCCGTCGGTTTCGGTGCCGATCGCCACGCTGGCCAGGTTGGCGGCGACCGCCACCGCGCTGCCGCTGCTGGAGCCGCAGGGCGAGTGGCTGAGGCGATAGGGATTGCGGGTCTGGCCGCCGCGTGCGCTCCAGCCGGACACCGAATCGTTGCCGCGGAAATTGGCCCACTCGCTGAGATTGGTCTTGCCCAGCACCACCGCGCCGGCGTCGCGCAGCCGGCGCACCAGGTAGGCGTCGTCCGGGCGGAACCCCTGCAGGGCCAGCGAGCCGGCGCTGGTGGCCATCGGGGCGGCGTTGATGTTGTCCTTCAGCAGTACCGGAATGCCGTGCAGCGGGCCGCGCAGGCGTCCATCACGGCGCTCGCGGTCGCGCGCAGCGGCTTCCTTCAGTGCATCCGGGTTGAGCTCGATCACCGCGCGCAGGCGCGGCCCGGTGCGGTCCAGGGTGGCGATGCGCTGCAGGTAGGCCTGGGTCAGGGTGGTGCTGTCCAGCTCACCGGCGCTCATCCGCGCCTGCAGGTCGGTGACATCGGTTTCGGCGTACGGGAACGGCACGTTGCGGCTCGCGGGTTCGGCCGCATGCGCGCTGGACGCGGCCGGGCTGCAGCCAGCCGAAAGCAGCGCAGGCAGCGCGGCAAGCAGGCAGGTCAGCAGAGGCGGCAAGGACGGGCGCATGGGGCGGCTTGGTCGGCTCCAATCCCCAGTGTAGCCGGTGCTCAGCGGTGGCGCTTGCGCAGGTCGCGGGCGAGGACGTAGACCACGATCAGGTTGATCGCCAGGATCGTCCACGATGGCCAGCCGGGATGGCGGATGATCGCGAAGATGTCGAAAGGCAGGTACAGGGAGGCGGTCAGGCAGCCCAGCCAGGAGGCCCAGGCCTTGGCCCGCCACAGGCCCCAGGCTTCGACCAGGTGCAGCAGGCCGTAGCCGATCATCCCCGCCGCGGCCAGGTGGACCGCGTCGGGGCTGATCATGTGCAGCAGCGAGGGCAGGGTGCCATGGTCCGGATCCAGGCTGAAACGCCGGATCAGGACCATGATGCCGTGCCGCAGCGGCTGCGGTCCGAGCACTTCCAGCCCGGTGGCGGCCAACAGCGCCAGCATCGCCTTGCTCGCTTCGAGCAGGGCGATGACGTGGAGGCCCGGATGCCGGTGCGGATCCGGGTTGTAGCCGCTCTGGTCCACGGGTGCTGGCTCAGCCGCCGCGCGAAGCCTTCTTGCGGTCGCTTTCGGTCAGGAACTTCTTGCGCAGACGGATCTCCTTGGGGGTGATCTCGACCAGCTCGTCGTCTTCGATGAAGTCCAGGGCCTGTTCCAGCGAGTACTTGATCGCCGGGGTCAGCTGGATCGCGTCGTCCTTGCCCGAAGCGCGCATGTTGGTCAGCGGCTTGGTCTTGATCGCGTTGACGGTCAGATCGTTGTCCTTGGAGTGGATGCCGACCAGCTGGCCTTCATACACGTTGTCGCCTTCGGCAGCGAAGAGCTTGCCGCGCTCCTGCAGCGGACCCAGCGAGTAGGCGGGAGTGACGCCTGGCGCATTGGCGATCATCACGCCGTTGATGCGCTTGGCGATCGCGCCCTGTTCCTTCGGACCGTAATGGTCGAACACGTGGAACAGCAGGCCCGAACCCTGGGTCAGGGTCTTGAACTCGTTCTGGAAACCGATCAGGCCACGGGCCGGGATCTGGTATTCCAGGCGCACACGGCCCTTGCCGTCCGGTTCCATGTTCTTCAGCTGGCCCTTGCGGGTACCCAGCTTTTCCATCACGCCGCCCTGGTGGATTTCTTCGATGTCCACCACCAGCTGCTCGATCGGCTCCATCATCTGGCCGTCGATTTCCTTGATGATCACTTCCGGGCGCGACACCGCCAGCTCGTAGCCTTCACGGCGCATGTTCTCGATCAGCACCGACAGGTGCAGTTCGCCGCGGCCGGAGACCAGGAACTTGTCGGCGTCTTCCAGCTGTTCGACCTTCAGTGCCACGTTGTGGACCTGCTCGCGGTCCAGGCGGTCCTTGATCTGGCGGCTGGTCAGGAACTTGCCACCGGACAGGTCCTTGTTGCCGGCGAACGGCGAGTTGTTGACCTGGAAGGTCATCGAGATGGTCGGCTCGTCGACGGTCAGCGCCGGCAGGGCTTCGGGGGTATCCGGGTGGCACAGGGTGTCGGAGATGGTCAGCTCCGGAATGCCGGAGATGGCCACGATGTCACCGGCCTCGGCCGTCTCCTGCTCGATGCGCTCCAGGCCCAGGAAGCCCAGCACCTGGGCGACCTTGCCGTTGCGCTTCTTGCCTTCACGGTCGATGACGGCGACCTGCATGTTCTTCTTCAGGGTGCCGCGCTGGATGCGGCCGATGCCGATCACGCCCACGAAGTTGTTGTAGTCCAGCTGGCTGATGCGCATCTGGAACGGGCCTTCCGGGTCCACTTCCGGACGCGGGGCGTGCTGCATGATCGCTTCGTACAGCGGGGTCATGTCGCCGTCGCGCACGGTGTCTTCCAGGCCGGCGTAGCCGTTCAGGGCCGAGGCGTAGACGATCGGGAAGTCCAGCTGCTCATTGGTGGCGCCGAGCTTGTCGAACAGGTCGAAGACCTGGTCGATCACCCATTCCGGGCGCGCGCCCGGACGGTCGATCTTGTTGACCACGACGATCGGCTTGAAGCCCATCGCGAAGGCCTTCTGGGTGACGAAGCGGGTCTGCGGCATCGGGCCGTCCATCGCATCGACCAGGATCAGCACGGTGTCGACCATCGACAGCACGCGCTCGACCTCACCACCGAAGTCGGCGTGGCCGGGGGTGTCGACGATGTTGATCCGGTTCTTGATGCCGGTCTTCTTGTCTTCCCAGGTGATGGCGGTGTTCTTGGCCAGGATGGTGATGCCGCGTTCCTTTTCCTGGTCGTTGCTGTCCATCACGCGCTCGGCGAGGACGGTACGCTCGGACAGGGTGCCGGACTGCTTCAGCAGCTGGTCGACCAGGGTGGTCTTGCCATGGTCGACGTGGGCGACGATGGCGATGTTGCGAAGATTTTCGATGGACATACGAAAGGGGGCCAGTCGGCGCCGGATTTGGAAAAAGAAGTCCAACATTATACGTCGAACTTGACGATTCGCGAAAAGGTGGATTTCACGCCTGTCACGGGGCCCATTCAGCTGGGCATCCGCCGCCCCGGCCGGGGCCGCCAGGACCCGGCTGCGCGGCTCCCCGTCCGGGGGCTGAAGCGGGGCGCTTCACCAATGGTCGAAGCCGCCGCCGACACGAGGCGGGTGTAAACTAGGTGGCTAGACGCATTCCCCTTTGCATCAAGGATCTTCATGTCCCTCATCGCCACTTTCGACACCACCCAGGGCCCGATCAAGGTCGAGCTGTTCGCCGACAAGGCACCGCTGACCGTGGCCAACTTCGTGAACCTGGTCAAGCACGGCTTCTATGACGGCCTGATCTTCCACCGCGTTATCGCCGACTTCATGATCCAGGGCGGCTGCCCGCAGGGTCGTGGCACCGGCGGCCCGGGCTACAAGTTCGAAGACGAGAAGAATGGCGTGAAGCACGAGGTCGGCTCGCTGTCGATGGCCAACGCCGGCCCGAACACCAACGGCAGCCAGTTCTTCATCACCCACATCAAGACCGATTGGCTGGACGGCCGCCACACCGTCTTCGGCAAGGTCCTGGAAGGCCAGGCGATCGTCGATTCGGTCAAGCAGGGCGACGTGATCCATTCGATTACCCTGGAAGGCGACGTCGACGCCGTGCTGGCCGCCCAGGCCGACCGCGTCGCGGAGTGGAACAAGCACCTCGCCGCCTGATCCCCCTTCGAAACGGCCACCCACGGGTGGCCGTTTCCCTGTTCCCCGCCGCCCGCCAGGCCTGCGTGGCTCTGCCCGCGGCGTCCCATCAAACGCTTGCAAGCAAGAGGAAACCCCCATGAAAGCACCCGTTCGTGTTGCCGTGACCGGCGCCGCCGGCCAGATCGGTTATGCCCTGCTGTTCCGCATCGCCTCCGGCGAAATGCTGGGCAAGGACCAGCCGGTCATCCTGCAGCTGCTGGAACTGCCGGTCGACAAGGCCCAGGCCGCCCTGAAGGGCGTGATGATGGAGCTGGAAGACTGCGCCTTCCCGCTGCTGGCCGGCATGGTCGGCACCGATGATGCCGAAGTCGCGTTCAAGGACGCCGACATCGCCCTGCTGGTTGGCGCACGTCCGCGTGGCCCGGGCATGGAGCGCAAGGACCTGCTGCTGGAAAACGCCAAGATCTTCACCGCCCAGGGCGCGGCGCTGAACAAGGTCGCCAGCCGTGACGTGAAGGTGCTGGTGGTCGGCAACCCGGCCAACACCAATGCCTACATCGCCATGAAGTCGGCCCCGGACCTGAAGCCGGAAAACTTCACCGCCATGCTGCGCCTGGACCACAACCGCGCGCTGAGCCAGCTGTCGACCAAGCTCGGCAAGCCGGTCGGTGGCATGGAGAAGCTGGTCGTGTGGGGCAACCACAGCCCGACCATGTACCCGGACTACCGTTTCGCCACCGCCGATGGCGCGTCGATTGCCGATGCGATCAACGACCAGGAATGGAACGCCAACACCTTCATCCCGACCGTGGGCAAGCGCGGCGCGGCGATCATCGAAGCCCGTGGCTCGTCTTCGGCCGCTTCGGCCGCCAACGCTGCCATCGACCACGTGCGTGACTGGGTGCTGGGCAGCAACGGCAAGTGGGTCACCATGGGCGTGCCGTCCGACGGTTCCTACGGCATTCCGGAAGGCGTGATCTTCGGCTTCGCAGTGACCACCGAGAACGGCAAGTACACCCTGGTGAAGGATCTGCCGATCGACGACTTCAGCCAGAAGTACATCGACAAGACCCTGGCCGAGCTGGAAGAAGAGCGCGCCGGCGTTGCCCACCTGCTGGGCTGATGCAGGCGGTACCGGCTCGAGGCGGTACCTCTTTCATCAAGGTAGGTGTCGACCGCTGGTCGGTACATTCCCATCGAGGTAGGTACCGACCGTTGGTCGGTACGCAGAACGGGGAAGCTTCGGCTTCCCCGTTTCTGTTTGGACGGATACGGAGCCGCATGATCCACCTGCATTACATCGACGACGCGCTGCTGGTGGCCGAGAAGCCGGCCGGCCTGCTGTCCGTGCCCGGCCGCGGCGCCGAGAACCAGGATTGCGTGGTCGCGCGCCTGCAGGCGCTGTACCCGGATGCGTTGACCGTGCACCGCCTGGACCAGGTGACCTCCGGCCTGCTGCTGCATGCGCGCGGCAAGGACATGCAGGTGGCGTTGTCGATGCAGTTCGAGCAGCGCCAGGTCGGCAAGCGTTATGAAGCGATCGTGGAGGGGCTGCTTGAAGGCGATGCCGGCGATGTGGACCTGCCACTGATCGTGGACTGGCCAAACCGGCCGAAGCAGATGATCGATCACGAACGCGGCAAGCCGGCGCTGACGCGCTGGCGCGTAATGGCGCGTGATGCCGAAGCGCAGCGCACGCGCGTGGCGCTGGAGCCGGTTACTGGCCGCAGCCATCAACTGCGCCTGCACATGGCCAGTCTCGGCCATCCCATCGTTGGCGATGTGCTGTATGACGCCGCGCCTGCGCAGCGCGTGCATCTGCATGCGCGCAGCCTGCGGTTCACCCACCCGGTGACGGGCGAGGCGCTCGCGTTCGAGTCCGCCACTCCGTTCTAGGGGTTCGGCAGGGCTTGCAGCCCTGCACCTGCTACGAACCGGAGCAACGTCAAAGGCCAAGGCGGCTCTGGTCTTCTGCTTGCTGGGCGGGGCGGTGTGGGTTGGCAGGACACGCCGTAAATCCGCCTCCGGGGGCCGGCCCAGCCGCTGGCGGCTGTGCGTTCGGGCGCTTGCAAAGCAGTGCTTCGCAAGCAAAGCGCCCTCACCCATGGGGGCTCGATGGCGCCATCCATGGCGCCAACGGTCCTGCCAACCCACACCGCCCCACCCCCGACAGATTTGTGCGGCGGTTGGTAACGGCTGTCGCTGTTGGTCTTGGTAGGTGTCGACCTTGGTCGACACGATTTTTCTGTCAGATATCGAATTGAATATTGAATCTGGGGATCCGACCCCGTGCTCCGACAGATCGCGGAAGTCTGTCGAAGGCGGGGTGGGTCCGGTTGCGGGGGCGTGAGCCGCATGGATGCGGCGACCGAGCCTCCATGGACGGATTCACGGCGTCCCCCGCAACCGGACCCACCTCGCCATCCCACGGGAAACCCGCTGTTGCTTCGGCTGTTGCTTCTGAGGTTGCCGGCCAGCGGCCGGCACTACCGCGGGTGCAGGGCGCAGCCCTGCATGAAAACCCCACCCCCTACCAAGGTAGGGCGGCCCGCGCGGCAGCGCCGGACTATCCTCGAACCCATGACTTTGTCTGGGAGGGCTGCGTCATGAACTACGAGGAAACCTACCGTCGCTCGATCGACGAGCCGGAGGCCTTCTGGGGCGAGGAAGCCAAGCGCATCCATTGGCACAAACCGCCGCAGCAGGTACTCGACTACAGCAACCCGCCGTTCCGGCGCTGGTTTGTCGGCGGTGAAACCAATCTCTGCTACAACGCCGTCGACCGCCATCTGGCCGAGCGCGCCGACCAGCTCGCGCTGGTTGCCATTTCCACCGAGACCAGCAGCACCCGCGAGATCACCTATCGCCAGCTGTATCGGGAAGTGAACGACTTCGCTGCCGTGCTCAAGCACCTCGGCGTCGGTCACGGTGACCGTGTGGTGATCTACATGCCGAACATGGCCGAAGCCGTGTTCGCGATGCTGGCCTGCGCGCGCATCGGTGCGGTGCATTCGGTGGTGTTCGGTGGCTTCGCCGCGCACAACCTGGCGCTGCGCATCGACGATGCCAAGCCGAAGCTGCTGATCGCCGCCGATGCCGGCATGCGCGGTGGCAAGCTGATTCCGTACAAGCCGATGGTCGATGCAGCCTGCGCCGAAGCCACGTCGCCACCGCCGCACGTGCTGATCGTGTCGCGCGGACTGGATGCCGCCGAACCACGCGTGCCGGGCCGCGATGTGGAGTACGCCGCGCTGCGTGCGCAGATCGGTGAGGTCGACGTGCCGGTGCAGTGGCTGGAATCGAGCGAGCCGAGCTACCTGTTGTATACCTCGGGCACCACCGGCAAGCCGAAGGGCGTGCAGCGCGATGTCGGCGGCTACGCGGTGGCGATGGCACAGTCGATGGAAACCGTGTTCGACTGCAGGCCGGGGCAGGTGATGTTCTCCACTTCCGATGTCGGCTGGGCGGTAGGCCATTCCTACAATGTGTACGGCCCGCTGATCGGCGGCTGCACCTCGCTGCTGTACGAAGGGCTGCCGACCAACCCGGACCCGGGCATCTGGTGGGCGCTGTGCGAGCAGTACAACGTGCGCACGATGTTCTCGTCCCCCACTGCCATCCGCGTGCTGAAGAAGCACGATGCGGACTTCATCCATCGCCACGACCTGCGCGCGCTGAAATACCTGTTCCTGGCCGGCGAGCCGCTGGACGAACCGACCGCGCACTGGATCAGCGAAGCGCTCGGCAAGCCGATCATCGACAACTACTGGCAGACCGAGACCGGCTGGCCGGCGCTGACCCTGCTGCCGGGCCTGGAGATGAAGCCGGTGCGCTTCGGTTCGCCGGGCTTCCCCAACCTCGGCTACCGGATGAAGGTGATCGACGAGAACACCGGCGAGGAAGTCGCACCGGGGCAGAAGGGGGTGCTGGTGGTGTCGCCACCGTTGCCGCCGGGCTGCATGAGCACGGTGTGGAACGACGACAACCGTTTCCTGCAGAGCTACTTCAGCCACTTCAAGGAACTGCTGTACAGCTCGCTGGACTGGGCAATCCGCGACGACGATGGCTACACCTTCATCCTCGGCCGTACCGATGATGTGATCAACGTGGCCGGGCACCGGCTGGGCACGCGCGAGATCGAAGAGGCCATTTCGAGCCACCCGCGCGTGGCCGAGGCTGCCGTGATCGGGGTCAAGGACGAATTGAAGGGGCAGGTGCCGCTGGTGTTCGTCACCCTCAAGCAGGGCCTGGATGGCGAGGATCCGGCGCAAGTGGTGGCCGAGATGATGGCCACGGTGACCACCTCGCTCGGCGCAGTGGCCCGCCCGGCGCACGTGCACGTGGTCAACGCGCTGCCCAAGACCCGTTCGGGCAAGCTGCTGCGGCGCTCGTTGCAGGCGCTGGCCGAGCAGCGCGACCCGGGTGACCTGTCGACGCTGGACGACCCCGGCGCGCTGGAGGAGATCCGCCGGGCGCTGGGCCGTTGATCCGGTCGTGCCGGCCACTGGCCGGCACCCCCATCCACCCCGAGGTTGCCGGCCAGCGGCCGGCACTACCCGCAGTACTTGCGCTAAGCTCGGCCTGTCATCGACCTGCAATACGCGGCTCGCGCCGGGGAACGCGCGTGCCGTCCGGAGATGGCAACACAGGGGGGCGTGCCCGCGAGGGCGCGCCGGCATTGCGCATCGAGCGAGGGGGAGGCAATGGCATTGCTGCACGCCAAGACGGCTGCTGGCCGTCAGGAAATCGAAGACCGTAGCCGGCGCCTGCCGGCGGCACTGCGTTCGATCCTGCTGATGGTCGATGGCCATCGCAACGACACCGAACTGCGTGGCCTGTTCGAAGGCCTGCGGGCACCACCGGACGCACTGGAGCAATTGTCAGCACAGGGCCTGATCGAAGTGATCGGCGGAAGCGCAGAGGTGGCGCCGGCGCGCGGCATCAGCACCGGGCGCGAACAGGACCCGGCGCTGTACCAGCAGTTGTACGACGCGATGAGCGAGGCGGTGCGCCGCCACCTGGGCCTGAAGGGCTACTTCATGCAGTTGAAGATCGAACGCTGCACCGATGCGCTGGCGCTGGAGCGCTTGTGCCCGGAGTTGCTGGCGGCGGTGGGCAAGGCGCGCAGCCCGGCATTGGCGCAGCGCTGGTGGCAGGAAACCCAGTCGGCGGTGCTGAACGCTGGCAGTGAGGTCGTGCAGGCCTGAGCCACCGCGTAAAGTGATCGGTTCACTTCCCTACAAGGAGTCCCGCGTGCAGGACGACCACGACGACACCGACACCCCAGGCTGGGACGCGATCAATGCGGCGCTGGCGCCGCTGTATGCCGGCCAGGAGCCGCGCCACTTCGGCACCGCGCTTCCGTACACGCTCGGTGGCCAGGATCCACTGGATGGCATCAGCGTGTACTGGGCGGATGCGCCGGTACCGCACTGGCATTACATCACCTACGGCTTCTCCGAGCTGTACGCCAAGGAGAGCAGTGATGCAGATGCCAGCGGTTATGGCTTCGAGCTGACCTTCCGTCTGGCTGCCGAGGCCGGTGAGAACGCCGGCAGCACCCCGCCGGTGTGGCCGATGAACCTGCTGCAGAACCTGGCGCGCTACGTGTTCGGCAGTGGCAACGTGTTCGAGGATGGCCATCACCTCAACGCCAACGGTCCGATCGCGCTGGAGACCGGCACGCGGCTGTGCCATCTGGCCTTCATTGCGGACCCGCAGTTGCCGGCGCGGGACACGGCCAACGGCCATCTGCAGTTCCTGCAGTTGGTCGGATTGACCGATGAGGAGATGGAGGCGGTCAAGCGCTGGTCGACGCGTGGCGTGCTGCAGGCGCTGCTGCCGGCGATGCCGCTGTGGATCAGCGATCTGCATCGCGACAACCTGCTGGAGGACCCTGCGCTGGCACAGCGGGTGCAGGCCGGCAGCGAACGCGAGGGTTCCAGCACCGGCATGCTGTTCATCGAGACCCTGGACTGGCGGCAGGAGGCGGGCGTCACCACGCTGGTGCTCGGCGCCGGTCAGGTCGCCAGCGTGTGCGAACTGTTGCCGCTGCGCCTGCGCCACGGCAAATCGCTGGAACTGGCCAGCCGCGAGCGGCAGTGGGAGTTCATCGCGCATGGGGGCGGTGAAGCGGCGGACGTATCCGCCGACAGCGCGCGCTGGTCACTGGACGAGGCGGGCCTGCAGGCCCTGGCAGGGGTGCGCGCCGAGCGCGGGGTTTACCCGGTGGCGGGGGCGCTGCGCATCGAAGTGGTGCCGACCTACCTGCGCGATGCCAAGGGGGAAGTGATCCGCCAGATCGGCTGATCGCGCGAATGATATCGAGGGGTCGGAGCCGCCTGCTGCGCAGGCGGATCCGACCCCGTCTGGTGGCCGGTGGGGTCAGATCCGTCCGCCACGCGAACGGCTCTGACCCCTGACCAAGGTCAGGCCAGGCCTTCGGCCTTCAGCGCGGCCTGCACGCCGGCATCGGCATCCATGCGTGCCTTGTAGGCGGCCAGATTGTCCAGGCCCGACAGGTCGACCTTGGTGCCGGCGGCCCAGCGCAGGGTGATGTAGAAGTACGGGTCGGCGAAGCTGCGGAAGCCGGCCAGCCAGGGCTTGTCGGTCAGCTGCCTGTCGGCGGTCTCGAACAGGCCACGCAGGCGCTTGTGCGCGGCGGCGCGGATCGCGTCGTACTGGCCTTCGTCGGCAATGAACTTGCCCGGCGCGAACAGCGGCGAGAAGGCCGGGTGCACGTCGGAATTGACGAACGCCAGCCAGCGGGTGGCTTCGGCGCGCTGGCGCGGGCTGCCGTCACCGCCGAGGCCGGCCTGCGGGAAGCTGTCGGCGATATAGCCCATGATCGCGGCGTTCTGCAGCAGCACGAAGTCGCCGTCGACCAGCGCGGGCACCGCACCGGCCGGATTGATCTTGAGGAATTCCGGACCCTTCAGGGTGTCCTTGTTCAGCAGTTCAACCTCGAACGGCTGGCCGGTCCACTGCAGGGCGATGTGGTCGGCGGTGGAACAGGCACCGGGCTTGCTGTACAGCTTCATGGGAACTCCAGGTGATGCGGGCGGGAAACGCCCACTATCCCAGAGCCTGCCGGCAGGCGGCAACGCTGCCGCCGGCACGGATCGTTACGACTGCCGCGGCTTGAGGTTCTGCACCTTATAGAAGGTGTGATCGCCGATGGTGGCCACCTGGTAGGCATTGCGCCAGTTCGGGCTGGCGATGGACAGCGCGGCGAAGTGGCTGGCACCGGGCACGATCTCGCGGCGCTCGCCGGCCGGCAGCGCCCAGTTGCGCTCGGCGTCGAAGGCCACGTTCATTGCCTCGCTCCAGGCCGCGTCGTTGCCCAACTGGGTGCCGGGGGAGACGATGGTCGGTGCGAACTGCTTGCGCGCGGTGACCACCTGGCACATCGAGTCGCCCCACAGGCCACTGTCGAGACGGCGCAGTGCGACCTCGGCGACGGCCTGCTGGCCGCGCAGGGTCTGGTCGCGGGCTTCCAGGTAAACGGTGGTGCTCAAACACAGTGAATCAGCGGCCGGCTGCGGCAACAACTGCGACAGCCAGAGAATCCAGGCCAGTTTCATATAACTCCTTGCTCCGTATGGGTCGCACCCTCCGGTTCCGGCCGCAGGGCGACAGGAGGCGGGGTACGACTTGGCGTCATGGGGAGGCGGCCATCGGGGCCGCCCCGTTGGGCAGCCCCAAAAGAAACGACCAGTACCGATCGCGGGGCTGCGCCGGCTCACCGGAAACTGGCTGGTGAGCGGAAAGATGGCGCAAGGTAGGGGGGCGTAGCCGAACGCATCGTGAACCGCTCGGCTTGACATTCAGGTTCAATGAGGGTGACGGAAATCACATTCCGCCCCCCATTCAGGCGCTCATCAGAGCCCGGCGGCAACCCGGCTGCCCTGGTCGATGGCGCGCTTGGCGTCGAGTTCTGCGGCCACGTCGGCACCGCCGATCAGCTGCGCGTTGATGCCGGCCGCCTGCAGTTCGGCCTGCAGCGCGCGGTTGGGTTCCTGCCCGGCGCAGATCACCACATGGTCGACCGGCAGCAGCTGTTCGCTGCCGTCCACGCGGATGCGCAGGCCCGCGTCGTCCACGCCGAGGTACTCGACGCCACCGAGCATGCGCACGCCCTTGGCCTTCAGCGTGGCGCGATGGATCCAGCCGGTGGTCTTGCCCAGGCGCGCGCCGGGCTTGCCCGGGCTGCGCTGCAGCAGCCACAGCCGGCGCGGCGAGGTTTCAACCTCCGGCCTGGCCAGTGAGCCGCGGGCCTCGAAGGTGCTGTCCACGCCCCATTCGGCCATCCAGCGCTGCGGGTCGAGGGAGGGGGACTCGCCGGCGTGACTGAGGAATTCGCCGACATCGAAGCCGATGCCGCCGGCGCCGATGATCGCCGCACTGGCGCCCACTTCGACCCGGCCCAGCAGCACGTCCAGGTAGCTGACCACCCTGGCGTGGTCGGCACCGGGGAAATCGACCTTGCGCGGGGTGATGCCGGTGGCCAGCACCACCTCGTCGAAGCCGGTCAGCTGGGCGGCATCGGCGCGAGTGCCGAGGCGCAGCTGCACACCGGTTTCGGCCAGTTTGTGGCGGAAGTAGCGCAGGGTCTCGTGGAACTCTTCCTTGCCGGGGATGCGCTTGGCCACGTTGAACTGGCCGCCGATCTCATCATTGGCGTCGAACAGGGTGACCTGGTGGCCACGCTGGGCAGCGACGGTGGCACAGGCCAGGCCGGCGGGGCCGGCACCGACCACGGCTACCTTCTTCGGCGTGGCGGTGGGGTGATAGACCAGCTCGGTCTCGTGCGCGGCGCGCGGATTGACCAGGCAGCTGGCCAGCTTGTTCTCGAACACGTGGTCCAGGCAGGCCTGGTTGCAGGCGATGCAGGTGTTGATCGCCTCCGCGCGGCCGGCACGGGCCTTGTTCGGCCACTGCGGGTCGGCCAGCAGCGGGCGTGCCAGCGACACCATGTCGGCGCCGCCAGCGGCGAGGATGCGCTCGGCGACGTCGGGCATGTTGATGCGGTTGGTCGCCACCAGCGGCACCTTCACATGCGGCTTGAGCTTAGCGGTGACCCCGGCGAAGGCAGCACGCGGCACCGAGGTGGCGATGGTCGGAATGCGCGCTTCGTGCCAGCCGATGCCGGAATTGATGATCGTTGCGCCGGCCGCCTCGATGGCCTGCGCCTGCTGCACGATTTCTTCCCAGCTGCTGCCGTCGTCGACCAGATCCACCAGCGACAGGCGATAGATGATGATGAAGTCCGGGCCGCAGGCCTCGCGGATGCGGCGTACGATCTCGACCGCGAAGCGCATGCGTTGGCGCGCGTCGCCGCCCCAGGCATCGGTGCGCTTGTTGGTGCGCGGGGCGATGAATTCGTTGATGAGGTAGCCCTCCGAACCCATCACTTCCACGCCGTCGTAGCCGGCCTCGCGGGCCAGCTTGGCGCTGCGTGCGTAATCGGCGATATGCCGGTCGACGCCGCTGGCCGACAACGCGCGCGGGGTGAACGGGTTGATCGGTGCCTTCAGCTTCGACGGTGCCACCGACAACGGGTGATAGGCGTAACGGCCTGCATGCAGCAGCTGCAGGCAGATCTTCGCGCCGTGCTGGTGCGCGGCGGCGGTGAGCTGGCGGTGCGGCCGCACTTCCCAGGGCCAGGACAGCTTGCCGCCGAACGGCTTCAGCCAGCCGACCACATTCGGTGCGAAGCCGCCGGTGACGATCAGGCCGACGCCGCCCTCGGCGCGCTCGGCGAAGTACGCCGCCAGCCGCGGGAAGTCGCGGGCGCGATCCTCCAGGCCGGTGTGCATCGAGCCCATCAATACGCGGTTGCGCAGTTGGGTGAAGCCCAGGTCCAGCGGGGCGAACAGATGGGGATAGGCGCTTTCGTTGGCTGGCGACATGGTCGATACGCTTGCGTACGGAAGCGCGAAGCGTGCCGCGAAACGGCGGCCGGGGCAAGGGCCGCTGGATGGCGCCGGCGCTGCCCCCGAACTCCGGGGGCGGTAGTGCCGGCCGCTGGCCGGCATACGGGGAAGCTCAGGGCGATTGCGGCTGCCGGGCAGCGGCGGGTACGACCGGGGGGCGGCCGATCCCGAACCAGCCCAGCGTGACGCCGCACAGCGGGCCGATCAGCAGGGCGAAGGCAAGGGTGCCGAGGCCGACATTGCCGCCCAGCCACCAGCCCAGCAGCAATACGCTGCCTTCGATCAGGCTGCGCACCTTCCAGATCGGCCAACCGGTGCGGGCATGCAGGCCAGTCATCAAGCCATCGCGCGGTCCCGGGCCGAGGCGGGCGCCGATGTACAGGCCGGTGGCCAGCGCGACCAGCAGCATGCCTGCACAGAACATCGCCAGCTGCCAGCCCACGCCGATGGCCGGTGGCAGCAGCCACAACCCGAACTGTGCGGAGGGACCGATCAGCATCACGTTGAGCACCGTGCCGACGCCCGGCTTCTGGCGCAGTGGCCACCACAGCAACAGCACCAGTGCGCCGATGACATTGGTCGCCAGCCCGAAGGACAGCGGCGTCTGTGCGGCGATGCCCTGCGACAGCACGTCCCAGGGCGCCACGCCGATGGCGGCACGGATCATCAGCGAGGCACCGAAGCCATACAGGAACAGGCCGGTGATCAGTTGCAGCAGGCGCAGGGGCAGGGCGGTAGGCATGGTGGGCTCGGGGGAGGGGAGATCTGTTTCCACCGTATCCCTGATTTCCTTGAGCCCATAGATACAGATCCCAGCCAATCCGCTGGTACAGGCAGCGCCGATCCTGCAGGCGGGCGGTTGAGCAGGGCCGCGCCCGTGCTCTGCTGGTGGCGGCAGGCGTAGCAGCCTGGCGTGGGCTCGGCCTACATCACGGCGTCAGTTGTCCCAGCCCACCAGCGCCAGCTTGCCCACCGTGTGCCCGCTGGCCAGGCGCTGATGCGCGATGTCCAGGTTGGCCGCATTGATCGTGCCCAGCGTTTCACGGAGCGTGCCACGCAGCTGGCCGGCATCGATCATGCTGGCGGCGCGGCTGAGGATGCGATGCTGTTCGATGCAGTCGGCGGTGGCGAAGCGCGAGCGCGCGAACATGAACTCCCAATGGATGCCGATGCATTTGGCCTTGTACGGATCGCCGATGCGCAGTGCGCCACGCGGCTCCACGATCAGGCCGACATGGCCCTGTGGTGCCAGCAGCTGGCCCAGTTCGTCCCAGTAGTGATCGGTGTCGGCCAGGTTGAGCGCCACCTGCACTGCGTCGATGCCCAGTGCCTGCAGCTGGGGCTGCAGCGGCTGCCGATGGTCGATCACATGCGTGGCCCCCATCTGCCGGCACCAGTCGATCGAGGCCTCGCGCGAGGCGGTGGCGATCACCTCGAAGCCGGCATGGCGGGCCAGCTGGATCGCCATCGAGCCCACGCCTCCCGCACCGCCGATCACCAGCAGGTGCTGGCCGCCATGGCGGCGATCATCCAGGTGCAGCGGCATGCGCTGGAACAACAGCTCCCAGGCGGTCAGCGTGGTCAGGGGTAGTGCGGCGGCTTCGGCGAAATCGAGCGTGCTCGGCTTGCGGGCGACCAGGCGCTCGTCCACCCACTGGTACTGGGCGTTGCAGCCCGGCCGGGTAACGTCACCGGCGAAGTAGACCTCGTCACCGGAGGCGAACAGGCTGGCCTCGTCACCGATGGCTTCGACCACACCGGCGGCGTCCCAGCCGAGCACCCGGGGAACCTCAAGGGTGGCCGGATCGGTAGCGGCCCGCTGCTTGCCATCGACGGGGTTGACCGATACCGCTTCGATCCGCACCAGCAGATCGCGGCCGCGAGGAGGCAGCGGCGGCGGCAGCAGGACATCACGCAGGGCAGGTGCGTATTCACGACTCAGGGCGACGGCTTTCATCACGGCTCCGGCTGGGTTCGTGATCCCATCATAAGGTTCCTCACGTTTCCGCAAACCTGCTGAACCGTGCGATGCAATGTGCTGCGCAGTATGTCGGTTTTCGCGCTTAAACCCCGTCAAACCCTTGCAGCGTGTGGGTCTTGCGGATTTTCATCATCCTGTATAGGGTTTCAACGTCGGACCGGTCGACGGTCGGGCGCAACACTTCACATGTTACGGGACTGTTAACATGGCCTTCACCCGCCTGAGCATAATGTTCGCGGCGGTGGCGTGCTGAATCGGCTGTCGTACATCGACGCACTAGTGCTGGCCCATGCCTCTACCGGTTTCATACCCCCGAAATAGGAGCTGTACTCAATGAACAAGAAGATCCTTACTGCCGCGCTGCTGGGCGGCCTGGCTTTCGCCCAGGCAGCTTCGGCGCAGGAGTTCGATGACCGCTGGTACCTGACCGGTTCGGCCGGCTTCAACTTCCAGGACAGCGACCGTCTGACCAATGACGCTCCGTTCGTGACCCTGGGCCTGGGTAAGTTCATCAGCCCGAACTGGTCGCTGGACGGTGAACTGAACTACCAGAACCCGAACTTCGACAGCAACCAGGACCTGAACTGGTCGCAGTACGGCGTCTCGCTGGACCTGCGTCGCCACTTCATCAAGGAAGGCCGCGGCTGGAACCCGTACATCGTCGGTGGCCTGGGCTACCAGAAGTCGGAAGAAGAGTACGCTGCAATCGACAACAACGGTCCGCGCCAGCGTAAGGACGGCAACGTTGCCGCCAAGCTGGGCGTCGGCCTGCAGACCACCTTCGAGAAGCGTGTTGCTGTCCGCGCCGAAGTGGCCTACCGCGCTGACTTCGACGACCAGAGCATCGCCGCCAAGGACGAGAGCTGGTTCGGCGACGTGCTGGCTTCGGTCGGCGTCGTGATCCCGCTGGGCCCGGCTCCGGTCGCGGCTGCTCCGGCTCCGGCTCCGGTTGCCCCGAGCTGCGCCGACCTGGATGACGACGGTGACGGCGTCAACAACTGCGACGACAAGTGCCCGAACTCGCAGCCGGGTCAGACCATCGGTCCGGACGGTTGCCCGGTTCCGGTCTCCATCGACCTGAAGGGCGTCAACTTCGACTTCGACAAGTCGAACCTGCGTCCGGACGCCGTGGCGATCCTGAGCGAAGCCACCGAGATCCTGAAGCGTTACCCGGATCTGCGCGTTGAAGTTGCCGGTCACACCGACTCGAAGGGTACCGACGCTTACAACCAGAAGCTGTCGGAGCGTCGCGCCACCGCCGTGTACAACTACCTGACCAAGAACGGCGTCGACGCCGGTCGCCTGGTCGGCCCGATCGGCTACGGCGAGAGCCGTCCGATTGCTCCGAACACCAACCCGGATGGTTCGGACAACCCGGAAGGTCGCGCCAAGAACCGTCGTACCGAGCTGAACGTCCAGAACTAAGTTCTGACGCTCTGCCAGTAGGACACAGCAGGACCCGGCTTCGGCCGGGTCTTGTTGTTTCTGCGGTCCGGAACCCGGCGTTTCAGGCGCGGGAGTAACCGTTCGTCGGGATTTTGCCCATAAAACCAATGAGTTGCCGTATTCATTGAAAGTGGCGCTTGAAAGCTGTCGCGGCATTGCTAAACTCGCCGCGTCACTTCCTTTCCTGGATGCCCTTCATGCTGCGCTCTGCATCGGCCGCCTTCCTGGCGCTGGCCCTGGTTCCCGCCGCCCACGCTGCGGTCGATTGCTCGGTCAACACCAGCGCCTCGCCGCTGCCGTTGCCGGCCACGACCATCGCGCCGGTGGCCGACGAGCTCTACATCCGTGGCAACCAGCTGGGCATGCCGGCCGGCGTGCTGAGCAGCAACTACGATCCGTCGCAGTCGCTGGACCAGGTGCTGCAGCGCCTGCGCATCGATGGGTGCCAGAACATCGCCAAGGCCATTCCGAGCGCACCGGCGGTGAAGCCGAACGATCCGGCGGCCTACAAGCCGCAGACCGAATTCGACAACACGCCCTGGCGCTTCGACATGAGCCAGAACGGCAAGCGCATGACCGCCGAAGAGTTCGACGCCTGGATGAAGGCGCGTGGCGTGCGTGTGGTCAAGGCGCGTCCGGCTCCGGCCGCCACTCCGGCTGCGGCCGAAGCACCGGCTGAGACCAAGCCGGTCGACAAGAAGTAAGCGCGGCGGGGAGCAGAGGCTTGCGCACGCGCCGCCCACCTGCTGCCCCCGCTGCCCGCTCCCACGCATCGCGTGGGCGTGCGGTTCCGGATGTCTCCAATGGCGTGCGCCATGGCCTGGCGCGCGTGCTGTCCAAGGCCGGCGTGTGCTCACGCAGCGAGGCCGCGCGCTGGATTGCCGAGGGCCGCGTGCGCGTGTCCGGCCGCATCATCCGTGATCCCGAGTTCCCGATTGCCAGTCCGCACCCGCCGATCGAAGTCGATGGCCGGCCGATGGATGCGCCGCAGCGGCTGTACCTGGTGCTCAACAAGCCGCGCGGCGTGGTGACCACGGCGCAGGACGAGCGTGGTCGCGACACGGTGTATCGCTGCTTCGATGGTGCCGGCCTGCCGTGGATCGCGCCGGTCGGGCGCCTGGACAAGGCCAGCGAAGGGCTGTTGTTGTTCAGCAATGATCCGCAGTGGGCGGCGCGCCTGACCGATCCGGAGACCGGCCCGCAGAAGACCTATCACGTGCAGGTGGATCGTCTTCCCGATGAGGACACCCTGGCCGCGCTGCGCGCCGGTGTCGAGGACGAGGGCGAGTTCCTCGTCGCCCAGGCCGTGCGCGTACTGCGCAGTGGCGACAAGACCGCATGGCTGGAGGTGGTCCTCGACGAGGGACGCAACCGCCATATCCGCCGCCTGTTGGCGGCCTTCGACCTGCAGGTGCTGCGCCTGGTCCGGGTCGCGATCGGTGGGCTGCTGCTCGGCGATCTCGGCAAGGGGCAATGGCGGGTGCTGGAGGTCAGCGACCAGCAGCGGCTGGGGGCCGATGCACCGGGCTGATCATCGCCCGCGGCCGGCAGTCGCCGGCCACCGTTCCAGGCGTAGGGGGCGCCTGGTTGCTGAATTTCCCGAACGGAGCCTGCCCATGTACCACCCGACCCTCAACCAAACCCTGCGCTGCGCAGGCCTGCTGCTGCCGATGGTGCTGCTGGCCGCCTGTGGCGGCCACAAGAAGGTGGCCAAGGCGGAAACGCCTGCCGAGACCCCGGTGGTGGAAGTGAAGACCCCGGAGCTGGATGGTCGCGGCAGTTACCGCTTCCTGATGAGCAACGGCGACAAGAAGATGACCGCCGATGAGTTCGATGCCTGGATGAAGGCCAACGGCATCCGCGTTGCCAAGGGCAACGGCCAGGACGCCGCCGCCAAGCCGGTAGTGGTGGCCAGCAAGGAAGAGCCGAAGGGCAAGAAGAAAAAGAAGTGACGCCTGGCGGTGCCGACCCTGGCCGGCACGCCCTCAGGCCACGGCGGGTGCCGACCGTGGTCGGCAGCCATCCAGCCCGGTAGGTGCCGACCGTGGTCGGCAGCCATCCAGCCCGGTAGGTGCCGACCTTGGTCGGCACGCTTTGACCAGCGGGGTCAGGGCCTTTTCCGCAGGAAAGGGATCCGACCCCGGCATGATCAGCCCTTGACCACGCCCAGTTCGACACCAATGCGGGTGAACGCATCGATCGCGCGATCCAGGTGCTCGCGGCTGTGCGCGGCGCTGATCTGGGTCCGGATGCGGGCCTGGCCCTTGGGCACCACCGGGAAGAAGAAGCCGATCGCGTAGATGCCTTCTTCCAGCAGGCGCTCGGCGAATTTCTGCGCCAACGGTGCGTCATACAGCATTACCGGGCTGATCGGATGCACGCCCGGCTTCACGTCGAAACCGGCGGCGGTCATCTTCTCGCGGAAGTAGGCGGTGTTCTCGGCCAGCGTGCTGCGAAGGTCGTCAGCGGCAGCCAGCATTTCGAACGCCTTGATGCCGGCGGCCACCACATGCGGCGGCAGCGAGTTGGAGAACAGGTACGGGCGCGAGCGCTGGCGCAGCAGTTCGATCACCTCGGCGCTGGCGCAGGTGAAGCCGCCCAGCGCGCCGCCCATGGCCTTGCCCAGAGTGCCGGTGATGATGTCGATCTTCTCCAGCACGCCCTTGACCTCGGCCGAACCACGGCCGGTAGCGCCAAGGAAGCCGGTGGCGTGGCATTCGTCGATGTGTACCAGCGCGTTGTACTTCTTCGCCAGCGCGGTGATCTCGTCCAGCGGCGCGATGAAGCCGTCCATCGAGAATACGCCATCGGTGGTGATCAGCTTGGTCTTGCAGCCTGCGGCATCGGCGGCCTGCAGCTGCGCTTCCAGATCGGCCATGTCGCAGTTGGCGTAGCGGAAGCGCTTGGCCTTGCACAGGCGCACGCCGTCGATGATCGAAGCATGGTTCAGCGCGTCGGAAATGATCGCGTCGTTCTCGCCGAGCAGCGGCTCGAACAGGCCACCGTTGGCATCGAAGCAGGCCGCGTACAGGATGGTGTCCTGCTTGCCGAAGAAATCGGCGATCTGCTTCTCCAGCTGCTTGTGCAGGTCCTGGGTGCCGCAGATGAAGCGCACCGAGGCCATGCCGAAGCCGTGGGTATCCAGTGCGTCCTTGGCGGCCTGGATCAGGTCCGGATGGTCGGCCAGGCCCAGGTAGTTGTTGGCACAGAAGTTCAGCACCTTGCGGCCGTCGTCGAGGGTGATCTCGGCCGATTGCGGGCTGGTGATGATCCGCTCGGACTTGAACAGGCCCTGGGCGCGGATGGCGTCCAGTTCCTCGGCGTAGTGGCGGGTCAGGGCGGAGGAGACGTCGGTCATGGCGTGGGCACGGCTCTGAACGGGAAACCGCTGATTCTACCGGGCATCGCCGGTCATCAACCGGGCTGGATGGGGCATCGCCATGGGCAGCGCATGTTGCATCGCAATAGCAAAGTGGTTAAGAATTCGTGAACCGGAGCTGTCGCGCTCCGGCCGCTCCCGCCTTCCACGCCACGCCACCGCCCCCACCGGAGACGCTCATGAAGCACGCCCGTGCCTGCCTCGCCATTGCCGCTGCCCTGACCCTGGCCGCCCCGTTCGCCGCCAGCGCGCAGGAGAACGAATCGCCGTACAGCTGGAATGTCACCGCCGTTTCCGACTACCTGTTCCGTGGCGTGTCGCAGACCGACGAGAAGCCGACCCTGCAGGCGGGCTTCACCTACACCTCGCCGGTGGGCCTGTATGCCGGTGTCTGGGGTTCGGGCGTGGACTTCGGCCCGGGCGATCCGAACACCGAGATCGACTACCAGATCGGCTACGGCGTGGACGTCACTTCGCGCGTCAACTTCGACGTGCTGCTGAACCGCTACACCTACCTCGGTGCCAGCCACCAGAACTACAACGAGCTGGTGACCACCACCACGCTTGACGACACCTACAAGCTGACCGTGGCCTACACCAACGACCAGTGGAACAGCGGCACCGATGGCTGGTACTACGGCTTGGGCGGCAGCTGGGGCCTGCCGAAGGACTTCACGCTGAATGCCAACGTCGGTCGCAGCACCTTCGAGGACGGCATCGCCAAAGACTATACCGACTGGAACGTCGGCGTCAGCCGCCAGTTCGGCCTGTTCAACGTCGGCCTGGGCTACTACGGCACCGACGGCAATGGACGCGAGAACTCGGGCAAGCTGGCCCACAGCCGGGTGCTGCTGACCGTGGCCGTGGGCAAGTAACGCCGCAGGCGTTACGGTAGGTGCCAAGCTTGCCTGGCACGCATTGCGAAAAAGGCGCCCATCGGGCGCCTTTTTCAGTTCCGCTGTGTTCTTGATCCCATCTGGGGAAGAGCCCCCTTGTTGTTCAAGGGGGCGCGCCAAAGGCGCGGGGATAAGGAAACATGCGGGGGAATTGACCCTTCGGGTCAGTTCCAGCTGAGCACGACCTTGCCGGCCTTGCCTTCTTCCATCAGGTCGAAGCCCTTCTGGAACTCGTCGATCGGCAGCTGGTGGGTCATCACCTTGCCGAGCGGGAAGCCGGACAGCACCAGCTGGGTCATCTTGTACCAGGTCTCGTACATCTTGCGGCCGTAGATGCCCTGCACGGTCAGGCCCTTGAAGATGATCTTGTCCCAGTCGCAGCCGGCGCCCTTGGGCATGATGCCGAGCATGGCGATCTTGCCGCCGTGGTACATGCAGTCGAGCATGTCGTTGAACGCGCGCGGGTTGCCGCTCATTTCCAGGCCCACGTCGAAGCCCTCCATGTGCAGCTCCTTCATCACGTCCTTCAGCGACTGGTTGGCGACGTTGACCACGCGGGTGGCGCCCATGTCGGCGGCCAGCTTCAGGCGGAAGTCGTTGACGTCGGTCACCACCACGTTGCGCGCACCGATGTGCTTGCAGATGCCGGCGGCGATGATGCCGATCGGACCGGCGCCGGTGATCAGCACGTCTTCGCCGATCACGTCGAATTCCAGCGCGCAGTGTGCGGCGTTGCCGTACGGGTCGAAGAACGCGGCCAGTTCCGACGGGATCTGGTCCGGAATCGGCCACAGGTTGCTGGCCGGCATCACCATGTATTCGGCGAAGGCGCCGTTGACGTTGACGCCGATGCCGACGGTGTTCGGGCACAGGTGCGGGCGGCCGCCACGGCAGTTGCGGCAATGGCCGCAGACGATGTGACCTTCGGCCGAGACGCGCTGGCCGATCTCATAGCCGGTCACCGCCGAACCGAGCGCGGCAATGCGGCCGACGAACTCATGGCCGATGGTCAGGCCCGGCTTGATGGTGCGCTGGCTCCACTCGTCCCACAGGTAGATGTGCAGGTCGGTGCCGCAGATCGCGGTCTTTTCCAGCTTGATCAGGACCTCGTTCGGGCCTGGGGTCGGCACCGGAACTTCTTCCAGCCAGATGCCCTTGGCCGCTTCGCGCTTGACCAGGGCCTTCATCGTTTGCTGCGCCATCGGGGTGGAACTCATCAGGGGGAAAGCGCGGATTATAGGGTGCCGCGCGGATTTCCCATGTTGCGCTGCGGGTGCAATGGCGGAACGAAAGGCGTGCGCCGACGGGCGTTTCGAACGTGCTGCAAACAGCAGCGCCTCCTTGATTCCTGGGGAGGGGGCGTGGTCACCCTGGCCGGGACACGCAAAAGCCCATCCATGGTGCTCGATGGCGCCTTGCTCGTGCGCGCTATCCTGCGCACACGGCAAGACCGGGGTTGGGCGTCCTGCCCAACCCGCCAGTCGCATGCGCCCGGCCCATGGCGCCAACGGTCCCGGCCAGGGTGACCACGCCTCCTCTGGACGATTCCATGTGCGCGGCCGATGTGCGCATGGCAGAGCAAGAAGTAGGCCCATGACTTCCGGGGTTCGGGCCGGGGCAGGGCGGCGGGCTACAATCGAGGGTTCCACTACCAGGGGCTGCTCCATGCGCTCGAACCTGCTTGCATTCTCCATCGTCGCCAGCCTCGGGCTGGCCCAGGTCGCCCATGCCGCTGAAGGCATGTGGGTGCCGCAGCAGCTGCCGGAAATCGCCGGTCCGTTGCAGAAGGCCGGCCTGAAGCTGTCCCCGGAGCAGCTGTCCAACCTCACCGGCGACCCGATGGGCGCGGTCGTCGCCCTCGGCGGCTGCACCGCCAGCTTCGTGTCGCCGCAGGGCCTGGTGGTTACCAACCACCACTGCGCCTACGGTGCGATCCAGCTGAATTCGACCGCCGAGAAGAACCTGATCAAGGACGGCTTCAACGCGCCGAAGCACAGCGATGAACTGAGCGCCGGCCCGAACGCCCGCGTCTACGTGCTCGACCAGATCACCGACGTCACCGCCCAGGCCAAGGCCGCCATTGCCGCCGCCGGCAACGACCCGCTGGCCCGCAGCCGTGCGCTGGACGCCTTCGACAAGGCCCAGGTCGCCGCGTGTGAAGCCGAGGACGGCTTCCGCTGCCGCCTGTACACCTTCTCCGGCGGCAACACCTACCGACTGTTCCGCAACATGGAAATCAAGGACGTGCGCCTGGTCTACGCGCCCCCGGGCAGCGTCGGCAAGTACGGCGGCGACGTCGACAACTGGATGTGGCCGCGCCACACCGGCGACTTCTCGTTCTACCGCGCCTACGTCGGCAAGGACGGCAAGCCGGCCGCATTCTCGGCCGACAACGTGCCGTACCAGCCCAAGCACTTCCTGAAGTTCACCGACCAGCCGCTGGGCGCCGGTGACTTCGTGATGGTGGCAGGCTATCCGGGCCGCACCAACCGCTACGCGCTGGCCGGTGAGTTCAACGAAACCGCCAGCTGGACCTACCCGACCATCGCCAGGCACTACAACGCAGTGTTGAAGATGATCGATGAGGCGGGCAAGGCCGACGCCGACGTCAAGGTGAAGTACGCCGCCACCGCGGCCAGCATGAACAACGTGGCCAAGAACTACGCCGGCCAGCTGGAAGGCTTCAAGCGCATCGACGCTGCTGGCCAGAAGCAGGCTGAAGAAGCCGCCGTGCTGGCCTGGCTGAAGAAGCAGGGCGCCGCCGGCAAGCCGGCCCTGGCAGCGCACGCGCAGCTGGTCAAGCACCTGGATACCAGCAAGGCGACCCGCGAGCGCGATCTGTTCGTCGGCCAGTTCAACAACACCTCGGCGGTCAACGCCGCCATCGGCCTGTACCGCCTGTCGATCGAGCGCACCAAGCCGGACGCCGAGCGCGAGGTCGGCTACCAGCAGCGCGACCTGCCGACCCTGGAAGGCGGCCTGAAGCAGATGGATCGCCGCTATGTGGCGAAGATGGACCAGCAGCTGCAGACCTACTGGCTGGACCAGTACGTCGCCCTGCCGGCCGCGCAGCGCAACAACGACGTGCTGAACACCTGGCTGGGCGGCAGCGATGCCAGCGCGGTCAAGGCACTGGTGAGCAAGCTGTCGGGCACTGAGCTGGGCAGCCTGGATGCACGCCTGAAGTGGTTCAAGGCCGACCGCGCCGCGTTCGAAGCCAGCACCGATCCGGCCATCCAGTACGCGGTGGCGATCATGCCGTCGCTGCTGAAGCAGGAAGAGCAGAAGAAGATCCGCGAAGGCGAGTCGCTGACCGCACGTCCGCTGTACCTGCAGGCACTGGCTGACTACAAGAAGAGCCAGGGCGAGTTCGTGTACCCGGATGCCAACCTGTCGCTGCGCATCACTTTCGGCAACGTGATGGGCTATGAGCCCAGGGACGGCGTGGCCTACACCCCGTTCACCACGCTGGAGGGCATCGTCGCCAAGGACACCGGCGTCGATCCGTTCGATGCGCCCAAGGCCCTGCTCGACGCGGTCAAGGCCAAGCGCTACGGCGGCCTGGAAGACAAGCGCGTGGGCTCGGTGCCGGTGAACTTCCTGTCCAACCTGGACATCACCGGTGGCAACTCGGGTTCGCCGGTGCTGGACGCCAACGGCAAGCTGGTCGGCCTGGCCTTCGACGGCAACTGGGAATCGGTCAGCTCCAACTGGGTGTTCGACCCGGTGATGACCCGCATGATCGCGGTCGACAGCCGCTACATGCAGTGGATCATGCAGGAAGTGGCGCCGGCGCCGGCGCTGCTGAAGGAACTGAACCTGGCGAAATAAACCCGTTGCGGTAGTGCCGGCCGCTGGCCGGCAACCCCGACCAGATAGCCGGAGTTTCCAAAACCCCGCGATCCACGTCGCGGGGTTTTTTCATGCCCGGCACGGCCCGGTGCGCCGAACGGGTATCATCCCTGTTCCGCGCACTTCACAGGATGTGAACGAAACGCGGAACCTCCTCCCCCCAGGACCCCTTGCACGCATGCGCATCCTGCTTGCCCGCCACGGCGAAACGCCGTGGAACGCCGAAGGCCGCTACCAGGGCCAGATCGACATCCCGCTTTCGCCGATCGGTGAAGCCCAGGCCCAGGCCCTGGGCGCCCGCTTGGCCTCGGTGGACATCACCCGTGCCGTCGCCTCGCCGCTGTCACGCGCGCAGCGCACCGCGCAGCTGGCACTCGGTGCCGCCCGTGCCGACATGTTGCTGACCGAGCCGGAGCTGCAGGAAATCGCCCACGGCGAGTGGGAAGGCCTGCTGGCCAGCGAAATCAACGAAAAGGACCCGTCGCGCCTGAAGGCGTGGCGCGAGGAGCCGGACACCGTACTGATGCCCGGCGGTGAATCGCTGCGCCTGGTGCTGGAGCGCAGTTGGCGCGGCCTGGCCCGCGCCACCGAAGGCCTCGGCGAGCACGACACCCTGCTGGTGGTCGCCCATGACGCGGTCAACCGCGTGATCCTGTGCAAGGTGCTGGGCCTGCCGATCTCCCGCCTGTGGACCTTCCGCCAGGCGCCGACCACGCTCAACCTGCTCGAAGGCGCCGACCTGGACAGCCTGGAAGTGGTGCGTCTGAACGACTGTGCCCACCACACGCCGTTCTTCGGCGAAGCCAAGCACCGCGCACTCTGATCCATCCCCTCGCATCAACTGCTTCTGCTGGAACCGCTGCCGTGACGAACACCCCGACCACCCTGGCCGACTGGCTGGACTACATTGAACGCCAGCACCCGGCGACCATCGACATGGGCCTGGAGCGCGTGCGCGCCGTGGCCACGGCGATGGGCCTGGGGGCGCCGGCCCAGCGCACCATCGTGGTCGGTGGCACCAACGGCAAGGGCTCCACCGTGGCCTTCATCGAAGCCATCGCGCGTGCTGCCGGCTGGAAGGTCGGCGCGTACACCTCGCCGCACCTGCTGCGCTACAACGAGCGCGTGCGCATCGACGGCCACGATGTGGAGGATGCGGCGCTGGTCGCCGCCTTCAACACCATCGAGGCCGCGCGTGGCGATATCACGCTGACCTATTTCGAGTACGGCACGCTGGCCGCGCTGCAGCTGTTCGCCGACGCCGGGCTGGACCTGGCGGTGCTGGAAGTGGGCCTGGGCGGTCGCCTGGATGCGGTCAACATCGTCGACGCTGACGTGGCGGTGATCACCACCGTGGACATCGACCATGCCGAATGGCTGGGCGGGGACCGCGAAGCGATCGGCACCGAGAAGGCCGGCATCATCCGTGGCTGGAAGCCGGTGATCCTGGGCGAGACCGACCCGCCGTCGAGCGTGCTCGCACGTGCCTACCTGGTCGGCGCCAACGCGATCCGCGGCGGCAGCGATTATTTCTACGAACCAATCGATGCCCAGCGCTGGCGCTGGCGCGATGTCGGCCTGCGCATGGAACTGCCGACCCCGGCGCTGGCCGGCCCGATCCAGCTGGCCAACGCGGGTGCCGCCATCGCTGCGCTGCGCGCGCTGGACAAGCCGGTGCCGCGTGCGGCGTGGGCTGCTGGTGTCGCGGCGGCGCGCATCTCTGGCCGCCTGCAGGCGTTCGAGCGTGACGGCGTGCAGGTCCGTGTCGATGTCGGGCACAACCCGCAGGCGGCGGGCCAGCTGGCGCGCGCGCTGAAGGCCGAAGCGTCGGCCGGGCGCACCCTGGCGGTGTACGCCGCGCTGCAGGACAAGGACGCGGCGGGCGTTGTGCAGGCGCTGCAGGACGTGGTCGGCGAGTGGACCCTGGCCGGACTGGACGGCCCGCGCGGGCAGAGTGCTGCCCAGTTGCAGGCCCGCCTGGCCGGTACGGCGGCGGCCAAGGCCCAGCGCGCTGATACTGTCGAGCAGGCGCTGGCACAGGTACTGGCCCAGGCCGGGCGCGGTGACCGCGTACTGGTGTTCGGCTCCTTCCATACCGCCGCTGCCGCGCTGCAATGGTTGCAGGGCGCCGCCTGATCCGCGTTCAGCCAATGCCGACGCCGTCCGGTCCGGCACCCGTATAATCGACCGCAACCTCCGGACAGTTGCCGCCTCACGTGGATACGCCTCTGAAACAGCGTCTGATTGGTGCCATCGTGCTGGTGGCGCTGGCCGTGATTTTCCTGCCGATGCTGGTCAAGGGACCGGCGCCGGACAGCGGTGTGGCCTCGGTGCCGATCGCCGCGCCGGACGCACCGGCCGATGGCCAGTTCGAAACCCGTGAGCTGCCGCTGGTTGCTCCGGCCGGTGGAGCCACCGGCCTGCAGACCGGGCAGGCCAAGCCGCTGCAGGAGACGGCCGCGCCGGCTACGCCGCCGACCGTGGACACGTCTCCGGCGGTTGCCGCCGGCAACTTCGCCGTCACGTTTGGCGCCTACGGCAGCAAGGCCGACGCCGATGCGGTGATCGCCTACCTGCAGCGCTCGCAGCTGCCAGGCTTCGCCGAAACCACCACCATCAGCGGGCGCCAGGCGTGGCGTGTGCGTGTCGGGCCGTATGCCGACCGTGCCCAGGCCGAAGCCGCGCGCCTGCAGGCGGTCAAGATCCGCGCCGATGTGAAGGCAGAAGTCATCACCCTGGATGCGGCGGCAGGCAGCAGTGCGGCGGTTGCCGCCACGCCGGCGCCGACCACCAGCACCCCGGCCGCGGCCACCACGCCGTCGGCCACCAGCAACCCGGTGCGCAGCGAAAGCCTGCCGCCAAGCCCGCCGACGGCGACCACCAAACCAGAGCCGCCCAAGCCGGCACCGAAGCCCGAGGCTCCGAAGCCGGACGCCAAGCCCGAGCCGAAGCCGGAGGCCGCCGCCAGCAAGCCGGCCCCTGCCACGCCGACAGCACCGGCGGCCAGTGGCGTCGGCTTCGCCGTGCAGTTGGGCGCGTTCGGCCAGGCCAACGATGCCAACGCGCTGCGCGACAAGGTCCGCGCCGCCGGCTTCAGTGCTTTCGTCGAGCAGGTACGCACTGAAAAGGGCACGCTGCATCGCGTCCGCGTCGGACCGGTGGCCAACCGCGCTGACGCCGAGCAGCTGAAGGCGCAGGTCGCCGCCAAGGTCGGCGTGGCCGGCATGGTCCGACCGCACCCATGATCCACGCGCAGGCCCGTTGCCAGCGCCGCCGAAGGAGCGGGGCGCCATGATCGACGTGGTGCTGCTGATCGTGATCGCCGCCTCGACCCTGCTCGGGATGCTGCGTGGCTTTGTTGGAATCGTCATCGGCACGCTGTCGTGGCTGCTGGCCGCGTGGGCGGCCTTCGCCTTCGGCAACGATGCGGCACGCTGGTGGGCGGCCCCGGCCGCACCCGGCGGCGAGCATTTCGTTGGCGGCTACCTGGGCGTGGGCATTGGCGTGATGATCGTGGTCGCGGTGATCGGCATGGTCATCAAGGCGATGATCCATCGCAGCATGCTGACCAGCCTGGACCGGTTGCTGGGCGGCGTGCTGGGCGCCGTGCGTGGCGGCCTGATCGCGGCGATCCTGGTGCTGCTGGCCGGCTTCACCCCGCTGACCGCCGAACCGTCCTGGAAGCGCTCGGCGGTCCGCCCGGTGCTGAACCCGGCCGTGGCCTGGATGAACGGGAAGCTGCCGCACTGGCAGGTGCCCGGCGCCGATCTGCTGCCCAAGACCTTGCCGACCGACATGCTGTCCCCATCTGCATTGATGGAGCTGGGGAAGAGCGCAGGCGCCGATCTGGGAAAGCCGGGCGCGGCAGGCGATAATGGCATCCTCAACCAGGTAGTGGCGGGCAGCGGATGGCTGCGGCCCGCGAAAGCGGAACAGGGCGACGCATACGATCCGGCCGAAGTGCGCCCGGACGCCCCAGCACTGCCAGACAGTATCGAGCCGGGCGATCCGGCCAATGTCGACCGCAGGCGCGGCGACCACCGCGGCCAGGTACGGCCACCTTCCTTGTAACTGGGCACAGCCCAGCGGAGACTTCGCACCATGTGTGGCATCGTCGGAATCGTCGGCAACCAGAACGTCGCCGGGCAGTTGTATGACGGCTTGACCGTTCTCCAGCATCGCGGCCAGGATGCCGCGGGCATCGCCACGGCCAATGGCAGCCGCCTGCGGGTGCAGAAGGCCACCGGCCTGGTCCGCGATGTGTTCGATGCACGTACCATGTCCACCCTGGAAGGCAGCGTCGGCATCGCCCATGTGCGCTACCCGACGGCCGGCTCGGAAGGCATGGACGAGGCGCAGCCGTTCTACGTCAACTCGCCGTACGGCATCGCGCTGGCCCACAACGGCAACCTGATCAACACCGAGGCGCTGCGCCAGCAGGTGTTCGAGCAGGACCGCCGCAACGTCAACACCGATTCGGACAGCGAAGTGCTGTTGAACGTGTTCGCCTATGAGCTGGAGCAGCAGCGCCAGCTGAGCCCGGAAGCCGCGATCCGCGCGGTGGCTGGCGTGCACCGCCGCTGCAAGGGCGGCTACGCGGTGGTCAGCGTGGTGCTGGGCCTGGGCCTGGTGGCCTTCCGCGACCCGCACGGCATCCGTCCGTTGGTGCTGGGCAAGCGCAGCCATGCCGAGGGCGACGAGTACATCGTGGCCTCCGAGTCGGCCGCGCTGGACGTGCTGGGCTTCCAGCGGGTGCGCGATGTGCAGCCGGGCGAAGCCCTGGTGATCACCGCCCGCGGCGAGCTGTTCTCGGAAATCTGCGCCGAGCCTGCCGAGCACACCCCGTGCATCTTCGAGTACGTGTACTTCGCGCGTCCGGATTCGATGATCGACAACGTCTCGGTGCACAAGGCGCGCATGCGCATGGGCATCAAGCTGGGCGAGAAGATCCTGCGCCTGCGCCCGGACCACGATATCGACACCATCATCCCGATCCCGGATACCTCGCGTGATGCCGCGCTGGAGATCTCCAACGTGCTTGGGGTGAAGTATCGCGAAGGCTTCATCAAGAACCGCTACATCGGCCGCACCTTCATCATGCCGGGCCAGGGCGAACGCGTGAAGTCGGTGCGCCGCAAGCTCAACCCGATCCACCTGGAGTTCCGCAACCGCGTGGTGCTGCTGGTGGACGACTCGATCGTGCGTGGCACCACCAGCCAGCAGATCGTGCAGATGGCCCGTGATGCGGGCGCGCGCAAGGTCTACCTGGCCAGCGCGGCACCGCCGGTGCGCTACCCGAACATCTACGGCATCGACATGCCGGCGGCCGAAGAGCTGGTCGCGCACAACCGCACCGTCGAAGAGATCGAGGCCCACCTGGGCTGCGACTGGCTGATCTACCAGGATCTGGAGGACATGGAAGCGGCGGTGAGCGAGGGCAACCCGGCGCTGCGCAACTTCGATTCGTCCTGCTTCAACGGCCACTACCCGACGGGTATCGAGCCGGGCTACTTCGAGCGCATCCAGCAGCTGCGTTCGGACGACGCCAAGCACAAGCGCCGCGCCTGAGGTCCAGGCGTGGTCGATGTACCCGACGTTGGTGGCGACCTGCTGCGCGCGGCGCAGCAGTGCCTGGCCGAAGCCGACCCGCTGCGCAAGGTCGCGTTGACCCAGGCGTATGCCGCCGCGTTCCGTGCCGGTCGCCTGAAGGTGGCTGCCGATGCGCCGCCGCCGGAACCGATCCGCATGCCTGGCCGGCCGGCACGGCTGGTGCTGGTGCATCCGCGCGAAGTGCCCCGGCGCGGGCTGGGCGGCGTGGAAGGACGCGCCGCCTTCATCCACGCCATCGCCCACATCGAACTCAACGCGATCGACCTGGCCTGGGATGCGGTGTACCGCTTCCGCGGCCTGCCGCCAGCGTTCCATGCCGACTGGGTCAGCTGTGCCGACGACGAATCGCGGCACTTCATGCTGCTGCGCGAGCGCCTGCAGGCGCATGGCCACGACTACGCCGATTTCCCCGCGCACAACGGCCTGTGGGAAATGTGCGAAAAGACCGCGCATGACGGCCTGGCGCGCATGGCCCTGGTACCGCGCGTGCTGGAAGCGCGCGGCCTGGACGTGACACCGGGCATGATCGAGAAGCTGCGCAATGTCGGTGATGGTGAAACCGCCGACGTACTGGAAGTGATCCTGCGCGAGGAAGTGGCGCACGTTGCCGCCGGTTCGCGCTGGTACCGCTGGTACTGCGATCGCGCCGGCGTCGAGCCGCGTGCGCGCTTCAAGGCGCTGCTGGTGGAATACGCCGGCGGCTACCTGCACGGGCCGTTCAACATCGAAGCGCGCCTGCTGGCCGGCTTCGACGCCGACGAGCTCGCCAACCTGGTCGAACAGGCCGGTTGAACAAAAGGGGACGGAGGGGATTAAGTCGTTTGTGCCACAAACGACTTAATCCCCTCCGTCCCCTTTTTCATGCGTTGGGCAGCACCACGCGCTTGCCATCCACGGTGGGCCGGTTGATGTAGAACAGGCCGGGACCGGGCCGGTAGGGCAGTTCGCTGACGCCGGCATCGGCGGCATAGGTCAGGGCGGTGTCGCCCAGCGCGTCGAAATTCCAGTGCGCCGACTGCATCAGGTAGCGTCGGCGCAGCAGCGCCTCCTGGGTCTGGGTCAACGCCTGCCCTGCCACCAGCCGCCGTGCGATCGGTTGCAGGGCCGACGGCAGTTCCCAGCCGGGAACCTCGGCAGCGCTGGCGCGCCAGGTCACGCCGGCATCGATGGCATGCTGCTGCATCACCTGCAGCGCGATCAACTGGTAGCGCCAGTCGATGCGCCGCCGCAGTACCACGGCGGCAGTCACGTACAGCACCGGGGACAGCAGCACGCTGCGGCTGCCGGCGCGGCGCTGCTGCTGCCACTGGTGCCAGACATCCACCCACACTTCCTTTTCGTCCACGCCCAGCTGCTGCCGCCAGCGTTCGGCATCGGCCTGCGTTTCAGCGTAAGCCGTGGTGGCCTGCAGCATCGCCAGCGGGGGAATCTGGTAGTCGGCAACGGCGGGGCGGCGCAGCTGCTGGCGACGTGGGCGGCTGAGCAGCTTGGGGCCTTCCTCCAGCTGGTTGTAGCCTCCGCCGATGTTGGCGTGCACGCCGGGCAAAGCGATCTCGGTGAACGGCGGTGCCACCGTGGTCAGCGGATAGTGCTGGCGATGCTCGTCGCGCGCGGTCAACTGCACCACGCGTGCAGCGATGCCACTGGACAGGGCAAGCTGCGGTTGTTCGTCGGCGCGGCCACCACTGACCGCAGCCACGGTATCGAACAGGCCGATGAATCGCAGCACCGGAAGGGCAGGGGCGAAGTCCGGCGTACAGACCAGGCCGGACGGCTGCAGCAGTTGCCGCCAACGCGTGGTATCCCAGCCCTGCAGCTGGTTGGCGATATCACGTGCGGCGGCAGCGCCTCGAGAGAACCCGAACAGATCCAGCTGCACGCGACGCAGCGGTTGCCGCCAACGCGTGGACAGTTCTGCAAGCGCAGCCGGCAGCACCACCTGCAGCGCGCGCTGCACCTTTGCGCGGACGCCGCTGGCGCCGATACCGAACGCCAGTCCGATCAGGTCGTCGTCGGCGTCATCGCGGGTACCGACACCTTCCACGTAGATCGACAGCGAAGGCGTGGCCATCGCATCGCGGCGGCTGTCCGGGTACAGCTGCTGCAGGCGTGCGATGTTGGTCAGGCCGTTGTCGTAGCTGCTGGTCAGCCGGCTCTGGTAGGTCGAATCATCATCCGCACGCAGCTGCGCCGGGCGCGGTCGCGGCTGCTGTGGTCGACCACGCGCGAGGTTGTACGCGTTGTTGCGGGTGCCATCGAAGAACAGGCCGATCCGCAGCAAGCCGACATCTTCGTCCGTGTCCTGCGATGGTGCCATGTGCATTCCCCGTCGTGGCTGCGTCACGGTAGCGCGAAAGCGGTGTATTAGCGAAGTGTAGTGACGCTTTTGACCTGACTGAACGCAGATGCGGTCGATCACAAATCCTGACTTTCATTCCCCTCGCCTATTGAATTCACACGAGCCGCGCAGGCCATATGGCCAAACCCGGCAAACCGGGTCGTGCTGCATCAACGCTGTTCACATCATTCAAGGAGCGACGCAATGTTGTCCAGATCGATTGGCAAAGCGGCAGGTGGCCTGGTGTTGGGTTTGTCGGTGGCGGCGGCCGCGCATGCGGCACCGTTGTTCGAGCCGGTGACGGTCATCAGCCGCGCATCGGCAAACAGTGAGCCCGCGCTGGGCAAGCTGCTGGCCACCCCGTCCACCGCGACGGTACAGGAAGTGCGCGTTGATGCAGCCGCGACTGCACAGCCGCAGCTGGAATTCGAACTGCTCGGCCAGCGCGTGCAGGCCGTGCGCAGCAAGGTTGAAGCGCTGCCCGATGGCGGCAGCATCTGGTATGGCCAGTTCCGTTCGCCCTCGGACAAGCTGACCGCGGCCACCTCCAACGGCCAGGACGACCCCGGCAATTCGCTGATCCTGGTGCGCTCGGGCGATACCATCACCGGCTCGATCCGCAAGGATGGAAAGCTGTACCGCCTGCGCCCGCTGGGCAACCGCCACGTGCTTGTGGAAGTGGACGAGTCGCGGATGCCGGCCGACCATCCGGCCGATTACAACCAGCTGCCGAAGATCCCGATGGGCAACAACGATCGCCTCGGCATCGCGCAGGCGTCGTCCGGCACGCCGGCCACCATCCGCGTGCTGGTGGTGGCGACCAATGCCGCCGTCGCCGCCTATGGCGGCAACATGCAGTCACTGGTGCAGCTGGCCGTGGCCGAATCGAACCAGGGCTATGTCAACAGCAACGTCGGCATCACCATGGAACTGGCCCGCTACGAAACCACCAGTTACACCGAATCGGGCAGCTTCGATACCGACCTGGCGCGTTTCCGTGGCACCAGCGATGGCTACATGGACAGCATCCACACCAGCCGGAATACCTACACGGCTGATGTGGGCGTGCTGCTGATCAACAACACCGCCTACTGCGGCCTGGCCTCGGGCATCGGCTCGACGGCGTCGACCGCGTTCGCGGCCGTGTACTGGGATTGCGCGACCGGCTATTACTCGTTCGCGCACGAGATCGGCCATCTGCAGAGTGCGCGGCATGACATCGCCACCGACTCGAGCACCTCGCCCTATGCCTATGGCCACGGCTATCGCTACGAGCCGGCCACCGGCACCGGCTGGCGCACGATCATGGCCTACAACTGCACCCGCAGCTGCCCGCGCCTGAACTACTGGTCCAACCCCAACATCAGCTACAACGGCATCCCGATGGGCAACGCCAGCACCGCCGACAACCAGCGCGTGCTGGTCAACACCAAGGCCACCATCGCGGCCTTCCGCTGACACTGTCCAGGCGCCGACCAAGGCCGGCGTCTACCCGGGCGCATGCACCTGCTCTGGTAGATGCCAACCTTGGTTGGCACCTTGCGATCCGTTATTCGCGCGCGAGCGTATCCAGCGTCCAGCCGCTGGCATCCACGCGCAGCACCGAACCCTGTTCGTACCAGTCACCCAGCACGATGCGGGTGCGCTCGCGACCACCGGCCTGCAGCGTGTGGATCGCCGGCCGATGGGTATGGCCATGGATCATGGTGTCCACGCCATGGCGCACGAAGGTGGCATCGACTTCGGCAGGGGCCACGTCGGTCACCGACTCGAACTGCGCACGATCGTCCTGCTTCATCTCGGACTGGCGCGCCTGGCTGGCTTCGCGCGCCTTCTGCGCGAACGCGATGCGTGCGGCCAGCGGCTGCGACAGGAACTGCGCCTGGAATACCGGGTCGCGCGTCTGTGCACGGAACTGCTGGTAGGGAATGTCATCGGTGCACAGCAGGTCACCGTGCTGCAGCAGCACCGCGCGGCCGTACAGTTCGATCATGCACGGGTCGGGCAGGATGCGCAGGCCGGCACGGCGCGCGTAGTCCTCACCGAGCAGGAAGTCGCGGTTGCCGCGGATGAAGTACACCGGCACGCCGCTGTCGGACAGCACCTTCAACGCATCGGCCACCGTGTCGGCGGCGGGCGAGGGCGTGTCGTCGCCGATCCAGGCCTCGAACAGGTCGCCGAGGATGTACAGCGCATCGGCACCGGGCGCCTGCTCGCGCAGGAAGCGCAGGAACAGGTCGGTGATCTCCGGACGGCTGGGGTCCAGGTGCAGGTCGGAAATGAACAGCGTGGTCATGCCCGCATTCTAGGCCATCAATGATGATGGTGGCGCCGGGCCTTGCCTGGCTCCGGTCGTCACACCGGCAGCGGCAGCCAGGTCAGGCTGGCCGAAGCCAGCACGATGGCGATGGCGGTGGCTGCCAGCACATCGGAAGGATAGTGCAGGCCCAGGACCACCCGCGACAGTGCAACGCCACAGGTGAACGGCACCAGCAGCGGCGCCAGCCACGGGTAGTAGGCCAGTGCCACGATGGTGAACGACACCGCATGCAGGGTGTGTCCGGAGGGGAAACTGAACTCGTCCAGCGGCGCCACCCAGGCGCGGATGCGCAGGTCGGCCGCGTAGGGCCGCGGGCGCCGGGTCCAGCGCTTGAGGACCTTGTACAGCAGCAGCGCGGCCAGGCCCGTGGCGGCCATGTGCACCGAGGCGCGCAGGCCGTCGAAGCCGTCCAGCACCACCAGCGCGGCCATCAGCACGTACCAGAACACGCCATCGCCGAGCCGGCTGATGACCGCGAACAGGCGACGCACGCGGCGCCGCCGGCAGTAGTGGTTTGCGCGCCGGCACCAGCGTGCTTCGCGCCCGGCCAGCAGCTCAAGCGGCGTAGTGCGCATGGCCGTTCCTCCGCGACTGTGCCAGTTCGGCCAGCAGTGCATCGAACTCGGCCACCACCTGTTGTGGATGCAGGCGCTTCATCGCGCGTGCGGCATTGCCGCCCAGTTCGCGGCGCTGCGCGTCATCGGCGGCCAGTCGCACGGCGGCATCGATGAACTGATCGTCGCTGTCCACGGCTGCGCCGTTCTCGCCATTGCGCAGGTACTCGCGCGCGGCGCCGTAGTCGAAGGCCACGGTGGCCACACCGCTGGCCATGCTTTCCAGGGTCACGTTGCCGAACGTTTCGCTGCGGCTGGGGAACAGGAACAGATCGCCGCTGGCGAAGTGCCGGGCCAGCGCATCGCCGCGCTGGATGCCACAGAAGATGAAGTCGGGGTTTTCATGTGCCAGCTTCTCGCGGGCCGGGCCATCTCCGACCCACACGAAGCGTGCCTTGGGCCGGATCTGCTGCAGCCGGCGGAATGCCTTCACTGCCAGGCCGAGGTTCTTTTCAGCAGCGATGCGGCCGACATAGATCGCCACCAGGCCGTTGCCATCCACGCCCCATTCCTCGCGCAGCGCGGGATCGCGCCGTCCCGGATCGAACTGCTGGCTGTCCACCGCGCGGGCCAGCAGGCGCACGCGCTCGAAGCCCTGTTCGCCGAGGAACTGCTGCAGCTCGCGGGTCGGCACCAGGGTGGCATCGGCCTGGTTGTGGAAACGGCGCATCCAGCGCATGGCTGCGGCCTGCAGCCACGCCACGCCGTAGTCGGGCAGGTACTCGTCGAAGCGGGTGTGGAAGCCGCTGGCGACCGGAATGCCGAGGCGGCGCGCAGTGCGCAGTGCCGACCAGCCGAGCGGACCTTCGGTGGCGATGTAGACCGCATCCGGGCGTTGTTTCTGCCAATGGCGGCCCAGCCGGATCGGCGCCGGCAGTCCGAAACGCAGGCCGGGGTAGCGGGGCAGGGCGGCGCCGGGAACCAGCAAGGTGCCGGGTGCCGAATCCAGCGCTTCGCTGGACTGGCGGGGGCGGACCAGGTCGATCTCGTGCCCGGCTGCGCGCAGACCTTGTTCCAGCCCCTGCACGGTGAGGGCGACGCCGTTCACTTCCGGTGGATAGGTCTCGGTGACGATGGCATAGCGCATGGCGGGCCTCCGGGTTTCCGGCATGCTCGGGCCTGGCGATGTAGCCGACATGACCGCTTTGCGACCATCAGATGACGGTGGCGCCGGCCAGCGCCTGGGCGCGGCGGCCAATAAAAAACCACGGCCCCGAAGGGCCGTGGTCGTCATGCTTCCGTCACAGCGCGATGGATCAGAAGCGCTGCTGGTACTTCATGTAGATGAAGCGGCCGATATCGTAACCACCGTAGTACGAGAAGGCCGAGTTCGGCTTGCTGTACATGACCGGGCCGGTCTTCTCGAACACGTTGTTGGCACCGACCGACACGGTGGCGTCCCACGGCAGCGAGTAACGCACCTGCACGTCGTGGAAGGTGACCGCGCCGCGCTCGTTGTAGTTGCGTGCGCCCTTGTACCACGGTGCGTACACACCCGGATCCGAGCACTCGTCCGGGTACAGCGCGATGTTCGAGCAGGTTTCCTTCACGCCCGAATAGTAACGCGCGGTCCAGCTCGCGCCGAAGTTGCCCCGCTCGTAGCCCAGCACCAGGTTGGAACGGACGCGGAAAGCGCTGCCGATGCCGTTGGTGACGATCGGGACGATCGAGCTGTCGTTGGAGGTGCGGTAGGTCGCACTGGACACGTAGGTGGTGGCCGAGTTCACGTTGAACTTGCCGAACCGGGTGTCCAGACGGTAGCTCACGTCCAGATCGTAGCCTTCGGTTTCCATGAAGCCCGCGTTGCGGTTGCCGAACTTCAGGTTGGTCACGATGCCGGTCACCGGGTCACGCTGGAAGCGCGAGCAGCGCGCGTCGATACCCGATTCGTAGCAGTCCTGCAGGATCTGGGTCGGCGTGTCGGCGATGATCGTGTTGTCGATGCGGATCTTCCACCAGTCCAGCGAGGCGTTGAAGCCCTGGATGAAGCTCGGGCTCCAGACCAGGCCCAGCGTCTTGCTGGTCGAGGTTTCCGGCGTCAGCAGCGGGTTCGACCCGGAGGTGAACGGCACCGGGGTCGCGTCCGTCGACGTGTTCACCGGGGTGCCACCCTGGCGCAGCTGGCGGAAGGTATTCGCATTGGCGATGTCGCGTGCGCAACGTGCACGGACTTCCGCGCTGGAGGCCGAGGAACCGAAGCGGGTGTCGCACGGATCGCTGAACTGCGCGAAGGTCTCCGAACCACCACCGAACAGGTCGCTGATGGTCGGTGCACGGAAGCCCTCGGCCCAGGTGCCACGCACCATCAGCGAGTCGATCGGCTTCCACTTGAAGCCGAACTTGCTGTTGAGCGTGTTGCCGAAGGTGTTGTAGTCCGAGAAGCGGGTTGCGCCATTAAAGGTCAGTTCCTTCGCGCCCGGCAGGTCGGCCAGCACCGGAACGTTCACTTCCAGGTAGGCCTCGTTGACGGTGTAGTCACCGCCGGTCGGGCCCGCGGCCAGGTTGGTGGTCGCGCCCGTCTGGGCCAGGGCATCCGGGGTGTACTTGCCTTCTTCCTTGCGGCTTTCCACGCCGAACGCGAAGCCCAGGTCGCCAGCCGGCAGGGTCACGATGCTGCCAGCGATGTTGGCAAAGAAGTTCTTGGAGGTGGTACGGCCCTTGGTGATCTCTTCCGGGAACAGCCACGCCTGCAGTTCTTCGTTGCCGTACAGGCCATCGGCAGCCGTCGTGCCGTACGGCACCAGCGGGTTCCACGGCTTGCACACGTCATAGGAGATCGGTGCAGCGGCGGTGCCGCACTGCACCTTGCCGGTGGCGGCGTTGTAGAACGACGGGCCGACGCCGCCGGCGACGCGACCCTTGTGCAGGTTGCCGGTCGCCACCGATTCCAGTTCATTGCGGTTGTACTGGTAACCCACTTCCCAGTCGAAGTAGCGGCTGCCGATCTCGAACGAACCGTCGAACGACGCCACCGCGCGGTAGGTCTTCAGCTCGCTGGTGGTCACGCGCGGCACTTCCCAGGTGCGGCGGTTCCATGCCACGACGGTCGGGGTGGCATACCCGTGCTGGCGACCGAACGGATTGAAGTAGCTGTTGATCGACATCGAGCCGACACCGGCGGTGCTCGACTGCAGCGGATAGCCCGCGATCTGGCGGGTGGACTCACGCTGGTTGTAGCCCAGCTCGGTGCGGAAGTTGACGTTGTCGGTGATCTTGAAGCGGCCGTCGAAATAGACCGAGTCGCGCTTGACCGGATACATCACGTGCATCTGGTCGTTGGCGTTGCTCACGTCACCGGTGAACGGCGTGCTATCGGTGAGGTGGTAATTGGCCGGGTTGGTGGGATCCGCGCCGCGGTTGAGGGAATAGCCGCAGCCCGCAGTGGCGGTACAGCCCGGGCCGCGCAGACCGGTGAACTGGCCGTACTGGCTGATCGTGGTCCAGTTGCTGCTGTCGTACGGATGGCGATCGGTCATGCCGTACTTGCTGAAGCCGCGATCGCGCGCCCACACGCCCTTCTCTTCGGCATGCTCGGCGGACAAGGTCAACGACACGCGATCGTTGCTCCAGCCGGCGACCACGTCGAAGCGGTCACGTGCGCCGTCGCCCTGGCTGTACTGGCCGTGATAGACGTTGGCGGTCACACCGGTGACATTGGAGCGGGTGATGATGTTCAC
Source organism: Stenotrophomonas sp. YJH_SMC_65 (assembly GCF_059369475.1). Classification (NCBI taxonomy): domain Bacteria; kingdom Pseudomonadati; phylum Pseudomonadota; class Gammaproteobacteria; order Lysobacterales; family Lysobacteraceae; genus Stenotrophomonas; species Stenotrophomonas sp. YJH_SMC_65. Next base: position 61,775 of record NZ_JCAFSR010000014.1, read on the forward strand.
CACGCCGGCCATGGCGTCGGAGCCATAGATCGCAGAGGCGCCGTCCTTCAGCACCTCGATGCGCTCCACGGCGGACACCGGCAGCGTGGAGATGTCCTGGTAGCCGGACGTGCTGATGCCCATGCGCTTGCCGTTGACCAGCACCAGCGTGCGCTGGGTGCCCAGGTTGCGCATGTCGATGTAGGTGCCACCCGCGTTTTCACCCGCGGTCAGCGCATTGGCGCGGCTGATGGTCGGGCTGCCCATCGCGGTGACGTTCTGCAGGATGTCGGCAACCGAGCTGAAGCCCTGCTTTTCGATGTCGTTGCGGCTGATCGCGAACACCGGCTGGGCGGTTTCCACGTCCACCTGGCGGATGCGCGAGCCGGTGATCTCGATGCGGTCGAGGTTGGTGGGCGTTGCGTTGCTGCCGTCCTGGGCAAACGCGGGCAGGGCGGCCAACGTTGCGGTGGTAGCCAGGGCATAGCGGATGGCCTGCCCCAGTGCGGTGGTGCGTGAAGTCATGGCGAGCTCTCTCTCTCAGGTCGTGCACAAGACGCCAAAGTGGGCGTCGAAGGAGCCAGCTGGGTTGATGACCGAGCCGGTGACCCGATAGTAGTCTCGTTAGTTAATGCTCTGTAAAGAGTTCGTATCGATTTATGTCACGGGACACCCCCATCCTTCACAAAACGTGAACAAAAGCAGGCGCTTACGTGAGAGGTGCGATACGCGATACGGTGCCGTCGTGATGCGAAGCAGCACAAAAAACCGCCAGACTGCGCAAAGTGGGGGTGCGAAGTGCGTCACTCCTGCTGTCCTGTGGACAACAGGCGACGGCGTATTCAGGCTACGAACGGACGGAACTGGATGCCCAGCCCGGCGATCCCGTCGGTCTCGCCGATCAGGTCGGCGCGCAGCAGCGGACGGGCATCGATGAACGCCTGCGGCACGATCAGCGACAGCCGGTTGTCGTCGGCGGTCAGTTCCAGCGCCGGCAGCGGGTCGTCCTCATGCGCGCGGTTGAGCAGCACCGCCAGCCGCAGCAGGGCCGCCAACCGGCGCGCGGTCAGCAGCAGTCGCTCGGGCAGGGCGTCGAAGGCGGTCTTGGTCACGCTGCGGCGATGGCTGCGCACCAGCGCGGCCAGCATCTGCTGTTCCTGGCGGGAGAAGCCGGCGATGTCCGAGTGCTCCAGCACGTAGCTGCCATGCACGTGGTAGCCGCTGTGGGCAATCATCAGGCCCAGTTCGTGCAGGCGTGCGGCCCAGCCGAGCATGCGCGCATCATCGGCATCGAGCTTCCAGCGTTCCTGCACCTGCTCCAGCAGTGACAGAGCAGTGTCCTGCACGCGGTCGGCCTGTACCGTATCGATACCGTAGCGCTGGCTGAGCGCAGCTACCGATTCATCACGCAGGTCGTTCTCGCCGGCACGGCCGACGATGTCGTAGAGGATGCCCTCGCGCATCGCTGCCTTGCTGACCAGCAGCTTCTGCAGGCCAAGTGCCTGGAACGCCGCTTCCAGCACCAGGATGCCGCCGGCGATGATCGGGCGGCGGTCGCTGGACAGGCCCGGCAACTGGATGTCGTCGATCTTCTTGGCCTTCAGCAGCTCATCGCGCAGTTGCGGCAGGGCCTCGGCGGTGATCGCGCCCTTGCTCAGCTTCATCGTCGCGCAGATCTCGCTGATCGCCTTGTGCGTGCCCGAAGAGCCCAGCGCTTCCTGCCAGCCCAGCGCGCGATACTTGCTGGCGAAGGGCTGGAACTCGCGGCCGATCTCGGCCAGCGCGTCCTTCCAGCGCTTCTTGCTGAGCTTGCCGCCGGGGAAGAAGCGCCGGGTGCTGGCGATGCAACCGGCCTGCAGGCTTTCGCGCTCCAGGGTCTGCATGCCCATGCCGATGATGAATTCAGTGGAGCCGCCACCGATGTCGATCACCAGCCGGCGCTGGCCGGGCTTGGGGGGTTGCGCGTGGGCCACGCCCAGGTAGATCAGGCGGGCTTCTTCGCGGCCGCTGACCACTTCGATGGCGTGTCCCAGTGCAGTTTCGGCCGGGACCAGGAACGACTGGGGAGAACGCAGCTGGCGCACCGTGTTGGTGGCCAGCGCGCGCACCCGATGCGGCGGCACATTGCGGATGCGCTGGCCGAAACGGGCCAGGCATTCCAGCGCGCGCTGCCGTGCGGCGGAAGACAGTCCGCCTTTGCCATCCAGCCCGTCGGCCATGCGCACCGTCTCGCGCAGGCGGTCGATCACCCGCAGCTGGCCGAGCGTGTAGCGCGCGATGACCATGTGGAAACTGTTGGAGCCAAGGTCGATGGCGGCCAGCAGGTCGCCATCCTGCAATGCGGGCGGAGTCGTGGAGGTATGCGGCATGGGCGAATGTTAGCCGAAGCGGCGGTGTGCTCGTCACCGCGCGGCCTTCACATTTTGGAAGGAGGCGTGCAGCAGGATTGCAAGGGGTCAGATCCCTTTCCCGCAGGAAAGGGATCTGACCCCGGGCGACCGCTGATCGAATCCCGACCTGCGGTCGGGGTCCACCGGGGCAGGACTACAGCCCCTGCATCAATGCCATCTGCGCAGAATGCGGGGCTTCGTCGTGCGCCGGCGCACGCTTGTGGTAGAGGCCGTCGGCGTCCAGTTCCCAGGCGTTGAGGTTGTCGTCCAGGTAGTTCTGCAGGACCTCGCGGTACACCCGCTTGGCCAGTTCCGGATCGAGGATCGGGAAGCAGGTCTCGACCCGGCGCAGCAGGTTGCGTTCCAGCCAGTCGGCGCTGGCGCAGTACATCTCCGGCGCGCCGTCGTTGCCGAACCAGTAGACGCGGCTGTGCTCCAGGAAGCGGCCGACGATCGAGCGCACGCGGATGTTGTCCGAGACGCCCGGAACGCCCGGACGCAGGGTGCAGGCGCCACGGATGATCAGGTCGATCTGCACGCCGGCCTGCGACGCGGCGTACAGCGCGCGCACCACCTGCGGTTCGTTCAACGCGTTCATCTTGGCGATGATCCGCGCTGGGCGGCCGGCGGCGGCGATGCGCGTCTCGCGCTCGATACGGCCGAGGATGCCGGTGTGCAGGGTGAAGGGCGACTGCAGCAGGCGCTTGAGCTTCATCTTCGAGGCCAGCCCGGACAGCTGCTGGAACAACAGGTGCACGTCATTGCCGATGTCCGGATCGGCGGTGATCAGGCTGATGTCGGTGTACGCGCGGGCAGTGCCGCTGTGGTAGTTGCCGGTGCCCAGGTGCACGTAGCGGCGCAGCTTGCGGCCTTCGCGGCGCACGATCAGCAGCATCTTGGCGTGGGTCTTGTAGCCGACCACGCCGTACACCACCTGCACCCCGGCCTCCTGCAGGCGATCGGCCAGGCCCAGGTTGGCCTCTTCGTCGAAGCGCGCACGCAGTTCGACCACTACAGTCACGTCCTTGCCGTTGCGCGCGGCCTGGATCAGTGCGTCGACGATCAGCGAATCCTTGCCGGTGCGGTACAGCGTCTGCTTGATCGCCAGCACGTTGGGATCGATCGCCGCCTGCCGGATCAGGTCCAGCACCGCGGTGAAGGCATCGAACGGGTGGTGCAGCAGCAGGTCCTGGCGCGCCGTGGTCTCGAAGATGCCGTCGCTGTCGCGCAGTGTGCGCGGGGTCATCGGCGGGTACTTCAGGTCCGGCTGCGCGATCAGGTCGTACAGCTGGATGATGCGGTTGAGGTTGACCGGGCCGTCGATGCGGTACACCGCGTTCTCGGTCAGGCCGAAATTCTGCAGCAGCGTGCGCACGATCTCGCGCGGCATGTCGTGGGCGATCTCCAGGCGCACCGCCGGCCGGTAGCCGCGGTCGACCAGTTCGTCGCGCAGCGCCAGCGCCAGGTTCTCCACTTCCTCCTCGTCCACCACCAGCTCGGAGTTGCGGGTGACACGGAACTGGTAGGCACCCTGGACTTCCATGCCCGGGAACAGCTCATCGACGAAGGTCGACAGCACCGAGGACAGGAACACGAAGTTCTGCGATCCGCCGAGCTTCTCCGGCAGCTGGATGATGCGCGGCAGCGAGCGCGGCGCACGCACGATCGCCAGGTGGCCGGCGCGGCCGAACGCATCGGTGCCCTTCAGCACCACCACGATGTTCAGCGACTTGTTGAGGATCTTCGGGAACGGGTGCACCGGGTCCAGGCCCAGCGGCGACAGCACCGGCATGATCTCGTTGCGGAAGTAGGCGCGCAGCCAGCGCCTCTGGCGGTCGGTCCAGGAATGGCGACCGAGCACGCCGATGCCGGCCTCCATCAGCGCCGGGCGCAGCGTCTCGTTCCAGCAGCGGTACTGCTGGTCCACCAGCTCCGCAGCGCGGTCATGGATGGCGTTGAGGATGGCCTGCGGGCTCATGCCGTCCGGCGCCGGCGGCAGGCCGAATTCCTGCGCGTGGCGCACGGCGGCGGCACGGATCTCGAAGAACTCGTCGAGGTTGGTGCAGGAGATGCACATGAAGCGCAGGCGCTCCAGCAGCGGCACCTGCGGGTCCATGGCCTGCGCCAGCACGCGGAAGTTGAAATCCAGCTGCGACAGCTCGCGGTTGATGTACAGCGACGGGTCGCGCAACGGATCGTTGTCCGGGCTCACGGGGAGGGGGAGGGATCCGAGGCTGCTCATGGCGTCATTCTTCGATGGAGGTCAGGGGGGCGGACTCGCGCGGGCGCACGTGGTCGGCATCGAAATGGCAGGAGAACACCGAGCCCTTGCCGACTTCGCTTTCAATCTCCAGCCGTGCGTTGTGCAGGCCGAGGATGTGCTTGACGATGGACAGGCCCAGCCCGGTGCCGCCGCTCTCGCGCGAGCGGCTGCTGGACACACGGTAGAAACGTTCGGTCAGGCGCGGCAGGTGGGTGGCGGGAATGCCGTAGCCGGAATCGCGCACCGCCAGCACGGCGCCGTCGCCTTCGCGGCGGAACTCCACCGAAATGCGGCCCCCGGCCGGGGTATAGCGCACCGCGTTGGTGACCAGGTTGGAGAAGGCACTGTGCAGTTCCTTGGTCGAACCCTGCAGGTCGACACCGGCCAGATCATCGATGCTGATCTGGTGGCGGCCCTGGCTGTGCGCCTCGGCCTCGCGGCGCAGGGTCGCCAGCATCGGCTGCATGGCCACGGTCTCTTCCTCGCTGTGCTCCTGCGATTCCAGCCGCGACAGGGTCAGCAGGTCTTCCACCAGCTGGGCCATGCGCTGGCTCTGCTTGCGCATTTCTTCCAGCATCGGGCCGGTGCCGGGGAAGTCCTCCGGATCCATCATGTCCAGGTAGCCGTGGACCACGGTGAGCGGCGTGCGCAGCTCGTGTGAAACATTGGCCACGAAGTCGCGGCGCACCTGTTCCAGGCGCAGCAGCTTGCTGACGTCGCGGGCGATCAGCAGCCAGTAATCCGACGAATAGGGAATCAGGCGCAGGTTCAGGCGGATCGCCGGATCGACCGGCGAGGGCACGTCCAGGATCGGTTCGGCATTGCGGCCACCGGCCAGCCAGTGGGCCAGCGGCATCGGTTGCAAGCGTTCGACCAGGGCCTCGCCAAGGTCGCCGGGATGGTGCAGGCCGAGCAGGGCGGTGGCCGCTTCGTTGAACCACTGCACGCGCTGGCTGTTGCGGTCCAGCACCACCACCGCGTCGGGCAATGCGGCGGCGGCGGCGCGGTAGCTGCGCAGCATGTCCAGCAGGCGGCGCTTGCGCACGCGCATTTCCACCTGGTTGCGATACAGCAGGCGGTCCAGTTCGTTCCAGACGCCGGTGCCTTCTTCGGCGGTATCCCAGCGCTGGCGTGCGGTCAGGCGGCGCAGCACGCTGCGCAGGCGCCAGTAATGCCAGGCCAGGGTGGCCAGTGCGCCCAGCGCGATGCACAACCACAGATGGCCCGTGAACCACCCCACCAGTCCGGCGAACAGCAGTACCGCGGCAACGGTGGCCAGGGTCTTCAACCAGGCAGAGCGGATGTGGCGGGGCATTGCGGTCTCGTCGTTGAGGTGCGGCGGTTCACTGGAGTGAACCAAGGGTTATAGCAGAGTTGCCGGCACCGGCACCCGCAGGTGCGCGGTGCCGGCACGACGAGACTCAGGTGGCAGTGGAGAACCGGTAGCCGGCGCCGCGCACGGTCTGCACCATGTTCTCGGCGTTGAACGGTTCCAGCGTCTTGCGCAGGCGGCGGATATGCACGTCGATGGTGCGCTCCTCCACGTACACGCTGCCACCCCATACATGGTCCAGCAGCTGCGCGCGGGTGTAGACGCGCTCCGGATGGGTCATGAAGAAGTGCAGCAGGCGGTATTCGGTCGGGCCGATCGGCACCGGCTGGTCGTTGGCGAACACGCGATGGGCGGCGCCGTCGATGCGGATCGGGCCGACTGCCACGCTGCCGTCCTCGTCGTCCTCGCGGGCACGGCGCATCACCGCACGGATGCGCGCCAGCAGTTCGCGCGCCGAGAACGGCTTGACCACGTAGTCGTCGACGCCGGCTTCCAGGCCACCGACGCGGTCGTTCTCTTCGCCGCGGGCGGTCAGCATGATGATCGGCACTTCGCGGGTCAGCGTTTCCTTGCGCCAGCGACGGGCCAGGTCCAGGCCGCTGGTGCCGGGCAGCATCCAGTCCAGCAGGATCAGGTCCGGAACACGGTCGGCGATCGCGGTCTGGGCCTCCCGGGCATCGCCGGCGTGGACCGGTTCGTAATCGCCCTTGCGAAGGGCGAAGGCGACCATTTCACGGATCGCGGGCTCGTCATCGACGATCAGGATGCGTTTCTGCACGAGGACACCGTAGGGCTCGGTTACTGGAGTGGTGCCAGTAGACTACGGTTTGATGACATGTTTGTGACTGCCCGGCCGGAACCGGCCTGGATTGCCATCGGCCGGTCATGCAGCGCTCAGCGCCGGTCCAGGTCCGGGTCCTGCACGCCCTGGCGGCGCAGCTCCAGCACGGTCGGGGTGATCGCTTCGATGCGGGCATCGACCCGCGCGCGGCCAATGTAATCCAGCGCCGGGTTGCGCTTGAGCGCCTGCAGCTGCAGCAGCGCCTGTTCCGGCCGACCGCTGAGGAAGGCGGCCTCGGCATAGGCCTCGCTGGCACGCACGCTGTCGCCGGCCAGCTCGCTGGCGCGGGCAAAGCGCTGCTGGAAGACCGGATCGTTACCGCTTTGCGACAACAGGGGGCGCAGCATCGCCTGCGCGCGCTGGCCGGCCTCGCGGTTGCCCTGTTCGTTCAGGATCTCGGCATAGGTCAGTGCCACCGGGCGGCTGTTGGGGTGTTCGCGCAGCAGCTGCTCGAAGCGGCTGTTGGCCTGGGCCGCCTGGCCTGCCCGCGATTCCGCTTCGCCCAGGCCCAGCGCCAACCACAGGTTGCCGGGATGGGTCTGGAGCAGGCCGGCCAGGGTCTGCCGGGCCTGGCCGGCGCCGGCACGGCCACCGCGCATGACCGCCAGCGCCTGGCCATAGCGCTGCGCATCGTTGAGACCGTCCTTCTGCCGCTTGGCCAGGTCGGCATACTCGCGTTCCAGCTCGGGGGTGGAATCCGCGCTGAGCACGCGCAGGCGCTCACGTGCCCAGTCGAAGTCGCCGCTGGCGCCACGGTTGAGCTGGCCGATCGGGAGGCGCAGCACACTGCTGGGCAGCAGCGGGTTGTTGCCGCGCAGCAGCGGCTCGCCCAGGCTGGGATCGGCCGGGTCCACCCGCTCCTTGCGCTCGCCGGTGGGGGTGCTGGTGGTCAGCAGCACCGTATCCTTCTTCATCTGCTCGGCGCGGGCCTTGGCTTCGCTGATGCGGGTGATGTTGACCGGGTGGGTGCGCAGGAACTCGGGCACGCTGTAGCCCCCTTCGTTGCCACGCATGGCCGCCGACATCCGTTCGAAGAAGCCGGCCATGGCATCCACGTCGTAGCCGCTGCGCGACAGGGTGCGGATGCCCAGGCGGTCGGCCTCGGACTCGTTGGAGCGGGTGTAGTTGATCTGCCGTTGCTGCATCAGGCCCATGCCCGAGCTGATCGCGGCCATCGTCGCGTTGCCGGACGACGTGCTGTTGCTGGCCTGGGCGGCCACCACCGCCGCCAGCATGCCCAGCAGGATCGGGATCTGGTCACGCTGGGCGCGCTCGACGCCGCGCAGCACATGCTGCTGGGTGACGTGGGCGATTTCGTGGGACAGCACCGCAGCGACCTCGTCCTCGCGCTCGGCGGTCAGCACCAGGCCGGCATTGACCCCGATGTAGCCGCCCAGCGTGGCGAACGCGTTGATCTGGCGGTCGTTCATCACGAAGAAGGTGTACGGCTGCCGTGGCTGGTCACTGTTGGAGCCGAGACGGGTGCCCATGGTCTGCAGCCAGTCGTTGACCAGCGGATCTTCCAGCAGGTAGCCGTAGTTGCGCAGCTCGCGCAGCATCATCGCGCCGTACTCGGCCTGGCGGGCCGGGGTCAGCAGCTCGCCGGCCGAGGAGCCGATGTCGGGCAGCTTCTCCTGGGCCTGGGCCAGCGGCATGGCCAGGGCCAGGGTGACGGCGGTAGTCAGCAGCAGGGCTCGCAAGCAGGAGTTCCTCGGGCGGGGCGCGCCAAGCGTGGCAGGGCGGGGGGCAACCATTCGTTAATCCACAGTGTTGCGGCCGTGGCGTGGAAATTCCAGCGCACCGGTACCATATGTAGACCGTCGATCCATCGTGGAGTTTCCCGTGACAGCCCAGACCGCCGGCGGTGCCCCCGCCATCACCATCTATTCCACCGCCGTCTGCCCGTACTGCGTGGCCGCCAAGAACTTCCTGAAGAGCAAGGGCCAGCAGTGGACCGAGGTCCGCATCGACCTGGACCCGGCCGAGCGCGAGAAGATGATGGCGCTGACCCGCCGCACCAGCGTGCCGCAGATCTTCGTCGGCGACGTCCATGTCGGCGGCTACGACGACATGATGGCCCTGCACCGTGAAGGCAAGCTCGAGCCGCTGCTGGCCGGGCAGGGCCAGGCATGAGCGCGGCCGACGACGGCAGCAAGGACCGCATCGCCGAGTTCACCGAGTTCCGCAAGCGCATGAACGAGCGGATCCTGGGTGAGCCGAACCAGGTGGTGCGCCGCTTCTTCGCGCTGGACACGCAGACCTACCAGGCCGGCGCGCTGGACGTGAAGACCAAGGAGCTGCTGGGCCTGGTGGCCTCGATGGTGCTGCGCTGCGACGACTGCATCAGCTATCACGTGGCCCAGTGCAAGGACGCCGGCGTGACCCGCGAGGAGTTCTTCGAGACCTTCTCGGTCGGCCTGGTGGTGGGCGGATCGATCGTGATCCCGCACCTGCGCCGCGCGGTCGACTTCCTCGACCAGCTTGAAGGTGGCGCCGCCGCCCCGGCAGCGCACGAGCACTGAGGGGCGTGCCGGCCGCTGGCCGGTATTCCCTGAATCCGGCATGGCCGGGGTTGCCGGCCAGCGGCCGGCACTACCGCACCCGCGAGGGGCCTTCCCACGATCCAACAGCCCAGGAGCCCCCTTGTTGTTCAAGGGGGCGCGCCGACAGGCGCGGGGATAAGGCGGAATGCGCGGGCAATTCTGCCTGGGCCGGGCACTGGGACCATGGTCTATTTGGGACCTCGGCCCCGGCTCAGGCATAATTGCCGGTGAAACTTCCTTTGCGCCGGCGTTTCCGGGCACGTCCGGACGGCGTTTTTCCCCCTGTTCGGAACATCGATCAATGACGCAGAAAATTACGGTCATCCGCGGCGACGGCATTGGCCCGGAAATCATGGACGCCACCCTGTTCGTGCTCGACCAGCTCAAGACTGGCCTGGAGTACGAAGACGCCGACGCCGGCCTGGTGGCCCTGGAAAAGCACGGCGACCTGATGCCGGCAGTGACCCTGGAATCGATCGCGCGCAACAAGGTCGCGCTGAAGAGCCCGCTGACCACCCCGGTCGGTGGTGGCTTCACCTCGATCAACGTCAGCCTGCGCCGCCACTTCGACCTGTACGCCAACGTGCGTCCGGCCCACACCTTCCCGAACACCAAGTCGCGTTTCGACAACGTCGACCTGATCACCGTCCGTGAGAACACCGAAGGTGCCTACCTGGCCGAAGGCCAGGAAGTGTCGGCCGACGGCGAAACCGCCTTCTCCGGCACCCGCATCACCCGCAAGGGCTCCGAGCGCATCGTGCGCTACGCCTTCGAGCTGGCCAAGAGCACTGGCCGCAAGAAGGTCACTGCCGTGCACAAGGCCAACATCATCAAGTCGACCTCGGGCCTGTTCCTGAACGTCGCCCGTGAAGTCGCCGCACAGTACCCGGAGATCGAGTTCCAGGAAATGATCGTCGACAACTGCTGCATGCAGCTGGTGATGCGTCCGGAACAGTTCGATGTGATCGTCACCACCAACCTGTTCGGCGACATCATCTCCGACCTGTGCGCCGGTCTCGTCGGCGGCCTGGGCCTGGCCCCGGGTGCCAACATCGGCAAGGACGCGGCGATCTTCGAAGCCGTGCACGGCACCGCGCCGGACATCGCCGGCCAGGGCAAGGCCAATCCGTGCGCGCTGCTGCTGGCAGCCGCGCAGATGCTGGACCATGTCGGCCAGCCGGAAAACGCCGAGCGCCTGCGCAAGGCCATCGTGGCGACCATGGAAGCCAAGGATTCGCTGACCGGCGACCTGGGCGGCACCGGCACCACCATGAGCTTTGCCCAGGCCATCGCCAGCCGCCTGTAAGCGGCCGGCCGACCTCGGTTGGATCCACAGCGGGGCGCCTTCGGGCGGCCCGTTGCGTTGTGGGCCGGCCCGGTAGATCCACGCCGTGCGTGGAATGACGGGGCCTTGGTCCGCAGCCACCCATGGGGTGGCTCTACATGGAAATTGTCTGTGCGTACATTGCACAGATCATGTGCCGCTACGCGGCTGGTTCGTGCGTCATGCGCTCCGCATCCTGTGCCCACTTCCCAACGCACTGGAGCTCGAACATGAACCTCACCGCCTTCGGCCTGGCCAGCCTGATCGGCATGGACACCACCGCCCCGGTCGCCGCCGCCGAGCCGGCCCATCCCACCATCCGCCACATGGCTGGCGCGCCGGTCGCGACCTCGCTGGATGCGGCAAAGACCGCCGTGCTGGTCATCGACTTCCAGAATGAGTACTTCGATGCCACGGCCGCACCGGGCTTTGCCGGTGGCCGCATGGTCATTCCCGATGGCGTGGCCGCGCTGCGGCAGGCGAAGCGGGTGGTCGAATTCGCCGATGCCCATGGCATCCGCGTGATCCATGTGCAGCACGTGCTGCCGGCGGGTGCGCCGCTGTTCGCACAGGGCAGCGTCAATGCTGCCTTCCATCGCGACCTGCAGCCGCGCCAGGGCGAGACCGTGGTGCAGAAGGACAATGTCAGCGTGTTCGCCGGCGCGTCCTCCACCGTGCTCGACCCGCTGCTGAAGAACGCCGGCATCGACACCCTGATCGTCACCGGCCTGCAGACCCATGCCTGCGTGGCTGGTGCCGCGCGCGACGCGGCGGCCGCGCCCCGTGGTTACCGGGTGATCGTCTCGTCCGATGCCAGCGCCAGCCGTGACCTGGACCTGGCTGGCGGCCGGCGCATCGGCCATCGCACGCTGCATGAAGCCGCTCTGGCCCAGATCGAGGACGCCTTCGGCGATGTCATGACGACTGACGCGATCCTGGCACTGCCGGTGCGCAAGGCCGGCGACGGCGCTTGATAAGCTGGCGGGGCCCGCATGCCGCGGGCTCCGCCACGTGGAGCTGCCCGCCGATGGATCACTTCGCTGCCCTGCGTGCACTGCGCGCCATCGTCGATGCGGGCAGCTTCACCGCGGCAGCCGAGCGCCTCGGTACCACCCACTCGGCGATGTCGCGGCAACTGCGGCAGCTGGAAGAACACCTGCAGGTGCGCCTGCTCGATCGCAACAGCCGCCGGCTGTCGTTGACCGAGGCCGGGCGCGACTACTACCGTGAGGCGGCAACGCTGCTGGACCGCCTGCAGGAAGCCGACGACCGTGCCCGTGCCGGGCAGGCGCAGCCCAGTGGAAGCGTGAGGATCAGCGTGCCGCAGGTGGTGGCCAGCCAGGAGCTGCCGCACTGGCTGCCGTCATTCCTGCAGCGTTACCCCCAGGTCACGCTGGACCTGTCGGCCGATGACCAGCTGGTCGATGTGGTCGGTGGTGGTTTCGACCTGGCCCTGCGCATCGCGGCTTCACTGCCGGACAGCCAGCTGGTCGCGCGCGAGCTGGCCAGCTGCCCGCGCATCCTGGTCGCCGCACCGGCCTACCTGGCACACCACGGACTGCCGCGGCAGGCAGCGGACCTGGCTCATCACACGCTGCTGGGTTTCAGTCCCACGCCAGCAATGCCGCCCTGGCAGTTGCAGGGGCCGCGCGGCGCAACCGCGAGCATCGAAGCCGGGCAGCGCCTGCGCGTGGATGCCACGCCCGCACTGTACGCCGCCGCGCTGGCCGGCATGGGCATCAGCCTGTTCACCGCCTTCACCGTGCAGGAGGATCTGCGCGCCGGTCGTTTGATCCGCGTGCTGCCGGCCTGGCATGCGGGCCAGCGACGCTACTTCGCGCTGTACCCGCATGCACGTGCACTGGCGCCCAAGGTGCGTGCGCTGGTCGAGCATCTCGCGGCGCACTACGCTGCACAGGTGAGCGCGGCAGGGTAGTCGCGCGGTTGCAGCCGGGGTGATGATGGAGTCGGTGTATCTGCTGGTCGCGCTTGGCGCGATCGTCGCCGGATTCGTACAGGGCCTGACCGGTTTCGCCTTCGGGATGGTAGCGATGTCGTTCTGGGCATGGGGGCTGGAGCCGCGACTGGCCGCTGCGCTGTCGGTGTTCGGCGCGCTGGTCGGTCAGCTGGTGGCCGTGTTCACCGTGCGGCGTGGCTTCAACCTGCGCCTGCTGCTGCCGTTCGTGCTGGGCGGCCTGGCGGGCATTCCGCTCGGCGTGATGGTACTGCCACACCTGGACATGGACTGGTTCAAGGCGCTGCTGGGCGGCTTCCTTGCGCTGTGGTGCCCGGTGATGCTGATGGCGCGATCATTGCCGCCGATCCGCGTGGGTGGTCGCATCGGTGACGCGATCGCCGGCATGGCAGGTGGGGTGCTCAGCGGCATCGGCGGTTTCGCCGGACCGGTGCCGACGCTGTGGAGCACGCTGCGTGGCTTCGGCAAGGACGAGCAGCGCGCGGTCATCCAGAACTTCAACCTGGCGATGCTGGCAGTGACCATGGCCACCTATGTCGGCAGCGGCCTGGTGAGCCGGCAGATGCTGCCGTACTTCGCCATCGTGGCGCCGGCGATGCTGGTGCCGACCCTGCTGGGTGCGCGCGTCTACATCGGCATCAGCGAGGCGCGCTTCCGGCAGATCGTACTGAGCCTGTTGACCGCGTCGGGCATCGCATTGCTGGCGTCGTCGATGCCGGTGCTGCTGGCGCGGCCGTAACCGGTTGAACGTCAGGTCGGGCGGAACATGCGGAAGCGCTGTCCGGCGCCGATGCGGAAGTAGTCGGCAGGCCCGCCGCCGCGCAGGATCGGGGCCGCCGCAGCGGTGTCGTAGATGCCATCGACCAGCAGCCGTTCATCGATATGCACCGTCACCACTTCGCCCAGCACCAGCCAGCCGTTGGTGTCCTGGCCGGCGGCATCGCGCAGGCGGACGATCTGCGTGCAGCGGCATTCCATGCTTACCGGGCTCTGTGCCACGCGGGGCGGTGTGACCTGCGTTGAGGCCAGTGGCGTCAGGCCGGCAAGGACGAACTCGTCGACATCCGGCGCGACCGCACGGCAGCTTTCGTTCATCGCCTCGGCCAGGTCGAAGGTGGCCAGGTTCCACACGAATTCACCGGTGGCTTCAATGTTGCGCAGCGAGTCTTTGCGGCCCTGGCTGGAGAAGCCGATGATCGGCGGGGTGTAGTTGAAGGCGTTGAAGAAGCTGTAGGGCGCCAGGTTCAACGTGCCCTGTGCGTCGCGGCTGGAAATCCAGCCGATCGGGCGCGGGCCGATGATGGCGTTGAACGGGTCATGCGGCAGACGGTGGCCCTCTGCCGGGCGGTAGCTGTGGAAGGTGTCGGGCATGGGGGCAGGGGACGTGTGGGCTTGCTCGACTCTACAAAAAAGCCGCGACCCTTGCGGATCGCGGCTTGTCTCTCTCGGCGTGGCTGGACTCAGCGCTGCTGGATCTTCGACAGCAGGCGCAGGAACTCCACATACAGCCAGACCAGGGTCACCATCAGGCCGAATGCGCCATACCACTCCATGTACTTCGGCGCGCGCTGGGCCACGCCGGTTTCGATGAAGTCGAAGTCCAGCACCAGGTTCAGCGCCGCCACGACCACCACGAACAGGCTGAAGGCGATGCCCAGCCAGCTGGAGTCGTGGATCACCGGCACGTTGATGTTGAAGAAGCCCAGCACGAACGAGGCCAGGTAGAGCAGGGCGATGCCGCCGGTGGCGGCGACCACGCCCAACTTGAAGTTCTCGGTGGCCTTGATCACGCCGCTGCGGTACGCGAACAGCAGCGCAAACAGGGTGCCGAAGGTCAGCAGCACGGCCTGGAACACGATGCCCGAGAACTTGGCGTTGAACAGGGCCGAGATGGCGCCGAGGAACACGCCTTCCACCAGCGCATACATCGGCGCGGTGACCGGCGACCATTCCTTCTTGAAGATGGTGATCAGCGCCAGCACCAGGCCGCCGATGGCGCCGCCCATGGCATACAACCTGGCTCCGGCCATGACCTGGCCGTAGTCGTCGATGGTCTGGTTCCAGGCGAAAGCGGCCGTCAGCACGGTCAACAGCAGCAGGAAACCGGTCTTGTTGACGGTGCCGTTGAGGGTCATTGCCTGGTCGGGGCTGGTCACCACCGAACCGCTGGCGAGGTCGAGGAAGGTCGACTCGGAAAGAGCCGGGTTGCCGCTGCGCATGCGTGTTCTCCGTGCGAATGAGGGTCAGGACGGCCATCCGGCCGATGGGCGTGAGCATAGCCGATGACTGCTTTTGGCGTTGTGGCAGGCCGCGGAACTGCGCATCCTTCGTTGACAGTTCCCAACGCGCTTGGCGACAATGACCAACTCCCCGGGCCTGACCCGAGGGGATTGCAAGACCGGGGTATAGCGCAGTCTGGTAGCGCGCCTGCTTTGGGAGCAGGATGTCGGGGGTTCGAATCCCTCTACCCCGACCAATCCCACGTCACGTCGGATTGGACACCGTTCCGGTTCGGGCGCCCGTAGCTCAACTGGATAGAGCACCGGCCTTCTAAGCCGGCGGTTACAGGTTCGATTCCTGTCGGGCGCGCCATTGGCGGGACAGCGGGATCGCATCGGCGGATGTGAAGAAGTGCTTGCAAAAGCGTAAAGACTCCACCAGAATATCGGACTCGCTTCGGCGGACCGGAACTTCGGTGACAGTCTCCAGGCAAGGTTTCAAGGTTCCAGTGCTGGCGGTATCGGCGGTGGAGCGAAAGTTTCAGTGGTGGCTGTAGCTCAGTTGGTTAGAGTACCGGATTGTGATTCCGGTGGTCGGGGGTTCGAATCCCCTCAGCCACCCCACTGATTCAACCGCATCGGCGCAGCCGAAACGGTATTGCAATAAACAGAAAGCACGCTACAATGTGCGTCTGAGTTTCACGGGCCGTTAGCTCAGTTGGTAGAGCAGTTGACTCTTAATCAATAGGTCCAAGGTTCGAATCCTTGACGGCCCACCAAGACGGAAGCCACCTGGTACGCCAGGTGGCTTTTTTCTTATAGGTGTGACCCTTTCGTTTCAATGGGCCACACGTTGCAGGGCCCCGCCTGGCGTGGATCTGCAGCGCATCGGGATCGCAGTGCTGGTTTCAACGATGTTGAAGAAAGTGCTTGCACCCACCGAGCGGATCGGGTCATAATTCGCGCCCCGATTTCGGGCTGTTAGCTCAGTTGGTAGAGCAGTTGACTCTTAATCAATAGGTCCAAGGTTCGAATCCTTGACAGCCCACCAGACGAAAGCCACTTGGTCATCCAGGTGGCTTTTTTCTTGCCCGCACGCCGGGTTGCGCTTCATCCACGCATGGCGTGGATCTACTGAAGCAGTGCTGAAATCAGGGGCATACGCGTCATCAGTGTTTTCAATGCTGTGCACTGCTTCTCACCGCATGGCGTCCTGCATCGCACCCAATAGATCTTTCGCGCCGATGGCGCATGCAGGAAGGAAGATGTTGATGGCTGAGATCGCTCGATTGCACGGCACGGTGTGGATTCCCTTCGCGTTGATGGCACTGGCGGCCTGCACGCCGGGCAATGATCCCGCGCAGGCTGTCGAGCGTGATGCGGGCGCAGAGCGCATTCCGGCGCGCCAGATCGACGACGCCATGCAGTTGCGGCCGGCCCGGCCCGCGGAGGGGGAGGTCCTGCCCGGCGCGGTGGACGTACAGCGCAATGCGGACGGTTCGGTGGATGTGCGCAGGGATGCGCCGGCGTCGGTGGCCCTGCGTCGCACCGACGATGGGGGCGTGGAGGTCCGGAAGGTGGATGCGGCCGTCGACCCGGGCACAGGTGCGGCGCCGGCCCGCACGGTACCGCAGCAGTAGGCTGCGGCCAGCCCGGCGGGTCGCGCACCCGCCGGAGTGGCTGCGATGCAGCGATGGCGCGGAGCGTAGTGGATTCAGCTTTGTGCAGGCCTTCCGATTCCAGTCGCCGCCTGCGACAATGAACACCTGTGCCGGCCACGCGAAAGTGGCGGAATTGGTAGACGCCCTGGATTTAGGTTCCAGTGCCGCAAGGCGTGGGGGTTCGAGTCCCCCCTTTCGCACCAGTGCCGGCCTGTCCCCGCCCTGATCGGGCCATCGGCGCCCCCTTGACCGGCACGCGCTGGCAGTGCAGGCCGAATTGGGCGAAACTAAAGGGCTGCGGCAAGCAGGCGCGTCCCAGACGTCGTGTCCTAACAACCGTTTCATCCCAATCATCGAGCCGGGGGCCTGGGCCACCGGTGGCAGGAGTCAACATGCAAGCTTCGATCGAATCCACCGGCAACCTGGAACGCCGCCTGAGCTTCTCGCTGCCGGAAGAGCGTCTGCAGAGCCACATCGCCGGCCGCCTGGGCGAAATCGCCCGTACCACCCGCATCAAGGGGTTCCGTCCGGGCAAGGTGCCGGCCAAGGTGATCGAGCAGCGCTTCGGCGCGCAGGTCCGTGGCGAGGCGCTGGACGGCCTGCTGCGCGAGACCTTCGACGCGGCCGTGCGCGAGCACGACCTGCGCGTCGTCGGCAGCCCGCGCATCGACAAGGGCGACGAGGGTGAGTTCTCCTTCGTGGCCACCGTGGAAGTGGTGCCGGACTTCGGCGACATCGACGTCAGCAAGCTGACCGTCGTGCGCCACACCGCCGAGATCACCGACGCCGACATCGACCAGATGATCGAGAACCTGCAGAACCAGCGTCGCACCTGGGCCCCGGTCAGCCGTGGCGCGCAGGACGGTGACCTGGTCGCGGTGGAAACCTGGTCGCAGGCCGGCGAAGAGCGCCTGCCGGCCGAGGGCACCGAGAAGGGTTCGATCGTGCTCGGCCAGGGCATGATGTTCGACACCATCGAAAAGGGCCTGGTCGGCCTGGCCAAGGGCGAAGAGAAGACCCTGGACGTCGAGTTCCCGGCTGACTGGCGCGTGCCGGTGCTGGCCGGCAAGACCGTGCAGGTCACCGTCAAGGTTGCCGAAGTGTCCGAGCCGGTCGTGCCGGCGGTCGACGAAGCCTTCATCAAGAGCTTCGGCGTGAAGGGGGGCGACGTCGAGCAGTTCCGCAGCGACATCCGTGCCAACCTGGAGCGTGAGCTGAAGGGCGCGCTGATGAACCGCCTGCGCCGCGAAGTGGGCGAGCAGCTGATCGCGGCCTACTCGTCGGTGGAAATGCCGCCGCGCCTGGTCGAGAACGAAGCCCGCGCCATGCTGGCCCAGCAGGTCGAGCAGCTGCGCCGCAACGGCCAGAACGTCGGCGAGATCCCGGCCGATGCCCACGAAGGCTTCAAGGACGCCGCCGCCAAGCGCGTGCTGGTCGGCCTGCTGGTCGGTGAAGTGGCCCGCATCAACGACCTGCGCCTGGAAGCCAAGCGCCTGAACGAAACGATGCGTCTGATCGCCTCGACCTACGAAGAGCCGGAGCAGGTCATTGAGATGTACCGCAACGACCCCCAGCTGATGTCTGGCCTGCAGAACCGTGTGATGGAAGAGCAGGTGATCGACTGGATCGCCGAGCGTGCCCAGCACACCGAAGAGAAGCTGTCGTTCCAGGACGCGATCCGCCAGTAAGCCGGCGGATCACCGGATGCCCCGCGCCTTTGCCGGCGCGGGGTTGTTGCCCCCCAAGATAGGTACCTCACGTAATGGACAACCGAACCAAAGCCCTGAACCTGGTTCCGATGGTGGTCGAGCAGACCAGCCGCGGCGAGCGTGCCTACGACATCTATTCGCGCCTGTTGAAGGAGCGCCTGATCTTCCTCGTGGGCCCGATCGACGATCACATGGCCAACGTGGTGGTGGCGCAGTTGCTGTTCCTGGAATCGGAGAACCCGGAAAAGGACATCAACATCTACATCAACTCGCCGGGTGGCGTGGTCACCGCCGGCATGGCGATCTACGACACCATGCAGTACATCAAGCCGAATGTGAGCACCACCTGCATCGGCCAGGCCGCCTCGATGGGCGCCCTGCTGCTGGCCGCGGGCGAAGCCGGCAAGCGCTATGCGCTGCCGAACTCGCGCGTGATGATCCACCAGCCGCTGGGCGGCTATCAGGGCCAGGCCACCGACATCGACATCCACGCCCGTGAGATCCTGACCCTGCGTTCGCGCCTGAACGAGATCCTGGCCAAGCACACCGGCCAGTCGCTGGAGACGATCGCCCGCGACACCGAGCGCGACAACTTCAAGAGCGCCTTCGAGGCGCAGGCCTACGGTCTGGTCGACCAGGTCCTGGAGCGTCGTCCGGATGAGTCGATCCAGGCCGGTTGACCGGCCTTCACGGGGCCAGGGAGGCCCCGTTCCTGCAGGGTCGGGCGGGACTGGTGTCCCCTCGGCCCTGTGCTATTCTCGAATCGAACCCCCGTTCAGCGGGTGGGGTAACTGGGTAAGCGAAGCATGAGCGAAGACCGCCAAGGTCGTTCCACGGACACCGGCAAGATCCTCTACTGCTCTTTCTGCGGCAAGAGCCAGCATGAAGTGCGCAAGCTGATTGCGGGTCCGAGCGTATTCATCTGCGATGAGTGCGTGGAGCTGTGCAACGACATCATCCGTGAGGAACTTGAGGAAAAGGCGCAGTCGGCGCGCAGTTCGCTGCCCAAGCCGCGCGAGATCCTCGAGGTCCTCGACCAGTACGTGATCGGCCAGAACCGCGCCAAGCGCACCCTGGCCGTGGCCGTGTACAACCACTACAAGCGCATCGAGAGCCGGCAGAAGAACGACGACGTCGAACTGGCGAAGTCGAACATCCTGCTGGTCGGCCCGACCGGTTCGGGCAAGACGCTGCTGGCCGAAACCCTGGCCCGCCTGCTCAACGTGCCGTTCACCATGGCCGACGCCACCACGCTGACCGAAGCCGGTTACGTGGGCGAGGACGTGGAGAACATCATCCAGAAGCTGCTGCAGAAGTGCGACTACGACGTCGAGAAGGCACAGCAGGGCATCGTCTACATCGATGAAATCGACAAGATCTCGCGCAAGAGCGAGAACCCGTCGATCACCCGCGATGTGTCCGGCGAAGGCGTGCAGCAGGCCCTGCTGAAGCTGATCGAAGGCACCGTGGCCAGCGTTCCGCCGCAGGGCGGGCGCAAGCATCCGCAGCAGGAATTCCTGCAGGTGGACACCAAGAACATCCTGTTCATCTGCGGCGGCGCGTTCGCCGGGCTGGACAAGGTGATCCAGGCCCGTTCCACCGACGTCGGCAGCATCGGCTTCGGCGCCAAGGTGAAGAGCAGCGAGCGCAAGCAGGAAGTGGGCAAGGTGCTGGCCGAAGTCGAGCCGGAAGACCTGATCAAGTTCGGCCTGATTCCGGAGTTCGTCGGCCGCCTGCCGGTGGTGGCGACCCTGGAGGAGCTGGACGAGCCGGCCCTGATCAAGATCCTGACCGAGCCGAAGAACGCCATCACCAAGCAGTTCAAGAAGCTGTTCGAGATGGAGAACGTCGAGCTGGAGTTCCGTCCGGACGCGTTGTCGGCCATCGCCAGGAAGGCGCTCAAGCGCAAGACCGGTGCCCGTGGCCTGCGCACCATCGTCGAATCGGTCCTGCTGGACACCATGTACGACCTGCCGTCGCAGGAAAACGTCAGCAAGGTGGTGGTGGACGAATCGGTGATCGAGCACAAGTCCGAGCCGTACCTGATCTACCAGACCCCGGCGGTCCCTGAACAGAAGGCCGCAGGCGCCGAGTGATCCTTCCAGGTTGTTGATTGGAAAGGATTTTCAAGGAATGCCTTGCATCTGAAAGCCGATGGCCCCATAACGGGGCCATCGGCTTTTTTTGTCTCCGGAAGATGCCCTCCCGGAGGCGGTTTCCCCCCTTCCCTGGAGCCCCCATGGCCCGTTCCCCAAGTGAAACCCTCGACCTGCCGGTCCTGCCGCTGCGCGACGTAGTGGTGTTCCCGCACATGGTCATTCCGCTGTTCGTCGGCCGTGACAAGTCCATGCACGCGCTCGAACAGGCAATGGAGGCGGACAAGCGCATCCTGCTGCTGGCGCAGAAGTCGGCCGAAACCGACGACCCGCATGCGGCCGACCTCTACCAGGTCGGTACGCTGGCGCAGGTGCTGCAGCTGCTGAAGCTGCCCGACGGCACCATCAAGGTGCTGGTCGAAGGCCTGTCGCGCGTGCAGGTCACCCACGTTGACGAGCGCAACGGCTCGCTGCACGGCCAGGCCGTGGAGATCGACGCCAGCGACGAGCGCGAAGCGCGCGAGGTCGAGGCGATCGCCCGCTCGCTGATGTCGCTGTTCGAGCAGTACGTGAAGACCAACCGCAAGCTGCCGCCGGAACTGCTGCAGACGCTGTCGGGCATCGATGAGCCGGCGCGCCTGGCCGACACCATCGCCGCGCACATCAGCGTGCGCCTGGCCGACAAGCAGCGCCTGCTGGAAACGCTGGCCGTCGGTGACCGCCTGGAGATGCTGGTCGGCCTGGTCGACGGCGAGATCGACGTGCAGCAGATGGAGAAGCGCATCCGCGGCCGCGTGAAGTCGCAGATGGAGAAGAGCCAGCGCGAGTACTACCTCAACGAACAGATGAAGGCCATCCAGAAGGAACTGGGTGACCTGGACGATGCGCCTGGCGAGCTTGAAGAGCTGGCGCGCAAGATCGCCGAGGCCGGCATGCCGAAGGCCGTTGAGGCCAAGGCGCGCAACGAGCTGAACAAGCTCAAGCAGATGTCGCCGATGTCGGCCGAAGCGGCGGTCGTGCGCAACTACCTGGAGTGGTTGCTGGGCGTGCCGTGGAAGAAGCGCAGCAAGGTTCGCAAGGACCTGAAGGTGGCGCAGGACACCCTCGATGCCGATCACTACGGGCTGGAGAAGGTCAAGGAACGCATCCTTGAATACCTGGCGGTGCAGTCGCGCGTGAAGCAGATGAAGGGCCCGATCCTGTGCCTGGTCGGGCCGCCGGGCGTGGGCAAGACCTCGCTGGGACAGTCCATCGCCAAGGCCACCAACCGCAAGTTCGTGCGCATGTCGCTGGGCGGCGTGCGTGACGAGGCCGAGATCCGTGGCCACCGTCGCACCTACGTCGGTTCGATGCCGGGCCGCATCGTGCAGAACCTCAACAAGGTCGGCAGCAAGAACCCGCTGTTCGTGCTCGACGAGATCGACAAGATGTCGATGGACTTCCGCGGCGATCCGTCCTCGGCGTTGCTGGAAGTGCTCGACCCTGAGCAGAACAACGCGTTCAACGACCACTACCTGGAAGTGGACCTGGACCTGTCTGAAGTGATGTTCGTGGCCACCTCGAACTCGCTCAACATTCCCGGCCCGCTGCTGGACCGCATGGAAGTGATCCGCATCCCCGGCTACACCGAGGATGAGAAGCTCAACATCGCCACCCGTTACCTGGTGCCCAAGCAGGTCAAGGCCAACGGCCTGCAGCCGGAAGAGCTGGAGATCGGCAGTGACGCCATCCAGGACATCGTGCGCTACTACACGCGCGAGTCGGGCGTGCGCAACCTGGAACGCGAGATCGCCAAGATCTGCCGCAAGGTGGTGAAGGAGATCGCGCTGGCCGGCCCGCAGCCGGTGAAGGCGAAGAAGGGCGCGAAGAAGAAGGCGCTGGTGAGCGTGTCCAGCAAGAACCTGGACAAGTACCTGGGCGTGCGTCGCTTCGACTTCGGCCGTGCCGAGGAAGAGAACGAGATCGGCCTGGTCACCGGCCTGGCCTGGACCGAGGTGGGTGGCGATCTGCTGCAGATCGAATCGACGCTGGTGCCGGGCAAGGGCCAGCTGATCCTGACCGGCCAGCTCGGCAACGTGATGAAGGAATCGGCTTCAGCGGCGCTGTCGGTGGTGCGTTCGCGCGCCGTCGGCTTCGGCATCGACAGCGACTTCCTGCAGAAGCACGACGTGCACCTGCATGTGCCCGATGGCGCTACGCCGAAGGACGGCCCGAGTGCCGGCGCGGCGATGGTCACCTCGCTGGTATCGATGCTGACCAAGGTGCCGGTGCGTGCCGACGTGGCGATGACCGGCGAGATCACCCTGCGTGGTCGCGTCACGGCCATCGGTGGACTGAAGGAGAAGCTGCTGGCCGCACTGCGTGGCGGAATCCGCACGGTCATCATTCCCGAGGAGAACCGCAAGGACCTGGCCGACATCCCGGCCAACGTCACCCGCGATCTGGAGATCGTGCCGGTGAAGTACATCGAAGAAGTCCTGGACCTGGCGCTGGAGCGTCCGTTGGCACCGAAGAAGGCGCGCAAGAGTGCGCAACGTGTCACGGTGCGCAGCAAGGCCAAACCGAGTGGAAACGCGCGCGTCAAGCATTGACGCGCGCTGTCCAATGGCCCGAAACCCGCGTCGTTGCTGGCTTTCCAGCTTGCGTGGGGGTAGGGCCACTGGTATAAAAGCAGCACTCGCGAATGAGTGATCGCAGTCTGGCGATCGCTGAATTCGGCGAACCGTTTCCACATGGCGGCCGCATGCAGAGCGCGTGCGGTTGCTTCCCTGTCGAATAAGCGGAACCCACCGCCAAAGGAGTTGTAGAGAATGAACAAGACCGAATTGATCGATGCCGTTGCTGAAGCTGCAGACCTGACCAAGGCCGAGTCCAGCCGCGCTGTCGATGCCGTCGTTGCTGCCGTCACCAAGGCGCTGAAGGACGGCGATGCGGTCACCCTGGTTGGCTTCGGTACCTTCCAGGTCCGCGACCGTGCTGCCCGCACCGGCCGCAACCCGAAGACCGGCGACACCATCAAGATCGCTGCTTCGAAGAATCCGTCGTTCAAGGCTGGTAAGGCCCTGAAGGATGCTGTAAACTAAGCGGCTCGCTGGGGTGCTTAGCTCAGCGGTAGAGCGTCTCCTTTACACGGAGAGGGTCGGGGGTTCGAAACCCTCAGCACCCACCACAGCACCGCGGTAAAAGTTTGAGTGTGGAGCGGTAGTTCAGCTGGTTAGAATGCTGGCCTGTCACGCCGGAGGTCGCGGGTTCGAGTCCCGTCCGCTCCGCCATTCAACGAGGCCTCCGGCCAAAAGCTGGAGGCTTTGTTTTCTCCCGGTCCAGGCCGGCTGAAAGCAAAAAGGGTAACAACGCGGAGCGGTAGTTCAGCTGGTTAGAATGCTGGCCTGTCACGCCGGAGGTCGCGGGTTCGAGTCCCGTCCGCTCCGCCACTACATCGAGGCCCCCGGCCTGAAGCTGGGGGCCTTGTCTTCTCACCGACAGGTTCGGAATGAAGGCGAAAAGGTTTTTGCAAGAACGGAGCGGTAGTTCAGCTGGTTAGAATGCTGGCCTGTCACGCCGGAGGTCGCGGGTTCGAGTCCCGTCCGCTCCGCCATTGCAGAATTCTTAAGTCCCTGTGAAAAAACTTTGAAAAAAGTGTTCATCGGGCTGGGTTTCCAGGGAGTCTTCGGATATACTGGGCGCCTGCAAAGTTCAAGCGCGGAGCGGTAGTTCAGCTGGTTAGAATGCTGGCCTGTCACGCCGGAGGTCGCGGGTTCGAGTCCCGTCCGCTCCGCCAACTTCAAAAGCCCTCGGCGCAAGCCGGGGGCTTTTTCTTTGCGCCATGGTGGAAATGGCCGACACGCGGATGGCGCATGCCTGCCGATGTGGGCGCAGGCCGCGCTGGCGCTGCTTTTGGTCCCTGCGGCGAAGCGGGTTACACTGCCGGGCTCGCCAATAAGGCCTTGTGATTCCTCACCATGCTGCAGAAACTCCGCGACAAGACCTCAGGCTGGATCGTCACTGTGATCCTGGGGCTGCTGATGATTCCGTTCCTGTTCGTGATCGACAACAGCTACCTCGGTGGCGTTGGCGCACAGAACGTGGCCAAGGTTTCCGCGCCGCCGACCTGGTGGCGTTCGGCGCCGTCGTGGTGGCCGGTGCGCATGCTGTGGCAGCACCACGAGATCAGCTCGCAGGATTTCCGCACGCGTTTCGAGCAGGAGCGCATGCGTGAGCGCCAGCAGCAGGGCGACAACTTCGACCCGCGCGCGTTCGAGAGCACCGAGAACAAGATGGCCGTGCTCGATCAGCTGATCGACGAGCAGGTCGTGCGCCTGGTCGGTGAGCAGGCAGGCGTGGTGATCGGCGACGGCGCGGTGCGCGAGTACATCGCGACCATGCCCGCATTCCTCGATTCGAACGGCAAGTTCAACGAGAACAACTATCGCCTGGCCCTGGCCGGCGGCAACCCGCCGCGTACGCCGACCCAGTTCCAGGAGCTGGTGCGCGAGAGCCTGCAGCAGTCGGTGATTCCGTCGGGCCTGCAGAGCTCCGGCTTCGTCACCCAGGCCGAGACCGAGCGCCTGTTGAAGCTGCTGGGCGAAACCCGCGACGTCGAGCTGGCCGCGTTGCCGCCCGTACCGGCCGATACCGCGCCGGTGACCGATGAGCAGATCAAGCAGTGGTACGACAGCCACGGCAAGGATTTCCGCCAGGCCGAGAGCGTGTCGCTGGAGTACGTCGAGATCAACGGCGCGAACCTGCCGGCACCGGCGGCGGCCGATGAAGCCACCCTGCGCAAGCGCTATGAAGACGAGAAGGCGAAGTTCACCTCGCCGGAGCAGCGCCAGGCCTCGCACATCCTGATCACCGGTGACGGTGCAGAAGCCAAGGCGAACAGGATCGCTGCCGAAGCCAAGGCCGCTGGTGCCGATTTCGGCGCGCTGGCCAAGGCCAATTCGGAAGATCCGGGCTCCAAGGACCAGGGCGGTGACCTGGGTTGGGTCGAGCGCGGTGCGATGGTGAAGCCGTTCGAGGACGCGCTGTTTGCGGCCAAGGCCGGTGACGTGATCGGCCCGGTGAAGACCGAGTTCGGTTACCACATCATCAAGGTGGCCGCTGTGCGCGGTGGCCAGGGCAAGTCGTTCGAGGAAGTGCGTGACACGCTGGCCGCCGAACAGCTGAAGGCCGACGGTGAGCGCGGCTTCAACGAGCTGGCCGGTCGCCTGGTCGATGCCATCAACAAGAGCCCGAGCGATCTGGCCGCTGCCGCCAAGGAAGTGAACCTGCCGCTGCAGACGCTGGGCCCGATCACCCGCGCGACCGCCAGTGGCATCGCGGCTGACCCGGCCGTGCTGCGTGCGGCGTTCTCCGACGTGCTGGTGCAGGACGGTACCGCCAGTGACCCGATCGCCCTGGGGGGCGCGACCAACCACAGCGTGGTCATCCGCGTGGCTGCGCACACCCCGGAACAGGCCCTGCCGCTGGACAAGGCTCGTGACCAGGTGATCGCCGCGATCCGCGCTGACCGCCAGCGCCAGGCCAGCGACAAGGCGGCCGATGCGATCCTGGCCAAGCTGAAGGCGGGTGCCACCCTGCAGTCGCTGGCCGCCAGCGAGAAGCTGCAGCTGAGCCCGATGCCGGGCCTGCCGCGCAGCCAGCCGGTGCCGACCCCGGAAATCAACCGCGCGATCTTCAGTGCGCCGGTGCCGGCCGAAGGCAAGCCGAGCTATGGCAAGGTCGACGTCAATGGCCACGCGCTGCTGTTCGCGGTGAACAAGGTCAATCCGGGCGACATCAAGGAAGTGACTGCAGAGCAGCAGAAGCAGCTGAAGGAACAGCTGAGCCAGATCGATGGCATGGCCGCGGCCAAGGCCTACATCGAGGCGATGCGCAAGAAGTTCGTGATCCAGACCACCGAGGCGAACCTGTAAGCCTTGCGGTTGCATCCATGAGAAAGGCCCGGCACTGCCGGGCCTTTTTTTGTGCGGGCGCTGCTGGAAATCGAATTGTAGAGCCGAGCCCGTGCTCGGCTGGTCATGAACCCCGACAAGTCGCAGGCAAGAAAAAAGCCGAGCAAGGGCTCGGCTCTACAGAAAACAGGGCAGGGCGCGGCGGTGCCGCGCCGGACTCAGTCTTCCACGCGCAGCACGGCGCCCGGCTTCAGCACGCTGCTGCCGCTCAGGCCGTTCAGCGACAACAGGGCCTTGACCGGCATGCCGTAGCGGCGGGCGATGGTCCAGGCCGACTCGCCATCACGCACGGTGTGGCGGCGGCTGCGCGGACGATCAGCGATCGCGGCGACGGTCTTGGCCACCTGCGGCGTCGGTGCTGCGGTGGCGACTGGCGCAGCGCTGGCGACCAGGGCGGATGCGGTGTCCGCCACCGTCGCATTGGCAGCCGAGACAGGAGCCAGCACGCGGGTGGTACCCGACGAGGCGCGGCCACCGCCCGCCAGGGCGGGGTTGAGGCGGGCGATCCTGGCCGGGTCCAGGGCGCGCTGTGCGGCCCACTGCTGGACGCTGGTGCCGGCGGGCAGGGTGTGGTCCTTCAGCACCGGCACGGTGCGGTCCAGCGAGGCCATCACGCCCGGCTGGTCTTCCACGTCTTCCAGCACGCAGGCCAGGGCATGCAGCTTCTCGACGTAGGCATGGGTGACCGGCGACAGGCCGGGCAGCGCCGACGGCTTGGCGTTCTGCGCGTTCATGCCGGCCTTGCGCATGGACTGCAACACGCGGTACTCACCGGCGTTGTAGGCCATGGTGGCCAGGCGCCAGTCGCCGCCGAACATGCCGTGCAGGGTCTTCAGGTAGCGCACTGCGGCCTGGGTGGAATCGACCGCCGACAGGCGGCCATCGTAGCCGTTGGCCATGGGCACGCGGTGGTTGCGCGCGGTGGTGGCGATGAACTGCCACAGGCCGGTCGGGCCGCTGCCATTGCGGGCATTGGGCCGGTAGCCGCTTTCCACGAACGGGATCAGTGCGAATTCGGTAGGCAGGTTGGCCTTGCGCAGCTCTTCAACCACGTAGCCGAACAGCACCAGCGCATCGTCATCCTGGTTGGCCAGGCGCGACGGGGCGTGGGCGAACTGCTTCTGCCAGCGCGGGCTGGTGGCCTCGGCATTGCAGGTGGGCTCGGCCAGGCCGTCGCGGAAGCTGGAGAAGATCTCCTGGCCATTGCGGACCGACGCGGCCGGCAACGCGGCCGGATCCAGCGGCAGGGCCGCCGCGGCGGCCAGGTTCTGGCCGATGCCCGCGCCCAGCGACTGGGCACCGGCGGTTCCGGCCAGCCCCAGGACCAGGCCCAGGGCCAGCGGCAGACTTCGGCGCATCATGCGCGGAAGCCGTCTTTCCAGTGCCGGAGACCGGCCATGACGTCGACGTCGTCAACGACGTCGCGGCCCAGGTGCGCCGACACTGCCGCGCGGATCGGCGCCGTGTGCACACGCAGGAACGGATTGCAGTCGAATTCGTTGGCCAGGGTTACCGGCAGGGTGGAACGGTCATCGCGGCGCATGGCCAAAGCCTCCTCTTGGCGCTGCCACAGGGCAGCGTTGGCGGGGTCGACATGCCGCGCGAAGACGGCATTTGACACGGTGTACTCGTGGGCGCAACAAAGCAGCAGTTGCGCGGGCAAGGTACCCAGCTTGCGCATCGATGCCAGCAGCTGGGACGGCGTACCTTCGAACAGGCGTCCACAGCCCAGGCTGAACAACGAATCTCCGCTGAAAAGATGTTCAGCAGTGTGAAACGCGATGTGGCTGCGGGTATGCCCGGGCACGGATAGTACGTGGAACGTCCGGCCCAGTGCCTGAACGCGTTCACCTTCGCCGACCCGCTCGGTCGCTGCAGGGATGCGCTCCTCGACGGGCGCGATGACCCGTACACCGGGAAAACGTGCCCGCAACGCGGGCACGCCACCGATGTGGTCATCGTGATGATGGGTGAGCAGGATCGTGTCCACGCGCAGGCCCTGATCGGCCAGCGCAAGCACCGGCGCGGCATCGCCGGGATCGACGACCACGGCGGCGCCAGCGTCGTCGATCAACGTCCAGATGTAGTTGTCCGCAAATGCGGGCAGGGCAGTCAGTCGCATAGAATTGGACCATGCCCGCGCTGCAGAGCACCCGTCAAGCGAGCCAGGCCCCGTGGTTCGACACTGAACCGGCGGGCTCCTTGCGCGTGGCGGAGCGGCAGTTGCTGCTGCCGCAGCTGTCTGTCCTGCCGAAGCAGCCCTGGCTGTGGATCGCACCGAGTGCGGCCTGGCTGGAGGATGCGCAGCTGGGCGGGCGCGGGCTGCGGCTGTTCCGGCAGGGTCAGGGCTATGCCGGCGACACCCGCTGTGCGCTGCCGCTGCCGCTGGCCAGCGAGAGCGTCAACGCGGTCGTGCTGCAGCATGTGACCGCGGGCGATGCGGAGCGACTGCTGGACGAGTGCGAGCGCGTGCTGATGCCGGGCGGCCACCTGTGGCTGAGCAGCCTCAACCCGTTCAGCCCTTACCGCACGCATTGGCGCCAGCACGGACTGGTGGTGCGCACGCCACAGCGGATCCGCCTGCTGCTCGGCCGCCACGGGCTGGAGTGCGACGATATGCGTTACCTCGGCCCGCTCTGGCGCGGTGCAGGCAGTCGCCGCACGGGCGGTTGGGCGCCGCTGCGCGCGGCCTGCCTGTTCCATGCTGAAAAGCGCACGCTGGCCCTGCCCGGGCCGAAACCGTTGCCGGTGCGTTGGCTCGGCACCGTTGCCACCTGATCTGGAGTTGTATTGAAAACCATCGAAATCCACACCGACGGTTCCTGCCTTGGCAATCCCGGCCCCGGCGGCTGGGCTGCGCTGCTGCGCTACAAGGGCCACGAGCGTGAACTGAGCGGCGGCGAAGCGCACACCACCAACAACCGGATGGAGCTGATGGCGGCCATTTCCGGGTTGGAGACGCTCACCGAGCCCTGCAACATCGTGCTCTATACCGATTCGCAGTACGTGCGGCAGGGCCTGACGCAGTGGCTGCCCGGCTGGATCCGCAAGAACTGGAAGACCGCCGGCGGCGACCCGGTGAAGAACCGCGAGCTGTGGGAGCGCCTGCATGCCGCGACGCTGCGGCATCAGATCGACTGGCGCTGGGTAAAGGGCCACTCCGGTGACCCGGACAACGAGCGGGTGGATACGCTGGCGCGCAACGCGGCCATCCAGATCCGCGACGCCAGCCCGGTAAACTGAGCCCATGCGTCAGATCATCCTCGATACCGAAACCACCGGCCTGGAATGGAAGAAGGGCAACCGCATCGTCGAAATCGGCTGCGTGGAGCTGTTCAAGCGCCGCCCGACCGGCAACAACTACCACCAGTACATCAAGCCGGACTGCGAGTTCGAACAGGGCGCGCAGGAAGTCACCGGCCTGACCCTGGAGTTCCTGGCTGACAAGCCGGACTTCGCGCAGATCGCCGATGAGTTCCTGGCCTTCATCGATGGCGCCGAGCTGATCATCCACAACGCGGCGTTCGACCTGGGCTTCCTCGACAACGAGCTGTCGCTGCTGGGCCCGCAGTACGGGAAGATCACCGATCGCTGCACGGTGATCGATACCCTGGTGATGGCGCGCGAGCGCTTCCCGGGCCAGCGCAATTCGCTGGATGCGCTGTGCAAGCGACTGGGCGTTGACAACTCGCACCGTGCGCTGCACGGCGGCCTGCTCGATGCGCAGATCCTGGGTGACGTGTACATCGCGCTGACCTCGGGGCAGGAAGAGATCGGATTCGGCCTGGGGGATGACGATGGCGGTGGCGCCGGTGCGGCGCTGCAGGCCTTCGATACCAGCAAGCTGCTGCCGCGCCCGCGCGTAGTGGCCACGCCGTCGGAGCTGGAAGCGCATGCCGCGCGGCTGGAGCGGCTGCGCAAGAAGGCCGGCCACGCACTGTGGGATGGGCCGAAGGTGGAAGAGCCCGCCAGCGCGTAATGCCTGGAAGAGGTAGTGCCGGCCGCTGGCCGGCATCTGCGTGAACACGTTTCCCGGTGAGCCGGCCAGCGGCCGGCACTACCGCCTCCACGCATGGCGTGGATCTACGGGTTAATGGCAGCGCACCAGGATCACGCTGATGTTGTCGCGGCCACCGCCGTCGAGCGCGGCGGCGACCAGCGTGTCCACGCATTCCTGTGCGCTTGCATCCTCGAAGGCGAGGGTGCGGGCGATGCCGCGGTCGTCCACTTCCTCGGTCAGGCCGTCACTGCACAGCAGCAGCTGCATGCCGGGGCGCAGCTCGCCGCTGGTGGTGGCCACGTTCAGATGTGCCGGATCGGTGACGCCCAGCGCCTGGGTGACCACGTTGCGATGTGGATGCGCGCGTGCCTGTTCGGCCGTCAGGTTGCCCTGCGCGACCAGTTCCTGCACCACGCTGTGATCCTGGCTGAGCTGTGCCAGCTGGCCGTCACGCCAGAGGTAGGCACGGCTGTCGCCGACCCATGCCACTTCATAACGATTGCCCTGCACGCGTGCGGCGACCACGGTGGTACCCATCGGCAGGGTGTCGTTGCGCCGCCGCGAGGCGCGGATGATCTCTTCGTCGGCGGTGCGGATGGCCTGGGCCAGCGGCGCGCCACGGCGGATCTCGCGCACGATGGTTTCGCGCGCCAGCGCGCTGGCCACCTCGCCGCAGGCGTGGCCGCCCATGCCATCGGCCACCAGCCACAGGGCCAGCTCGCTGTCACCGTAGTAGGTGTCTTCGTTGAGCTCGCGGCGCAGGCCGGGGTGGGTGAGGTGTCCGAATTCGATCATGGTGTGCAGGGGCGGGGTATTGCTGGGGAGACAGGCATCATCGGGGGGCTGCGGGCATCCGGCAAGGCATGCATCCGGGAAATTTTCACTTCATTGACCGGAATGACTTGTCGTCGGCCTGACTTCCTCGTATGATGCGCGTCCCCGGTCCGCCGGGGACCACCCGGAGAGGTGGCAGAGTGGTTGAATGTACCTGACTCGAAATCAGGCAGGCGTTTATAGCGCCTCGGGGGTTCGAATCCCCCCCTCTCCGCCAGATAAAGAAAAAGGGCTGCCGAAAGGCAGCCCTTTTTCTTTATCTGGCGCGGGACGCGACGCGCTCTGCGCGTCGCCCCACACGTTGCTGCGCAACGCGTGGGCCCCTCCCTTTGCCGGCCTCTCCCCGCCCCTGTCGGGGCAGCCCCTCAACAGAGGGGCTTGGTCCTCCAGATGCATCAC
>NZ_JCAFSR010000015.1:0-82684 GCF_059369475.1 Stenotrophomonas sp. YJH_SMC_65
CGGCACGATGTTCTCGATGGCGGTACTGGCAGCGATGGTATCGATCGCGCTGGACATGGTGATCCGTGTCTCGACCGCGTTCTGGTCCACCGCCCTGGTCAACAAGTTCCTGCTCGAAGGCGCCTCCAGCGACGGCATGACTAGCCAGGCGATGCAGCAGGGCGGCATGGGATTGATCCTGACGACCTTGATTCTGACTGCGCCCCCAATGGCGGCCATGTTCTTCCAGGGCACGCTGGGTAGCTTCATGGCATATTCGCAGATAGGTGGCAGTCCGGTTGCTGCTGCGCCGGGACCTAATGGGCAGCCGCCGGGTAGCTATTACACGCCGGATAAGCCATCTAGTAATACAAGTGCACCCACCAACATTCAGGATGCGACAGCTGGGATATCGCGCATGACATTGCCGCAGAACTCCACTTTGGGGACCAGGATACGGGCCTTCGAGGGGCGAATCGCTAGCCTTCTTGTTGGGAATCCTTAACTTGAGTTGGCTTCATTACATGGCTATTGAGTAGAGTTCATGAATTTTGGAAAATTCGTTCTGCCGATGCTTCTGTTCGCCTTGCCTGTACTCGCATATGCAGAGGGCCGCTGTCCACCTGGTCAGTATCCGATTGGTGGCCAAGGGGTTGGTGGCTGTGCTCCAATCCCCGGGGGCGTGGGTGGAACTGAACCACCGAGTCCTAGGGCGACCGGGCGCTGGATAAAAACATGGGGGGCCATCTCTCGTTCGGTTGCAACGGGTGACGTCGGTGCATCGGTTGGGAAACGTGCGAAGGCAGAAGCTGTCGCGGAAGCTCAATCTCGATGCGCAGCTTATGGCGCGCAGGACTTCGCTGTGGGTCTTACGTACAAGAATCAGTGTGCTGCCTTGGCAGCTCCCGAGCCGGGTTCTGGCGGAAAGATATCAATGGCAGGTGGTTCTTCGAGAGAGGTTGCTACTGAGGCAGTTTTGAAGTATTGCGCAGAGAATGGTGGCGGAACTTGTACAATTAGGTACACCGATTGCAGTGAGCCCCTGTTCGAAGCATTCTGAGTTTCCTTTGGATTTGACTGGGATTTCATTCGGCGGCTTTGTCAATCACCCCGACTTTCCTAGACACATTGCAGCCATAATTCACAGCAGCACTAGGGATGCTCTGAACAACCCTCGTTGCGCGCAGCATTTCTGAAGCCTCGGCTTTCCAGAGCCGGCAGTCGCAGAAGTACTACCCTGTTTTGCCGCGGCCAACAAGCATGCCTGTCATTCCAATTGCTAAGGATGGAAATAGCTTGACCGACGGGAAGTTCGGATCTGCCCGTTAAGTAAAACTCTCTGCTTTTGGTGTTAGGAGATTCCCGATATGAGGCGTTCAATAGCAGCATATTTGGTCGCAGCAATTGTGGTGGCGGGTACTGCGCTCACGTCTGAGTCGGTCCGGGCCGAGGGGCGGTGTCCACCTGGTCAGTATCCCATCGGTGGCCAGGGTGTTGGTGGGTGTGCTCCTATACTTGGCGGCGCAGCTGCCGCGGATACTGGGCCCAAAGCAACCGGCCGTTGGATAAAGACTTGGGGTGCCATTGCGCTATCCCCAAGCGGCGCATCCGGTGCGTCGTCAGGAAAAAAGAGTAAGTCTTTGGCTGCGATGGAGGCCGAAGCAGTCTGTGCGCAAGGGGGGGCTAGCGGCTGCAAAGTTGCTTTTACCTATAAGAATCAGTGCGCAGTTGCAGTGGTGCCCAAGTCGGGGACAGGGGGAACTCTTTTCAGTAGCTCGCCGACAGTTGAAGAATCAAAAGCCCGTGCATTGAAACAATGTGAGAATGGCGGAGGCAGCGATTGCCAGGTGATCTTCGAGAATTGCGCTGAACCTGAATTTCAGGAATTCTAGTTGATGAGCGCTGGGGAGTGCTCGCTGGGGCTCTTCAGATGTCCTCTTGGGCAGTACCCGATCGGCGGGCAGGGGGCGGGTGGCTGTGCCCCGATTCCAGCCTCTCATGGTGAGGGGAGTTGCGGGCCGCGTGCGATAGGTAAGTGGATCAAAGCCTGGGGAGCCATATCCCGTTCTGTTGCGACCGGTGATGTGGGAGCTTCGGTTGGAAAGAGATCAAAGGCCGAGGCTGTCGCTGAGGCTCAGTCCCGGTGTGCGACATATGGTGCGAAGGATTGCACTGTAGGGATAACGTATAAGAACCAGTGCGTCGCTTACGCGGATCCGGCTCCGGGCTCTAAAGGCTTGATTTCAATGGCCGGCGGCCCAACGAGAGAGGCCGCTTCCACTGAGGTTCTGAAGTACTGTGCTGCTCACGGCGGTGGGCAGTGCACGATCAAGTACACCGATTGCAGTGAGCCGATCTTCCAAGAATTCTGATTGCTCGATGGAGCTGCGTTGATACATCCGACGTCCAGCGTCTATCGCATTCTGGCAGATTGGTGGTATCTGTCTCTAGGTGAGACTGCTGCTTGGCGCTTGAGTCACGTAGGTAGCCACTCATGGTGATTGCGCTTTTTTTCAATCAAGATCGCCTCTCAATCCAAGTTCCGTTAGGCGACCAATCCCTCCTCGAAGTAGGGTGCGTTCGCGTCAAAAATGTTGACGCTTCAGCCCCTCATTTGCTCTCGCTTGATGCGCAGGCTTTGCGCTTAGGTGGGCGTCCCTCGATGCGACGCGCCAGGCCGTGCTATAAGGCCCCATTCGCGATGCCGTAGGTCTTCGCGCCATTCGAAGGAACGAATCATGCCGAATCCCGGCCGTGTTGCCTCGCTGATTGGCGGACTGCTGTTCGCCTCGTCGGCCCATGCCGCTGATAGCTGGGTCATCTTCACCGGTGGCGAAACGCCGAACCGCGAGGCGTGGGTGGTCGATGCACAATCGCTCGCCGACCGCTCGGATCTGGTCGGTTTTCTGCAGCGTGCCACGCCGGCAGAGCAGAACGCGTACCTGAAGCAGTTGCGCCGCAGGAAGCCGGCGAAGCCCGGTGACCCAGTTGCGGGTCCGGAGCCGGTGTACGAAATCCAGGTCAATACCGTCTACGAGAACGCGACCAAACCGAATCGACTGGTCAGAAAGTACTGGGTGAACTGTTCGCAGAACAGCGTGGCCATCAGGACGAGCCTGATCCAGTGGCGCGATCGGCCAATGGAGAACGTCCCGCCGGATAAGTTCGAACCGCAGGCCGAGGCGATTGCTCCCTGGCAGGTGCAACTGGTGCGGTTTGCCTGTCTAGTTGGGCCTGATCCCAAGGCCAAGGCGCCAGCGGAAATGATGAAGCGTGGCTTCTTTTCCATCGGTGACGTCGGGCAATCGCCTGTGGATTTCATCTGGGCCAGCCTGTGGAAGGACGGCAAACGTCCAGCATTCACCTATCTGCCGGGCGACGCTGAAATGGATCGTACTGTGCGTAGCCTGGAAGCGACTGTGGCGCGCGGCCAGAGTGAAACCAGCAAAGCTCTGGATGAGTCGCGGCGCGCAGCCAACCGAGTGGGTCGCAACAATCTCATGGACCTGTGGATCGGCAAGACAGAGCAGGAATTCGTGCGGACGTGGGGCCCACCGGATCGTGTGGAGAACGGGGCCGATGGTTCGCGCACGTTGTACTTGCATCGTGGCGAGCGTGTGCAGGGATTGAATGCTTATGGGCATGTCGTCAGTGACGTGAACAATCGATGCGATATCACGGTGCTGACGACGGACGGCTACGTCCGCGACTACGCCACACAGGGGGCCGCATGCGCCCAGCAGTTGCGCTGAGCGCGATTGCTGGCCACAACGCGAGGAAGCATGGCTTGTGCTGGGTCCCGCACCCGTCGACTTAAGCGGCGTAGGCTTTCCGTGCAACATCGCCCCGGCCGGACCAGACCGTATGTGGGAATGCGAGCCATACCTGCGGTGCCATCCACCGCGTGTCTGATTGTCGGATAAGCCACCATTCACGTTAACCGCGCTGTTTCTGTGATCAAGTGCGCTTTTCATCCCAAGCACCCTTCGACGAGCGCTGCCTCCTCGAAGTAAGCTGCGTGCGCGTCAAAATCCCGACGCGCCGGTGCCATCGAACACAGGAGCTTTTCCGTCCATGAGGACTGTGTCCCCCCGCGGTGCGGGTGACGCTTGCCACCATCGCGGTTGCCGTGGGCTCGGGGCTATCATCCGCCATGGCGGCCGCAGGGCACGTGCGAGGCATCGCCCCGTTTCCGGCCTCCGCTCGGGAACTGGCAAGACGGGATTGAAGGAGTTGCAGGGGATGGAGAAGGGGAGTGGCACGCACATGGACAATGCCCTGGCGTTCGTTCCGTCCGGCGCGAACCTGCTGGAAGCCGTACGCGGCGATCTGACCGGTAATGGTTTCCAGGACCAGCTCCTGGTGATCGATCAACCTCCTCCGGAGGGCTTGCTGCCCGGCGAGCACGGACCGAACCGGGTCCTGTTGTTGCTGCTGGGCGATGCCACGGGCCGCTGGCAGCTGGCGGCACGCAACGACAAGCTGGTGCCGTGCTCAACGCGCGGTGGCATTGCCGGTGATCCCTTCGCCTACGTGACGATTGAAGACGGCGCGTTCAGCGTGATCACCAACGGCGGGAGCCGCGAACGCTGGAGCAGCATCTACACCTTCCGGTATGCACCTGCCGAGCAGGCGTGCTGGGTGCATGGCGTGCAGCGCAAGGTGGTGGACACCGAAACCGAAGCAACCCACACGCGCGATTTCTCCGCGGCCGAGCTTGGCCGGGTGCGGTTCGAGGATTTCGATCCGTCCGTCGTCGCCGACGTGAGCTTGCCTTGAGTGCCATGCCTGTGAGGAGGCGGGAGTATCCAACGATGATCGAGCAGGAGTTTCACCGTGTCGCAGGATAGGGAGTCGTTGCTGTTGCGGCAGGCCACGGAGGCCGGCATGACTTCGTCCCGGGAACTGGCCAACTTCATGGCGCAGGCCGGGCATGAATCCCGTGGCTTGAGCCGTCTCAACGAGAGTTTCAACTTCACCCGGGGCATCTCGCAGATCCCGGTGGAAGCAGCGTGGCGCAATGGCAACGGCGCGCTTGAGAGCGCCCGCCAGGAGGCGCTGCGTGGGCGGCCGGAGAACCTGGCCGAACTGATGTATGGCGGGCGCATGGGCAATGACGCGCCCGGTGATGCACTGAAGTATCACGGCCGTGGCTATCTGCCGCTGGTCGGCAAGGAGAATTACGAGCGTGCCGGCAAGGCGCTGGACCTGGACCTGGTGAATCAGCCGGAGCTGGCCGCGCAACCCGAGCACGCAGGCCGTATTGCCGTGTGGCAGTGGCAGACGCGGGTGCCGGAAGCGGCGCGCGAGGACGTGCGCGAAGCGACGCGTGCCCTGAATGGCGCGCTCAACGGCATCGAAGCCCGCCAGCAGCGTTTTGACGTGTGGCAGCAGAAGCTGACCCCCGATGTGATGGCGCGCCTGGAGCGTGGCGAAGTGGGGGCGCCTGCCCAGCCCACAACGGGACGCGACATGTCGCAACCGGGCGAGCCGGGATACACGCTGTTCTCGGGAGCGCGCCAGCACCTGCAGCAGATGGGGCCGCAAAGCGGTCTGCGCAGCGTGCAGGAACTGGACAATGCCGCCGGCGCACTGGCGCTGAGCGCGCAGAAGGCGGGGATGTCGCGCATCGATCATCTCCTGGCGGGTAATGACGGTCGCACGCTGTTTGCTGTACAGGGCGCGCTGGGCGATCCGGCCATGCTGCGCGCATCGGTCGATCGCGAACAGGCGGCGCAGCAGCCGCTGGCGCAGAGCAGCCAGCAATTGGCTGCCAATGTCGCCCAGCAGGACCCGGCGGCCGCGCTCGCCCGCGAGCAGGAGCAGCGTTCTCGATCCCTGTAACACCGATGCCGGCGGGCAGGGTGCCCGCTGGCGCTTTACGTACGACGCGTGGCGCCCTGTGGCGCCGACATGGAAACCCACCCGTAAGGACACCACATGCGAATCGTTCCCCCGAATGCCCGCCACGCCGCTGCCCGCTGCAATGCACCCGTGCGTCGCCTGCCGCCGCTCTGGCTGCTGTCACTTGGACTTGCCGCAGCGTCGGCACAAGCCCAGGAGGCAGCGGCGCCCGTCGTGGAGACGCGCCCCGCTGCCGAGGCTACCGTTGAGGCGCCTGCAGGGGCGGCGCCCGTTGCAGCGCCCGCGGCGGCCGACGCCGTTGTCGCGGCGCCGGCTCCCGAAGTACCGGCTGCCGCGACACCCCCTGCGACACCGGTGGTGGACACGCAGCCGGCGCCGGCTGCGGACCCGGCGCCTGCGCCCGTTCCGCCCGCAGCGGCGGCGCCTGTGGCTGCACCGCCTACAGTCGTCGAGTCAGCGGTCCCGGCGGTAGCGCCGGCACCGCCTGCATTGGCCATCGTGCCGTTGCCGCCCGAGCAGGCGACCGAGCGTGCGCTCGGTGCCCGCTGCCCGGTGGATCTGGCCGGGCGGCTGGCGAGCCAGGGCGACCTGCTGATCGGCGCCTGCCAGGGCACCATGCCGGCGCATCTGGCTGCGATGCTGGTCGCGCTGCCCGAGCAGGACATCCACCTGCCGCGCAGCTGGCGCGAGCGTGAGGTGCGGCAGAAGGCCTGGTTCAAGGCGGTGCCGGGCTACGGCCAGCGCCCGGACTTCATCGTGCGGATGGGCGACATCTGGGTGC
Organism: Stenotrophomonas sp. YJH_SMC_65; assembly: GCF_059369475.1. Taxonomy (NCBI): domain Bacteria; kingdom Pseudomonadati; phylum Pseudomonadota; class Gammaproteobacteria; order Lysobacterales; family Lysobacteraceae; genus Stenotrophomonas; species Stenotrophomonas sp. YJH_SMC_65. The sequence continues at coordinate 6,626 of NZ_JCAFSR010000015.1, forward strand.
GCTCGTTGGAAGGGCGCGACGCCGACAGCACGTTCTACCTGGTGTCGGCGCCGTTCACCTGCAGCGACCAGGTCGCCAACCGGGATGAGTACGGCGCGGAGCCGGTCCGCGTGCCAGCGGGTGAATGCCGCGAGGCCCATGTGGCCCAGCGTGTGTACCAGGTCCGCGGGGATGCGGCGCCGAGGGATGTAACCACCGATGCCATGCCGGCCATGCCGCAGCAGGCGGAAGCTGATCGTGCGCGCCAGCTCTCGCGTGAGGGACGGATCAGCCTGGACCACAGCAAGTTGCAGTATGGCCCGGCCATGCGCTGGTTCGTGCAGTATCCGGAGTCGGCGCAGAAGGGTGGTCCGCGCGCCTACGGTGACTGGAACCGCGAGCACATCGCGTTCGTGGTCTGGACCGGCGATCGCTTCGAGCTGCGCGACAAAGTCGCGCGGGCGCAGTGGCCCTGTGATCCGGTGGCGCCCGGCGATCGCGCCTGCGGTGGATTCCCGGATTCCGGGCCGGATCTGTTCGTGACGGCCGGAGCATCGCTGCCGGTGGCGGCCTCCAGCCCCTGAACCAGAGTGCCGATGTACAACGGGAGCCGGAATTACCGGCTCCCGTGCTGTCCATCAGGCCTGCAGGCTGCGGGTCTGGTTCTGCTGCTGTTCCAGCTGCTGGTCGCGCTCCAGTGCAAGGCGCTGACCTGCGGCCTGCTGGTCGATGCGCTGGCTGCTCTGTTCCAGCGGTGTGTTCATCGCCACCGCCGTATCCACTGACACGCGAAGGTGGGCCGGGTCACCGCCCTGGCCCTGCACGGCGAAGCTGCGCGAGGCATCGGCATTCATGACCACCTCGTCGATGCGCTTGCCGCCCGCCGCATGCATTTCGGCGGCCAGGCTGCCGGCCAGTTGCGTGCTCATTACGTCTGGTACTCGGCCGACGCGGACGTCCTGCGCGTGCACGCCACGGATCGCGTCGTTGAACAGTGGGTTACCCACGTGGTTGGCATCGTCCATGCGCAACATGCTGGTGTGATGGCCGTTCTTCTCCGCTTCGCGGCGTGCCGGCTCACCGGGCTGCAGCGGGCCGCGGATATGGTCGTACAGATCGACCGCGCCGCCCGGAATGCCGCGCGCCGCGCGGGTGACACCACGGCGCAGTGATTCAACGTCGTCGCGGTACTCCTCGATCATCCTGGCGTTGTCTTTTGCCAGCTTCTGCGTTTCCGGGTGTTTCAGCACCGAGCCGTCGCCGAGGAAGTTGCCCAGCTTGTGCGCGCCGAACGAGCTGCCTGCTGCGACGAGCGGGCTGTCCGGGATAAGGGCGCGCAACGAGTGATTGCTGAAGCCGTTTGCGGCGAGTGTCTTGATCTCATCCGGCTTGGCGTAGATGCGCACTTGGCCGAAGTGCGGCGAGGCAGAGCTGACCGGATCGGAGGCCATGACATGGTTGATCATGGTGTTGCCGCCTTCCGGGATGCGGTAGCTGAGGCTGACCGCGCCATAGGCGTTGAAGGTCTCGCCCTTGACATTGAAATGGTGCGAGGTGATCTGGGCCAGCGCGCCACCGAGAGAGTGGCCGGTGACGGTGACTTCGGGTGGGCGCTGTCCGAGATCCTGTCCCTCCTTCTTGGCGTAGGCCAGGGCGCGTTGGGTCAGCGCGATGGCGTCCGGTGCCTGGACGTTGGTGCGGGCGACAACCATGCCACCATCGGTCAGGATCGCATCGCGGGCGATCTGTTCGGTGCCGCGATGTGCGACGACAATTTCATTGGTGTCGACTCGCTGGTAGATCGTTCCCTGATAACCGTTCAATCGATTATCAACGTGCTCGAGGATCTTGTACTCATGCCCGTTGATCGCTACGAGCTCTTCCTTGCCGGGAGCGCGTCGACCGACCGCACGGTCCTTGTACACGTCGTCGGAAATACCCGCATAGTCTTGGCTGCTGAGGCTCATTGGCGGACCTCATTGGCTTCAAGTGAAGCCGAGAACAGCGAATTCTGCAGCTCAGGGCGGAACTTGGTGGGGTCTTCTTGGCCGCTTGCGCCGTAGTCAGGAATCTCGTTCACGCGCGGATAGTCCGAACGAGGATAGTGGCGAGTCTCGGTCTCGCCTTTCACGAATGGCGCTGCTTCAATAAATGAAAGGAAACGCGTCTCGCCCTCGGCCCCCGTCGCCTTCAGCATCGCGCCTGCACCGGTGAACTCCCACTTGCAGACACCGCGACCGTAGTAATCCTCATCCAGCATGCGGTCGATGTATACAGTGCCCCGGTACTCGCCATCAGCGACCTTGCGCAGTTCCACCGGTTCCTGGCTGGTAATCCGTGCAGCCGTGCCGGTGGCCGGCTCGATATAGCCACACTGGTCTTCGTTGGTGACGTCGTACTGCGCGACACCTTCGACCACCGCGAAATCGCCCGGGGCGTCCTTCAGGCGCAGCACCAGTTCATAGGCCTTGCGCGGGCTGGGGTTGAGCTTGGCGAGGCCGCGCCCACCCTGGGCGACATCGGCTTCAGCAGCGGCACGTTCCTGGTTCATGGCGGTCTCCGGATGGCAGGCGGTCAACAGAAGTAGAGCAAGGCACGGAATCATCTTGTGGCGCAATGTCGGCCTCCTGGTGTGTAAGGGTGAATGTGGCACTGGCGGCTCATGGCACGAGCTTCTGCACAGTGGTGGTGGTTGAGAACAGCGCATTGCGCAGCTCTTCGCTGTACCCCGACGGAGCTTCCTCGCCACTGGCGCCAAAGTTGGCGACAGTGTCGGCGCGCGGATAGACAAGGTTCGGGTAATAAAGCGTCAGAGGCGAGTCGTACTCCATGCGCTTCTTGTCGATGAACGTCAGGAATCGCGTATCCGCCTTGCTGGTCGTGGCGCGCAACATCGCACCGACACCCGTCAGCGTCCAATGGCAGACGCCACGCCCGTAGTAGTCCTCATCCAGCATACGGTCCAGGTAAAACGTACCGCGGTACTCGTTCTCGCTGACCTTGTGCAGGGTGATGGGCTCCTGGCTGGTGATGCGGCCTGCAGTGCCTGTTGCAGGCACGATCCGTCCACAGTCTGCGTAGTTGATGGCGTCGTACTGGGCCACGCCCTCAACAACGGCGAACGGGCCTGGCGCGCCCTTAAGTGTCAGCACCAGCTCATAGGCCTGCTTCGGCGCCGGGTTGAGTTTGGCCAGGCCGCGTCCACCCGCGGCGACGTCGCGCTCTGCATCGGCGTAGGGCGAGCATGCCGCCAGCAGGACGAGGGCGAGCACTGCCAGCAGCGGCCGTCCCCTGTGTGCGAGGTGCGCTACACCCATGGCCCGATCCTGCATCGTGCGTCCGTGTCCATCTATCCTTCCTGGGTGGCAGGTTTCTCGATTATGGAACGTGCCGGGAGCCCTGTGCCACCCCTTGGAGACGGATTTTTGACGCTCCCGGGGCGCGCCGCCGGCAGATCGCTTGCCGCACAGGGCATCCGATCGTCGCGTTGGCTCTGACGCCGGACGCAGGTTCGCAGCTGAATCCGTGACCGGAATCGATCATTCACATGTCCATCACTTCATCAAAGGTGTTGTCCTTGAACTGCACGATCCGCCCTGAAACCCGCGAAGACCACGCGGTCATCCATGCACTCACCGAGGCGGCCTTCCGCGAAGCCCCGCACAGCAGCCACACCGAGCAGTTCATTGTGGATGCGCTGCGTTCGCGTGGAGAGTTGAGTCTTTCGCTGGTCGCCGAGAAGGACGGACAGGTCGTCGGGCACATCGCGCTGTCGCCGGTGACGATCAGCGATGGCAGCACCGGCTGGTTCGGCCTCGGGCCAATCTCGGTACTGCCGGACTGGCAGGGGCAGGGCATCGGTGCGGCGCTGATGCACGCGGCGCTCGGCGCATTGCGTGAGCAGGGGGCACAGGGCTGCGTATTGCTGGGAGAACCCGCGTATTACGGTCGATTCGGATTCCGCGCCGAGCCGGGCCTGGTGCTGCCGGGTGTGCCGCCAGAGTACTTCCAGGCGCTGTGCCTGCGGCCACCGATGGCGCAGGGAGAGGTGCAGTACTCGCCGGCATTCGAGGCCACGGCCTGATGATCGGGGCGGGCCTCGAACATCCGTCGAATGTCAGCCGTTGTACCGGAGATGGATCAGGGGATACGGGCGGCCCTGCGAATCCAGCGGTGAACGTCCGGTTTCGACGAAGCCCATGCGCTGGTAGAAGCCGACGGCCTGCGCGTTCTGTTCGTTGACGTCGGTACTCAGCTGCGGATGCAGGGCCAGCGCGTGCTGCAGCAACTGCCGGCCGATACCGGTGCCGCGTACGTCCGGATCGATGAACAGCGCTTCCATGTGCGTGCCGTCGATCAGCATGAAGCCAAGGGGGCGGTCCTGAGCGTCGACGGCCACGGTCATCGGAGCCTGCGGCAGGAAGCCGGCAACTTCGGCATCAATGGCCTGGCGGTCCTCGGCGCTGAGGAAGTCGTGGGTGGCATCGACGGCGCGGCGCCAGAGGTCGACGAGGGCGGCGCCGTCGTCGGCGCGCGAGGGACGGAGAGTGGTCATGGGTTCACCAAGGTGCTTGCAAAGAGCGCGTAGTATGGCGCGTCCCGACCCAGCGCGCAGGCGTGGATTCATCCGGTGTTGCGATGGCGGATGAAGGGGCTGTAGGCAGTGGCCTCCGCGCGCAGCACCACGCCATCCTCGAAATCGCCGCTGTCGTTGAAGGGCACGGTGGGCCACCGCGGCCATTGCGCCAGGCGTTCGCGGTAGTAGTGGGTTGCTGCAGCCAATGCCTCGTCGTGTGCCTGCACGTGCTCCGCTGCCAGCCCGGAACGCACGCCATGCACCAGATGCGGCTCCAGCACGTCGAAGCCGACGTAGCGCAGGCTGTACATCAAGGGCCACAGCAACAACCGGGTATCTCCCTCGCGGCCGTCGACGGCGCAGGCCCGTGCCGATGAGCCGGTGGTGACGCTCAGCAACGCACGCTTGCCGCGCATCGCGCCGTGCTCGTGGCGCAGGCGGCTGTTGTACATCGGCCCGTAGACCAGCACGCGATCCAGCCAGCCCTTGAGGATTGCCGGCGGCGCGAACCACCACAGCGGGAACTGCAGGATGACCAGATCCGCGGCCTGCAGCAGCTGCAGATGGCGCTGCACATCGGCGGGCAGCCGACCCTGTTCGGCGCCGTGGCGTTGTTCGCGCTGGGCATCGAAACGGCCGGGCTGCAAGCGACTTGAATGATGGCGGGCCGCTTCCAGCGGATCGTAGCCCTCTGCATACAGGTCGACCACGTCCACCTGCAGCGCGTCATGCCGCAGCTGTTCGGCGGCCTGTGCGGCCAGGTGGGCGTTGAACGAGCGGGGTTCGGGATGGGCAAGCAGGATGAGGGCGCGCATGGGGCGAGGTGTTGGTGGAGTGTGCGACCATCCTCGCGATGCCGGAGTGCCCCGGCAATTACGCACCTTGAGGTAACCATGGCCTACCCGGGCGATGTCTATGCCGCCGATTGCTCGGCACGCGATGCGCTGGCGCTGATCTCCGGCAAGTGGGTGATGCTGCTGTTGCCGGCGCTGGCGCAGGGCCCGCAACGCAATGGCGCGCTGCTGAGGAAGATCGAAGGGATCTCGCAGAAGGTGTTGACCCAGACCCTGCGGCAGCTGGAGCGCAACGGCCTGGTCGAGCGGTGTGATCTGGGCAGCAAGCCACTGCATGTGGAATACCGGCTGACCGAGGTCGCACGTGGACTGGTTGACACGCTGTCCGCCCTGGACCGTTGGGCCGAGCACAATTTCCCGGCGCTGGACGCCGCCCGCGAGCGCTTCGACACGCGTTAGCGGCGCCTGCACGGCCGCGGGCGTACAATGCGGCCCCGGCGGCCATCCTGGCCCTGCAGACACGCGAGAACCGCCATGACCGACGCCCTGGGTGTACCGGTGCACGACGCCGATGAACACTGGATGCGCCATGCGCTGGCGCTGGCCGAGCGTGCGCAGCGCGAGTACGACGAGATCCCCGTTGGTGCGGTACTGGTGGGCGCCGATGGCCAGCTGCTGGGCGAGGGCTGGAACCTCAACATCGCTTCGCACGATCCCAGTGCGCATGCTGAGATCGTGGCCATGCGGGCCGGTGGCACGCGGCTGGCCAATCATCGGCTGCTCGGCAGCACCCTGTACGTGACCCTGGAACCGTGCGCGATGTGCGCGATGGCCATCGTTCATGCACGCGTTGCCCGCCTGGTCTACGGCGCCAGCGACCCCAAGACCGGCGCCTGCGGCAGCGTGTTCGACCTGCTGGGCGATGCCCGCCACAACCACCGGGTGGAGATCCACGGTGGGGTGCTGGCCAAGGAGGCCAGCATGCGCCTGACCAACTATTTCCGTGCCAAGCGTGGCAAGCCGCCGCTGCTGCTGGAAGACCATGCCGGTGAGGCCTGAGGGGGCGAACCGGTATGATGGGCGCCTCTTTCCATCACCGGCAGGCCGCGCGCCTGCCCAGCAACGAGGCGACACATGGCGGACAACGGCGCGGCCAACGAGCGACTGATCTGGATCGACCTGGAAATGACCGGGTTGGATACCGACAACGATTCGATCATCGAGATCGCCACCGTGGTCACCGATGCCCAGCTCAACGTGCTGGCCGAAGGGCCGGAATTCGCCATCCACCACCCGCTGGAAACGCTGGAAGCGATGGACGAGTGGAATCGCAACCAGCACCGCCGCTCGGGCCTGTGGCAGCGCGTGGTGGACAGCACCACCACCCTGGGCCAGGCCGAGGCGCAGACGGTGAACTTCCTGGCGCAGTGGATCCCGGCCGGCCTGTCGCCGATGTGCGGCAACTCGATCTGCCAGGATCGCCGCTTCCTGCACCGCCAGATGCCGCGACTGGAGAAGTACTTTCACTACCGCAACCTGGACGTGTCCACGGTGAAGGAACTGGCCAAGCGCTGGGCGCCGAGCGTGGCCGCCGGCGTCGGCAAGAACAGCAACCACACCGCGCTGAGCGACGTGCACGATTCGATCGCTGAGCTGCGCCACTACCGCCAGTTCATGGGCGCGCTGTCGGGGCTGCCGGTTGCCTGAACAACGACGCCGGGCATGGCCCGGCGCTATCGGATGACACGCCAACGGGTAGTGCAGGCCGCTGGCCGGCAAGGCGCCGGGGTCGGATCCCTTTCCTGCGGAAAGGGCTCTGCCCCCTCTGTCGTACCCCGCGACGAACCGTTCAACTTCCTGGCGCTAAGATCGGCGCCATGAACGAGCCGATCCTGCTCCCCCGCGACATCGCCCATGACGCCCGCGACTGGTCCGACCTGCAGCGCGCGGTGGCCCTGCTGGAAGCGCCGACCCTGACCGCGCGCATGGCCAACCTGGTCGGCACGCCGCTGGAGTTCGCGGTGAAGGCGCTGCCCAGCTCGGTCTCCAACCGCATCCACGGCGCTGTGCAGGCGGCGCTGAGCAAATCGGCGCAGGCCGCGCTGTGGAGCATGGACAACAGCCCCGGCAAGGGGGCGTCCACCCGCTGGCACAAACTGGCGGCGGCCACCTCGGGCGCGGTCGGTGGGGCCTTCGGCTTCGCGGCCTTGTTCATCGAGCTGCCGGTGTCGACCACCATCATGATGCGTGCGGTGGCCGACGTGGCCCGCAGCGAGGGCTTCGACCTGTCCGAGTTCAGCACCCGCCAGGCGTGCCTGGAGGTGTTCGCGTTGGGCGGCAACTCGCCGCGCGATGATGCCAGCGAGACCGGCTACTACCTGGCCCGCGGCTTCACCACGGATGTGATGCGCCACCTGTCGGCCGAGCTGGCCGGGCGCGTGGTGACCGGCCGCGACCTGACCCTGGGCGTGGCGCCAAAGGAAGCTGGCAAGCTGCTGGCGAAGATGGTGGAAAAGGTGGCGGCGCGCTTCGGCGTGGTGGTTACCGAGAAATTCGCTGCGCAGGCGGTGCCGATCGTCGGTGCCGCCGCCGGTGCAACACTGAATACCATGTTCACCGACTACTACCAGGACATGGCGCGCGGCCACTTCATCGTGCGTCGGCTGGAGCTGAAGTACGGGGAAGACGTGGTGCGCGCCTGCTATGACCGCGTGGCGCATGGCGGCGTGCTGATCGAGCCCACGCTGTAACCGGCTTCGGGGTCGGAGCCCTTTGCGTTGCAAAGGGATCCGACCCCGGTTGCGCGCGGGGTCGGATCCCGTTCCGCAGGAAGGGGCTCTGCCGGTCATCCTTGCCTTGGGGGAACAATTGTTTTGCCAGTACATGCCTGTTGCCTGGCAGCTGGCATCCCCATCCTTTGCGGCAGTCCCCCCCGCAAGAGATCGCCGCCATGTTGTTCACTCCCCACCGCTTGGGCGCCTTGACCCTGCCCAACCGCATCGTGATGCCGCCGATGACCCGCTCGCGTGCCGCCGACGGCAACGTCGCCACCGCGGACATGGCCGCCTACTACGCCCAACGCGCCAGTGCTGGCCTGATCGTCAGCGAAGGCACCCAGATCAGCCCGCAGGGCCAGGGCTATGCCTGGACCCCGGGCATCCACAGCCCGGAACAGGTGCAGGGCTGGCGCCGGGTGACCGATGCCGTGCATGCCGCTGGCGGCCGCATCTACGCCCAGCTGTGGCATGTGGGCCGGGTCTCGCACGTGGCCCTGCAGCCGGGTGGTGCCGCACCGGTGTCGTCGTCGGCGCTGCTGGCCGAAGGCGTGAAGGTGTTTGTCGACCCTGCAGGCGCTGGCCCGGAAGCGGGCGTGGGCGAGATGATCCAGCACTCGATGCCGCGCGCGCTGCGCGAAGACGAGATTCCGGGCATCGTCGCCGACTATGCACAGGCCACCCGCAATGCACTGGCCGCCGGCTTCGATGGCGTGGAGCTGCACGGGGCCAATGGCTACCTGATCAACCAGTTCATCGACTCGCAGGCCAACCGGCGCACCGACGGCTATGGCGGCGCGTTGCAGAACCGGCTGCGGTTCCTGCGCGAGGTCGTGCAGGCGGTGACGGCCGTAGCCGGTGGTGACCGCGTCGGTGTCCGTCTGGCGCCGCTGACGACGTTGCAGGGCGCGGTGGACGATACGCCACAGGCGACCTATCTGGCCGCGGCGCACCTGCTGGGTGAGCTGGGCGTGGGCTACCTGCACATCGCCGAAGCCGACTGGGACGATGCACCGCTGATGCCGGTGGCGTTCAAGCAGGCGCTGCGCATGGTCTACCCGGGTACGCTGATCTACGCCGGCAAGTACACCGCCGAACGCGCCGAGCAGGCACTGGCTGAAGGCTGGGCTGACCTGATCGGCTTCGGCCGGCCGTTCATCGCCAACCCGGACCTGCCGGAGCGACTGCGTACCGGTGCGGCGCTGAATCCGCCGGATCGTGCGACATTCTTTGGCGGTGGCGCGGCGGGCTTCACCGATTATCCGACGCTGGAAGAGAGCGTCGCGGCCTGATCCTGGACGCTGCCGGCCAGCGGCCGGCATTCCGATGTCGTATCGCCGATGGGTGGGTGCCGACCGTTGGTCGGCACTACCGGCATGGATCAGGGCTTGTCGCGCACCAGCGCGTCAGCCTCTATCACCCCGCCATCCTTTCCATGCAGGTACAGGTGCATGTCCTGCTGCGGATACGGGATGTTGATGCCGGCCTTGTCATAGCCCAGCTTCAGCTGCTCCAGCAGCGTGACCTTGGTACCGAACCAGTCGGCCGACTTCACGTAGCAGCGGATGCCCAGGTTGATGGCGTGCGCGCCCAGCTCATACACCACCACGTCCGGTGCCGGTGTCTGCAGCACGCGTGGGTCGGCCTTCATCAACGCCAGCGCGGTATCGCGCGCCAGCTGGATGTTGTCTTCATAGCCGATGCCGATCACCAGTTCGACGCGGCGGGTCGGTTCGGCGGTGAGGTTGATGATCGGTGCAGCGGTGATCAACGTGTTCGGAATGGTGGTGTGCTGGTTGTCGGCACCGGTGATGACGGTCTGGAAGATGCGCACTTCGCGCACCGTGCCGGTCTGTCCGGCCACGGTGACCACATCGCCCACGCGGAACGGTCGCAGCGTCACCAGCATCACGCCCGAGGCGATGTTGGACAGCGAATCCTTCAATGCCAGGCCGACGGCCAGGCCAGCGGTACCGAGCACGGCCAGCAACGGGGTGATCTGCACGCCCAGCGTGCCGATCGCCAGCACCACCACGATCACAAGCGATGCGGCATACACCACGTTGCGCAGGAAGCTGCCCAGCATCGGGTCCACGCCCATGCGAGCCGTAGCGCGCGGCATCGCGTTGGACAGGCGCCGTGCCACCCACAGGCCCACCAGCAGCACCACGATCGCGGCCAGCAACGGTACGCCGTAGGTTTCCAGCAGGCGCTCCCAGTTGAGCGAGTGGAACCAGGGCGTTGCGGCGGGGGCGGGTCGGGCGGCGGCGATCATGCGGGAGTTCCTTTGCTGCTGAGGGACAGGCGCGAGGTGCGCGTGGCGTGCACGGACGCCAGAAACAGCAAGCCCCGCAGAGGCGGGGCTTGCGTGCGGCAGCAGTATGTGCGGACGTCGATGAAAGCGACGTCAGCCCATTACGGCATCAGCCGTTGGCCTTCAGCTTGGCCAGGCGCAGCCAGGTATCGACCACGGTGTCCGGGTTCAGCGACACCGACTCGATGCCTTCCTGCATCAGCCATTCGGCCAGATCCGGGTGATCGGACGGGCCCTGGCCGCAGATGCCGACGTACTTGCCCTTGGCGCGTGCGGCCTTGATCGCCATCGACAGCAGCTTCTTCACTGCCGGGTTCCGTTCGTCGAACAGGTGCGCGACGATCGACGAGTCGCGGTCCAGGCCCAGGCTGAGCTGGGTCAGGTCGTTGGAGCCGATCGAGAAGCCGTCGAAGATCTCCAGGAACTCGTCGGCGAGCAGTGCGTTGGACGGCACTTCGCACATCATGATGATCTTCAGGCCGTTCTCGCCCTGCTTCAGGCCGTTCTGTTCCAGCACCTCGACGACCTTGCGGCCTTCTTCCAGGGTGCGCACGAACGGAATCATGACCCACAGGTTGTCCAGGCCCATTTCGTTGCGCACGCGCAGCACGGCCTTGCACTCCAGCGCAAAGGCGGCCGAGAAGCTCGGGTCGACGTAACGGCTGGCGCCGCGGAAGCCGATCATCGGGTTTTCTTCGTGCGGCTCGTAGTTGCTGCCGCCGATCAGGTTGGCGTACTCGTTGGACTTGAAGTCCGACAGGCGCACGATCACCGGGTTCGGTGCAACCGAGGCGGTGAGCGTGGCGATGCCTTCGGCCAGGCGGTCCACGTAGAAGCTGACAGGATCACCGTAGCCGGCGATCTTCTCGTCGATCTTCTTCTTGGTCGCCGCATCCTGGCGGTCGTATTCCAGCAGCGCGTTCGGGTGGATGCCGATGTGGCTGGCGATGATCATTTCCAGGCGGGCCAGGCCGATGCCGGCGTTCGGCAGCTGGCCGAAGTCGAAGGCACGTTCCGGGTTGGCCACGTTCATCATGATCTTCAGCGGTGCCGGCGGCATGTTGCCCAGATCGGTGGTGGTGCGCTCGAAGCCGAGCTTTCCTTCGTAGATGAAGCCGGTATCACCTTCAGCGCAGCTGACGGTGACCAGCTGGCCATCTTCGATCACCTTGGTGGCGTTGCCCGAACCGACCACGGCCGGCACGCCCAGCTCGCGCGCGATGATCGCGGCGTGGCAGGTACGGCCGCCACGGTTGGTGACGATGGCCGAAGCGCGCTTCATCACCGGTTCCCAATCGGGATCGGTCATGTCGGCGATCAGTACGTCGCCCGGCTGCACGCGGTTCATGTCGTCCAGCGTCTTCACCACGCGGGCCACGCCCGAGCCGATCTTGGCGCCGACGGCGCGGCCTTCGGCCAGCACGTTGCCGCCCTTCTCGGTCAGCGCGAAGCGCTCGATCTGGGTGGCGTGGCTGCGCGACTTCACCGTTTCCGGGCGCGCCTGCACGATGAACAGCTTGCCGCTGACACCGTCCTTGGCCCACTCGATGTCCATCGGGCGGCCGTAGTGCTTTTCGATGACCAGCGCCTGCTTGGACAGTTCCTGCACGTCCTCGTCGCTGATCGAGAAGGTGTTGCGCAGCTCGGCCGGGGTGTCCTCGATCCTGACGCGCTCACCCGGAACATCGGAATACACCATGCGGATCGCCTTGCTGCCGAGCGAGCGGCGCAGGATCGCCGGCTTGCCGGCCTGCAGGGTGGGCTTGTAGACGTAGTACTCGTCGGGATTGACCGCGCCCTGCACGACCATTTCGCCCAGGCCGAACGAAGAGGTGACGAACACCACGTCGCGGAAGCCGGACTCGGTGTCCAGGGTGAACAGCACGCCGGACGAACCGACGCCCGAACGCACCATCAGCTGCACGCCGGCGGACAGGAACACATCCTCATGCTTGAAGCCGTGGTGCACGCGGTAGGCGATGGCGCGGTCGTTGTACAGCGAGGCGAACACTTCCTTGACCTTGTGCACGACGTCGTCGGCACCGGTGACGTTGAGGAAGGTTTCCTGCTGGCCGGCGAAGGAGGCATCCGGCAGATCCTCGGCGGTGGCCGAGGAACGCACGGCCACGGCCACATCGCCGCCGCCGTTGTCGGCGCTCAGCTTGGCGTAAGCGGTGCGGATGTCCTGGTCCAGCTGCGGCTGCAGCGGCGCATCGATCACCCAGCTGCGGATTTCCTTGCCGGCGGCGGTCAGCGCGTTGACGTCCTCGACGTCCAGCGTGGCCAGCCTGTCGAAGATGCGCTTGGACAGATCGTTGTGCGCAATGAAGTCCTTGAAGGCTTCAGCGGTGGTGGCATAACCGCCCGGCACCGAAACGCCCAGACCGGCCAGGTTGCCGATCATCTCGCCCAGCGACGAATTCTTGCCGCCTACGCGGGCCAGATCGGCCAGACGCAGTTCGTGCAACCACAGGATGTTCTCGTTCAAGCGCGATGCTCCGTTTGGCCATCGCCCGAGGCGGGCTGAGTGGCCGCGTCCGTAGGAAGAAGCCGATATGATGCCGGGCAGAGCACCGTCGGCACAAGCTTGTGCTGGCGGCCTTTTTAAGCTTCGTAGGGGGTAAAAGCGCGCATGTCGACCATCCGTCCGGTGTTCTACGTTTCCGATGGAACCGGTATCACCGCTGAAACCATTGGGCATAGCCTGCTGACCCAGTTCTCCGGGTTCAGCTTCATTACCGACCGCATGTCGTTTGTCGACGACCCCGAAAAAGCGCGTGAAGCCTGTGCCCGGATCCAGGCGGCAGGGGAGCGCTACCAGGTCCGGCCGATCGTGGTGAACTCCTGCGTGGACCAGAGCCTGAGCCTGATCCTGGCCGACAGCGGGGCGCTGATGCTGGATGTGTTCGCGCCGTTCATCGAGCCGCTGGAGCGTGAACTGGCCAGCCCGCGCCTGGCCCGGGTCGGCCAGGCCCACGGCATGGTCGATTTCGATACCTACCACCGTCGCATCAACGCGATGAACTTCGCCCTGACCCATGACGACGGCATCGCGGTGAACTACGACGATGCCGACGTGATCCTGGTGGCGGTGTCGCGCGCGGGCAAGACGCCGACCTGCATCTACCTGGCCCTGCATTACGGGGTACGCGCGGCCAACTACCCGCTGACCGACGAAGACCTGGAAAGCGATCGCCTGCCGCCGCGACTGCGCAATTACCGGCGCAAGCTGTTCGGCCTGACCATCGATCCGGACCGGCTGCAGCAGATCCGCCAGGAGCGCCGTCCGAACTCGCGCTACGCCAACCTGGAGACCTGCAAGCGCGAGGTGGCTGCGGCCGAGACCATGTTCCGCATGGAGCGGATCCCGACCCTGAGCACCACGCATACCTCGATCGAGGAGATTTCCAGCAAGGTGCTGGCCACGCTGGGGCTGCAGCGCGAGCTGTATTGAGCCTTTCCGGCGCGCCGCACTTCGCCCTGTAGAGCCGAGCCCACGCTCGGCTGGGCCGCCGGGTTCTTCCCGAACAGCAGCCGAGCATGGGCTCGGCTCTACACGGGGATCGTCGTTGTCGGGTTGGCTGTGGCTTGAGGCGCCCCCACGTTGAAGCACCAACGTGTAGGATCGACCCATGGCCCAAGCCTCGCCCCGCACCGAACGTATTCCCCGCCTGAGCCGGTTGAGCTGGCTCATGGGCCTGTACGCGGAGAACTACCGCCATCTGGTGCGCCTGTTCGAACCGGCCGGATTGGTGGCGGGCAGCTACATTTCCTCGATCGGCGACGGCCTGGACGTACGCCTGGACGTGATCGAGTGCCACCGCTACACGGTGGAACTGCGCCTGACCTACGACCTGGCTGACCCGGTCACCGGTGAGCCGGATCCCTCGGCGTATGTGCGTCTTTACCGTGACGCACGCCAGGCCGAGACCACCCATTGCTACGTCGGCCGCCGCTGGCAGGACACGATGGGCCTGTACCCGCCGCCGGCCGAGCTGATCAGCCACCGCATGCGGATGAACACCTTCCTCGGCAAGTGGCTGGAATACCTGGCTGAGCGCGGTCACGGCGTGGCCACCCTGCGCCGCGATCCCGATGGCGCAGGCACACCCGCCGAGCGCCGCCTGTCGCTGGTGCGCTGATCGGCCATAATCCACGGCTGACCTGCCGCTGGATGCCGCCCATGCCGTACACCCCGATCGTCGCCACCCTGGGCTACGTGCTGTCGCCTGATCGTCGCCAGGTGCTGATGATCCATCGCAACACCCGTCCGGGTGACCACCACCTGGGCAAGTACAACGGGCTGGGCGGCAAGATCGAAGCGGACGAGGACGTGGCAGCCAGCATGCGTCGCGAGATCGCCGAGGAAGCCGGCATCGACTGCACCGGCATGCGCCTGCGCGGCACCCTCAGCTGGCCGGGCTTCGGCAAGCACGGTGAAGACTGGCTGGGCTTCGTGTTCGTCATCGACACTTTCGAAGGCACCCCGCACGGCGGCAACCACGAGGGCACGCTGGAGTGGGTGGACCTGGACAAGCTGGACACGCTGCCGATGTGGGAGGGCGACCGCAACTTCCTGCCGCTGGTGTTCGACGCCGACCCGCGCCCGTTCCACGGCGTGATGCCGTACAAGGACGGCCGCATGGTCAGTTGGTCCTACAGCCGGCTGTGAGGTGACGAATCGGGTGGGTGCCAACCTTGGTTGGCACGCTCTTCTGGCAAATTAATACCCGGACAATATTGACTCGGTGAAATTACCCGGGCAATATTCACGCATCGCCTCTGATGCCATTGCCATGCCTGTGTCCCGACTTCCTCCCTTCAGCTGTTTCGACGGCCATCGCCTGGTCGCTTCCGGCACGCCGGAAGTGGCAGCGCTGGCGTTGAAACAACTGCGTGCCGACAACGCAGCCGGTCCGCTGCTGGTGTTCGACAACGCCAGCGGGCGAACCCGCGATTTCGACACGCGCGGCAGCGACACAGAGCTGCTGGCACGGGTGACCGAAGCGTTTCCCTCCGCCGTGGAGGCGGATGCCGACGTCACTACCGGAGAGGCGCCCGCAACCCCGCGTGGCCGTGGCCGCCCCAGACTGGGCGTGGTCGCCCGCGAAGTGACGCTGCTGCCGCGGCATTGGGCGTGGTTGGCCGAACAGCCGGGTGGGGCTTCGGTGGTGCTGCGCAGGCTGGTGGAAGCGGCCAGCCGTGCCGGTGCCGACGAGGATCGGCAGCGCCGCCACAGCGAGCGTACCTATCACTTCCTGCAGGCCATCGCCGGTGACCTGCCGGGCTTCGAGGAGGCCATTCGGGTGCTGTTCGCGCATGACCGCGCGGGCCTGGAAGCGGCGCTGCATTCCTGGCCCAGGGATGTGCGCGACCACGCCCTGCGGCTGGCGTTCGAAGACGCTGACGGCTGAGCCATCGCGCCGTTGCTGAGCGACGGCGTCATCTGATCGCGGGCCGCGGCCCGCTTCCCCTGTGCTTGCTTTGCTGGCGGAAACGCCGGGCAGGGCGGCGCCTTGCCCAGAGAATCCCATGAGCCCCCCTGTACATCCGACACCTCCGGCAGCACCCCCGCTGTGGCGCACCTACCTGACGCTGCTGCTGCCGATGCTGCTGACCAATGCGTTGCAGCTGGCCGCAGGCACGCTGGACAACATCTATCTCGGCCACCTGCTTGGCACACAGGCGGTGGCTGCGGCCGCGGCGTTCTTCCCGGTCTTTTTCCTGCTGCTGGCCCTGGTGATGGGCCTGGCCACGGGCGCGATGGTGCTGATCGGCCAGGCCTGGGGCGCGGGCCGCCCGCAACAGGCGCGCGCGGTGGCCGGCAGCGCGGTGGCGCTGATCCTGCTGTTGTCGGTGCTGGTGATGGCCCTGGGCGGCGGTTTCGCGCCACAGCTGCTGGCGGCACTGGGCACGCCGGCAGCGATCCTCGGCGAGTCCATCGTGTACGCGCGCGTGCTGTTGCTGGCGGCTCCGGTGTTCTTCCTGCTGTGGCTGGCCACTGCCGTGAGCCGCGCAGTGGGCGATGCAAAGACGCCGCTGCAGGCGCTGCTGCTGGCCACGGCGGTCGGCCTGCTGTGCACGCCGCTGCTGATCCTGGGCTGGACCGGCCTGCCGCGGCTGGGGTCGGCCAGTGCGGCTGTATCGGCGGCGTTTGCCTCATTGTTGGCCCTGGGCTGGTTGCTGTGGCGCTGGCATCGGGTAGGACATCCCCTGGCGCCACGGCGCGAGCAGTTGCGTGCCATCCGTTTCGATGGCGCGCTCATCCGCGCGATGCTGCGCATCGGCGTACCGTCTTCGCTGCAGATGCTCAGCCTGGCCATTGCCGAGATCGTATTGCTGGGCTGGATCAACCGCTACGGCTACACGGCCACGGCCGCCTACGGTGCGGTCAACCAGTTGATGAGCTGGGTGCAGCTGCCGGCGATGTCGCTGGGCATTACCGCCACCATCCTCGCGGCGCATGCGATGGGTGCAGGGCGTACGGCACGGCTGCCGGCCATCGCCCGCACCGGCGTGCTGCTTGGACTGGCGATGCTGAGTGCAGTGGTGCTGCTGGTGATGGTGCTTGCGCCCTGGCTGACCGGCCTGATCCTGGTGGCTGCCGAAGCGCGTGAACTGGCGACGCTGCAGTTGCGCACGGTGGCATGGGGCGTGCTGGCGATGGGCGGCAGCACCGTGCTGGTAGGAGTGATGCGCGGCAGTGGCACGGTATGGCGGCCAGCGCTGCTGGGCATGGCGGCGGTATTGCTGCTGGAGCTGCCGCTGGCGATGTGGATGCAGGCGCAGCACGGGCTGGCCGGCGTGTGGTGGGCGTGGCCGCTGGGGTTGCTGGCGATGCTGGTGATGCAGGTGTTCTGTTTCGAGCGCTGGCGGCGGGTGCAGGCTGGGTAGTGCCGGCCGCTGGCCGGCAACGCGGAACGGTCGGGGCAGCCGGCCAGCGGCCGGCTCTACCACTTCAGGGCCGCTGCGCCAGCGGCAGGTGGAAGCATCCGGCATCATCGCCGCCCGTCACCAGGAATCGGACGCGGCGGCGGCGGGCCCGCCGGTGACCATAGCGCCGACTCTGCGGCTTGGGAAGTAGGGAAACCCCGCGGACGAGTGATGAGGAAATGTCCACCGTCGCAGTCGGTGAGATCTGGTTGTCCACAGGGGGTGTGGATTACGCGTGGGCAACTTTGTGGATAAGCCCCGACAGGCGCCACCCCCCTAGGCTGTCAAGATGGGTGGCGAAAAATTCACCGCCGGTGACGGCGGGTGAGGGGGCGGTGAAGGATCGGCTGAGCCAGCGCTGTCGCCAGCGGCGGCGCTCGCGGTAACCTGTGGGCCTTGATGCTCCGTGAGACCCCATGAAACGTCACTTCTCGATGCTGCGCGAATTCCAGCTGGCCGACTGGTTCACCCTGGCCAATGCTTTCTGCGGCACCGGTGCGGTCTTTGCCGCGATGCGCTTCCTGCAGGACGGCGAGCGCGGCTATCTGCTGTTCGGCATGGCGCTGATCCCGCTGGCCTTCATCTTCGACGCCCTCGACGGGCGCATCGCGCGCTGGCGCAAGTCCAGCTCCACCCTGGGCCGCGAGCTGGACTCGCTGTCCGACGTGATCTCCTTCGGCGTGGCGCCGGCGGCGCTGGCCTATGCCTGCGGCATGCAGGGCGGATGGGACTGGCTGGTGCTGAGCTACTTCGTCTGCTGCGGCGTCAGCCGCCTGGCACGCTACAACGTCACTGCCGAGGCGCTCGCCGGCGACGAGGGCAAGGTCACGTATTTCGAGGGCACCCCGATCCCGACCAGCCTGGTGCTGGTGATCGTACTGGCGATTGCCGCCGGCACCGATGCCATCGGCCAGAACATCTGGTTCGGCCAGTGGCAGATCGGCCCGTGGCAGCTGCACCCGATGGTGCTGTTGTTCGCCCTGTCCGGGTCGCTGATGATCAGCAAGACCTTGCGTATTCCCAAGCCATGAGCCAGCCCTGCGGAGGCCTGCGATGACCAGCTCGGCCCACGACACCGGCAGCAGCGATTTCGAAACCCTGGCCCGGCAGTATTTCGGCGCCTGGGGCGATGCCCTGCGCCATGCGAGCACGCCCGGCGCACCCGCCGGTGACGATCCCGGCAGTTGGCAGCGGTTGTTCGACTGGTGGGGCCAGCTGTTGCCCGAGCAGGCGCAGGGCGCGCCGGAAGATGCCGTGCGCCGGTTCCGCGAACAGGCGGGCAGCTGGTACGGCACCATGCAGGAGGTCGCCGCGCGGTTTGCGGGCCGCGACGCCAGCAGTGCCGATGTGGCCCAGGCCTGGCGCGAGGCGGTGCAGGGGCAGGGCGACGGCATGCTCCAGTGGATGCTGCAGGGCGCCCGTGGCAGCACGCACGCCGGCGCCGCGATACCCGAATTCGCCGCCTGGCTGCAGCAGTTCCAGCTGCAGGCGGGCCCGTGGCTGCAGAGCCCGGCATTCGGCCCCGGCCGCGAGCACCAGGCGCGCTGGCAGGCCCTGCTGCGTGCGCAGGAGGAATACCAGCAGCATTCGCGCGCCTATGTCGATCAGATCAAGCAGGCACTGGACGAAGCCTTTGCGCTGTTCGAGCAGCGCCTGGCCGAGCACGAACAGCCCGGCAGCCAGCTGACCAGCGCCCGCGCGATGTTCGACCTGTGGATCGAAGTTGCCGAGGAGGCCTACGCCAAGGTCGCCATGTCCGAACCGTTCCAGCAGGTGTACGCCTCGCTGGGCAACGCGCAGATGCGCCTGCGCGCCGGCCTGCAGCGGGAGGTGGAACAGATGAGTGAACGGATCGGCCTGCCGACCCGGAGCGAGATGGATGCCGCACACCGCCGCATCGCCGAGCTGGAGCGCAGCCTGCGCCGCCTGCAGGCGCAGGTGGCTGTGCTGGCTGGAACCGCTGAGGTCGATCCGGTGGCGCAGCCGGCGCCGGCGAAGGTGAAGCCAACTGCGCGCAAGGCCGCGAAGAAGGCCGCGCCGGCAAAGAAGGCGCCTGCGAAGAGGACATCTGCAAAGAAGACATCTGCGAAGAAGGCCGCACCTCGCGCTTCCGCTCGGGCGCGTGACCGATGAAGGGACCATTGGGC
Source organism: Stenotrophomonas sp. YJH_SMC_65 (assembly GCF_059369475.1). Classification (NCBI taxonomy): domain Bacteria; kingdom Pseudomonadati; phylum Pseudomonadota; class Gammaproteobacteria; order Lysobacterales; family Lysobacteraceae; genus Stenotrophomonas; species Stenotrophomonas sp. YJH_SMC_65. Next base: position 26,143 of record NZ_JCAFSR010000015.1, read on the forward strand.
TTCAACGCCGATGACCTGATGCAGGAGAGCCTGGCCATGCAGCGCAAGCTGATGGAAGGGCTGAAGCTGCTGCCGCAGGTGGAAGACGTGGACTATGGCGTGACCGCGCGCGAGGAAGTCTGGCGCGACGGCAAGGTGGTGCTGTATCGCTTCGTCGGTGAGCAGGCGCCGACCCGGCGCACGCCGCTGCTGATCGTCTACGCGCTGGTCAACCGGCCGTACATGGTCGACCTGCAGGCCGACCGTTCGCTGGTGCAGAAGCTGCTGGCGCTGGGCCAGGACGTGTACGTGCTGGACTGGGGCTACCCGGACCGGTCCGAACGCTTCCAGACCCTGGAGGACTACCTGCTGCGCTACATCGACGGAGCGGTCGATGCGCTGCGCGTGCGCAGTGGTGGCCCGGTCGACCTGCTCGGCATCTGCCAGGGCGGCGTGTTCGCGCTGTGCTACGCAGCGTTGCGCCAACAGAAGCTGGGCAAGCTGATCACCATGGTCACCCCGGTCGATTTCCAGACCGCCGACAACATGCTCTCGCACTGGGCGCGGCAGGTGGACGTGGACCTGCTGGTCGATACGCTGGGCAACATCCCGGCCGACCTGATGAACGCCAGCTACCTGATGCTCAAGCCGTTCCGCCTGAACGTGCAGAAGTACGTCGGCCTGCTCGACATCCTCGATGACAAGGCGGCGCTGGAGGACTTCCTGCGCATGGAGAAGTGGATCTTCGATTCGCCGGACCTGGCGGGCGAGGCGTTCCGCGATTTCATCAAGCAGTTCTACCAGGCCAATGGCCTGATGAAGGGCACGGTAAGGATCGGCGAGGAAGCAGTGGACCTGTCGCAGGTGACGCTGCCGGTGCTGAACATCTACGCCGAGCAGGATCATCTGGTGCCGCCGGACGCCTCGCGCGCGATGCGCGGGCGCCTGGGCACGGACGACTACACCGAGTCCAGCTTCCGCGGTGGCCATATCGGCATCTACGTGTCCGGGCGCGCGCAGCGCGAAGTGCCGGCCACGATCGATGGTTGGCTGAAGGCGCGCGACCTGTAGAGTCGAGCCCTGCTCGACTGACTTGGAGGGATGATGACGTACCGGGTTTTGTTGATTCTTGCGGTACTGCTGGCAGCGCCCCTTGCCCAGGCCGCACCCAGTGCGGATGCACGGCGGGAGATCGCCCAGTTGATCGCCAGCCTGGACGGCTCCCAGTGCCGGTTCCAGCGCAATGGCAGCTGGTACGACGGCGGCGATGCGCGCGCGCATCTGCAGCGCAAGTACGACTATCTGCTGAAGAAGGACATGGTGGACAGCGCCGAGCAGTTCATCGAGCGCGCCGCCAGCCAGAGCAGCATGAGCGGCAAACCCTATCGCATCCAGTGCCCGGGGCAGCCTGAACAGACCGCAGCCACCTGGTTCGGTGCGCGCCTGCAGGCGCTGCGTCACCGCACGCCGTAGACATGGGCAGGGTGTAGAGTCGAGCCACGCTCGACTGCCCTGTCCGTTGCCCGGAGCCGCCGCCATGAACACCACGCCCAAGACACTGTCGCGTTCATTGAACGACCGCATGATCGCCGGCGTGATGGGTGGCATTGCCCATCGCTTCGGCTGGAATGCCACCCTCCTGCGGGTGGTCTACGTGCTGCTGTCGCTGGCCTCGGCGGCCTTCCCCGGCATCCTGGTCTACCTGATCCTGTGGCTGCTGATGCCGAACGAGGCCGATTGAACACCGCCTCCCGGCCTTGGCCGATCTGGCTGCGCGCGCTGCAGGTGCTGGGCGCGGTGTGGACCCTGCCCAACACCCTGATCGGCCTGATGGGTGGGTTGGCCGGCATGCTCGGCGGCGCGACATTGCGCTGGAGCGGGCGTGACTGCGCGCTGGTGTTCGACCGCTGGCCGTGGGGGCCGGGTGGGGCGATCACCTTGGGCAATGTGATCCTGCACACGGGCCACGATCTTGGCATTTCCTGCCGGACCTACGCGCATCAGGCGGGGTGGGGCGTGGAGCCGCTGATCCGGCTGGACGACCATGAGCGTGCGCATGTCTACCAGTACATGGTGCTGGGGCCGCTGTACCTGCCGGTGTACCTGCTGTGTGGCGGGGTGAGTGCGCGCAATCCGTTCGAGCGGGCGGCCGATCATTTCGCCCGGTTCGGGCACGGCTGGTGGCCGTAGTTTCCAGCCAACGACGCCGCCCCTCGTGGCTTGGTCGCGGAATGCCTGCTTCCTGGGGGCTGGCCGGGTGGGTGGGGCCAGCGGGGACGCCGTGAACCCATCCATGGGGGGCTTGGCCGCGGCTTGCACGTGTGCGCTGTCCTGCGCACACGGCAAGACCGGGGTTGGGCGTCCTGCCCAACCCGTCGGGCGCATGCGCCCGACCCATGCCGCGGATACCCCGCCACCCCCACCCACCCGGCCGCTGACAGATTCCGTGCGCGTCCAGCCACAGAAGAGATAAAGAACAGCAAAAGCGGGTCGCGCGCTGCGCTTGCTTGTGTAGAGCCGAGCCTGCGCTCGGCTTCGCGGACTGGCCGGAAAGCAGCCGAGCGTGAGCTCGGCTCTACAAGAAGCGAGCCGGCCATTCCGCTTTTGCTTTTGGTCTTCTTTTTTCTTTTCCGTGGCTGGACGTGCCCGAAAAACTGTCAGGGGCCGGGCGAGGTGGGTGCGCGGCCCAATCACATGAAACGCGTTACACGACCACCCACGAGGGGCTGCGCCGTTGGCGGGAATCCCCCACGGATCGTTAGCCGGAAGTTAAGGATCCGTAAGCATTCTGCTGCGATCCCGCAGTCATCTGCATGCAACCGATCGTCATTAGCCTTCGTGACGTTCCAGTCAGGTTCGACGCGGTAAGCTCTCCCCCGATGAGCTCGCAGCATCGCTCATCGAGTGCAGTACGCAGTAGCAATTTGGAGGAATACATCACATGGCAATCGTTCTTTATGTCGGTGGTAGCAAGGATGGCGAGAAGGGCGTGGTGCCCTACGGCTTCAGCAAATCCCGCGCCGACACCGCGCTGGGGCCGGAGTTCTACACGGAGCGGTTCATGGAACTGCAGGGTGTCGGCAAGGTCCGCCTGATGGCCCTGGAAGGCATGCGTGACGAGATCGTCATGCAGCGCGCTGCCCGCCACTACCGCTGACCTTCGCAACACGCGGCAGGGCGCGCCCACCATCGCGCGCCCGCGCCGGCATCCCAGCCCCGGGCCAGTCCGGGCCCGCTCTTTGCCAGGATGCCGGCGTCCACTCCGGCTACGCCGCTGAACCCCGTCCCCTGTCAATGCCTTGTCCGGCTCCGTCGTCGGTTGCCAGAATGGGCTCTTCCCGTAACGCGGCTCAGACCTGAAGCAATGCACGACGCCAAGAACGCCCAGAGCGCGCTCGCCCAGCAGATCGCCCAGACCATCGCCGACGAGATCGGTGCCCAGTCCGCCCAGGTACGCGCCGCCGTCGGCCTGCTCGACGAGGGCGCCAGCGTTCCGTTCATCGCGCGCTACCGCAAGGAAGTGACCGGTGGCCTGGACGACACCCAGCTGCGCAGCCTGGAAACCCGGCTGACCTACCTGCGCGAGCTGGAGGACCGCCGTGCGGCGGTGCTGGCCAGCATCGGCGAGCAGGGCAAGCTCAGCGACGAGCTGCGCAATGACATCCTGGCCGCCGATACCAAGAGCCGGCTGGAAGACCTGTACCTGCCTTACAAGCCCAAGCGACGTACCCGCGCCCAGATCGCCCGCGAGGCCGGTCTGGAGCCGCTGGCCGATGGCCTGCTGGCCGATCCGACGCAGGACCCGCAGACGTTCGCGGCCACCTTCGTCGATACCGACAGGGGTGTGGCCGACACCAAGGCCGCGCTGGAAGGCGCCCGCGCGATCCTGATGGAGCGCTGGGGCGAAGATGCCGCGTTGGTTGGCGAGCTGCGCACCTGGCTGGGCGAGACCGGCGTGATCCGTGCCCGCGTGGCCGAGGGCAAGGAAACCGAAGGCGCCAAGTACCGCGACTATTTCGAACATGCCGAATCTCTGGCGAAGATTCCCTCGCACCGGTTGCTGGCGCTGTTCCGCGCGCGCCGCGAAGAGATCCTGTTCCTGGAACTGGACCCGGGCAGCGATGCCGAAGCGGGCCACCAGTACGCCGAGGGTCGGGTGGCACGCAAGGCCGGCATCGCCGACCGGGGGCGTGCCGCCGACCGCTGGCTGCTGGATGCCTGCCGCCTGACCTGGCGCGCCAAGCTGCACACCCATCTTCTGCTGGACCTGTTCAACCAGGCCCGCGAAAAGGCCGAAGCCGAAGCCATCGCGGTGTTCGGCGACAACCTGAAGGACCTGCTGCTGGCCGCACCGGCCGGCCCGAAGACTGTGCTGGGCCTGGACCCCGGCATCCGTACTGGCTGCAAGATCGCCGTGGTCGATGCCACCGGCAAGCTGGTCGCCACCGACACCATCTACCCGCACGAACCGCGCCGCCAGTGGGAGCAGTCGGTGCAGACGATCAAGCAGCTGTGCGCCAAGCACAACGTGGAGCTGATCGCGATCGGCAATGGCACCGCCAGCCGCGAAACCGACAAGCTGGCCGGCGAAGCGATCAAGGCTGCCGCCAACCCGAAGCTGCAGAAGGTCGTGGTCAGCGAGGCGGGCGCCTCGGTGTACTCGGCCTCCGAGTTCGCGGCCAAGGAGTTCCCGGGGCTGGACGTGTCGCTGCGTGGCGCGGTATCGATCGCTCGTCGCCTGCAGGACCCGCTGGCCGAACTGGTCAAGATCGAACCCAAGGCGATCGGTGTCGGCCAGTACCAGCACGACGTGGACCAGTACCGCCTGGCGCGGGCGCTGGACGCGCGCGTGGAGGACTGCGTGAACGCGGTCGGCGTGTATGTCAACACCGCCTCGGCCGCGCTGCTGTCCCGGGTGTCCGGCCTGTCGGCCACGGTGGCCGAGAACATCGTGCGCCATCGCGACGACAACGGCCCGTTCAAGCGCCGCAAGGACCTGCTGAAGGTCGCGCGCCTGGGCGAGAAGACCTTCGAGCAGTGCGCCGGCTTCCTGCGCATCGCCGATGGCGACCAGCCGCTGGACGCCTCGGCGGTACACCCCGAAGCCTATCCGGTGGTTGAGCGCATCGTGGCCAGCACCGCGCGCCCGATCAAGGCGCTGATCGGTGACGGCAGCTTCCTGCGTGGCCTGAAGGCAGAACAGTTCACCGACGACACCTTTGGCGTCCCGACCGTGCGCGACATCCTAAAGGAACTGGAAAAGCCGGGCCGCGACCCGCGCCCGGAGTTCAAGGCGGCGCGCTTCGCCGAGGGCGTCGAGGACATCAAGGACCTGCGCGAGGGCATGGTGCTGGAGGGCGTGGTCAGCAACGTGGCCGCCTTCGGGGCCTTTGTCGATATCGGCGTGCACCAGGACGGCCTGATCCACATCTCGGCGCTCGCCGATACCTTCGTGAAGGACCCGCGCGACGTGGTCAAGGCCGGTGACATCGTCAAGGTGAAGGTGCTGGAGGTGGACGTGGCGCGCAAGCGCATCGCCCTGACCCGGCGCCTGGACGATACCCCGGGCCAGGCCACCAGCCGCCCGGGCCAGCGCGATGAGCGGGGCCAGGGCCAAGGGCCGCGCCGTGACGCTGGCGGCCAGAACCGTGGACCGAACCGCGGCCAGGGCGCTGGCGGCCGTCCGGCCCAGTCTGCGCCGCCGGCCAACAATGCCCTGGCCGAAGCCTTTGCCCGGGCCAAGCGCAGCTGAGGATCGTGCCCCCCGTCACGGTTGATCCGGGTCGGGGGACTTGTCGGTTTTCCCCGTGATTGCGCACACTTGCGCCTGAGGGGGGCGTTTGGCCTCCCCGCTGTCGCTGGGGAGGACCATGACGCCAGCACGACCCGCCGTCTTCGTTGCAGGCCGCAGTGCTTCGCTGCGGTCGGCGCCTGCCCGTGCCGGCAGGGGACCGGAGTGATGCCGGGCCAGGGCACCCACGGCAATGGACTGCTGGAGCGCCGCCTGCAGGCGTTGGCTGAAGAGCGTCGCCGGCTGGCGATGATCATCGACGGTACCGCTGCGGGTACCTGGGAATGGAACGTGCAGACCGGCGAGATGCGGGTCAATGCGCGCTGGGCCGAGATTGTCGGTTATCGCCTGGATGAGCTGGAACCGATCTGCCAGAAGACGTTCCTGAAGCTGGTCCATCCCGATGACATTGCGCTGTCCGATGCAGCGCTGGACGACCATTTCGAAGGGCGCAGCGACAACTACGCCTGCCTGCTGCGCATGCGCCACAGGAACGGCCAGTGGATCTGGATCCAGGACCGTGGCCGGGTCTTTGAATGGGACGGGCAGGGCAAGCCGCTGTGGATGGCCGGTGCCCATGCCGATGTCACCGAACTGCAGCAGGCAAGGCAGGACGCGGCCGAGACCCGGCAGCGCCTGCAGGCCGTGGTCGATGCGTCCGATGAGGTGGCGGTGATCGCCACCGATACCGATGGCACCATCACCCTGTTCAACACGGGGGCGGAGCGCCTGCTGGGCTACAGCGCGGCGGAGGTGGTCGGCCAGCGCCGGCTCGACGCCTTCCACGATCCAGCCGAACTGAAAGCGTGGTTGCAGCCGCTGGCTGATGCTGATGGCAATCTTCCCGGCGTGTTCGAGGCGCTGAGCGCGCGTGCCGACGGGCAGACCTACTCGCGGCAGTGGACGCTGCTGCGCAAGGATGGCCAGTCACGCCAGGTACGCCTGTCGATCAGCCGCATGGAGAGTGCCGATGGAACGCGCATCGGCTACGTCGGCATGGCCATCGACATTACCGAGATCCTGCAGGCACGCGCCGAAGCACGACTTTCGGCAGAGAAGTTCGCTGGCGCGTTCACCTCCGCCGCACTGGGCATGGCACTGGTGTCGCTGGAAGGACGCTGGCTGGATGTCAACGACGCGCTGTGCCGGATACTGGGCTACCCGCGAGAAGAGCTGCTGCAGGTCGATTTCCAGCGCCTGACCCATCCCGATGACCTGCAGACCGACCTGGCCCTGGTACAGGACCTGTTGGCCGGGCGACGCAGCCACTATCACCTGGAAAAGCGCTACCTCGACCGCGACGGCCGCATCATCTGGGCGCGGCTGTCGGTGTCGCTGGTGCGCAACGAGCATGGCGAACCGCTGCATTTCGTGTCGCAGATCCAGGACATCACCGCCCAGCGCAGCAGCGAGCAGCGCCTGTTCGAGAGTGAACAACGCAGCCGAATCACGCTGGATGCGGTGGCCGACCTGGTGCTCAGCGTCAGCCTTGATGGCCGCATCGACTACGCCAACGCGGCTGCGGTGCGCACCCTGGCCGGTGATGGCGCATTGTCGCTGGCCGGGCACAAGGTTCAGGACGTGCTGGCGCTGACCACCGAGTACGCGCCCGGTTCGGTACTGGATGTGACGGTGCTGCTGGACCCGGAGAGCAACGCGGTGGACCTGCACGCCGACCTGCTGCTGCGCCTGGGCACGGCAACGGTGCCGGTGGACCTGACCCGCGCCTGGCTGCGCGATGACGAAGGCCACGTGCGCGGCGCGGTGTGGGTGCTGCGCGACGACACCCAGCAGCGGGCACGCCAGCGCGAAGCCCGCCACCTGGCCGAGATCGATCCGCTCACCGAACTGAGCAACCGCCGCGGTTTCGAGGTACACCTGCAGCAGGCGATCACCCGCGTGGAGCGCACCGGCCAGGCTGCCTCGCTGATGTACATCGATCTGGACCGCTTCAAGCCGGTCAACGACACCTGGGGCCATCTGGCCGGCGATGCCGTGCTGTGGGCGGTGGCCAGCGTGCTGCGCCATGGCGTGCGCGATTCGGACGTGGTGGCACGGTTGGGCGGCGACGAATTCGCGGTCATCCTGTCCGGTTGCACGCCGCGGCGTGCGGCCCGCATCGGGGGCGAGCTGCTGCACACCCTGGCCGCGCTGTCCATTCCGTGGGACCAGGACCGGCTGCGGATCGGTGCCAGCATCGGTATCGCGCCGCTGGCCGGCGGCATGAGCGTGGACCAGGCGGTGGCTGCGGCCGATGCCCAGTGCTACCGGGCCAAGGCGATGGGGCGCAACAACGTGCAGGTGCAGGGCGAGTTGTCCCAGCTTCCGGGTGACGATCCCGACGCCGCGGAGGACTGATCTCAGCCTGTGAGAGGACGCGCGCGAATACTGCGCGCACTCCACTCACGCAGGTAACCTCCATGAATGCCTGGAACCCGGTTGCGGTACGCAAGTTCATTCCGGCCCTGATCGGCTGGTGCCTGGCGCTGGCCGCCTGTCTACGCGCCGAACAGCTGCGCGGCGACCTGCACGCACGGGCGTTGTTGCCCGTGTTGCAGCAAGGTGCAGTCGCGCTGCTGGTCCTGAGCCTGTCCTGCACGGTTGCGGCCTGCCTGTTGCTGTGGCGGCATGGCCGCAGCGATCATGTGCATCCCGCTGCAGGCACTACACCCGTACGGCATCCATCAGCAGGAACCGGCACGGCGCACACTGGAAGGCATTGATCTGTGGCACAAGGCGCTGGAAGTGTTCGCTGGCACAGTGCAGGTCGAGCGCGGCGCGGTCGGGCCACAGCTCGATGAAGATGAAGTGGCCCGGATCCTTCTGGTCGACGAACAGTTCATAGCCGAGGCAGCGCGGCTCGCGCAGCGTGCATGCGACCAGCTCCCGGTACAGGGGAAGCACGGTGTCCACCGCATCGGGATGGATGAAATCCTCGGCGATCACTTTCAGCATGTCGGCACCTGCGAATCGGGCCTTGCAGGATAGCGCCGGCGCATGGCCGGCACCTGTTCCCGTCAACGCAATACCGTGTCCGCACTGACCAGCCGCACGTCATGCATCTGATTGAGGTAGGCCTCGTAGTAGCCCTTGTGCGAGGCACCCACGATGGCCAGCATGCGTCTGCCAGGATGCTGGCTCAGCACGTCGCGGATGTTGGCGACCATGCGCAGGTTGCGGGTTTCCCAGTAACCGACGTACATCCGGCCGAACGCCTTGGAGGACGGCTCGACGAGCGTCGCGCCGAAGTCGCTCTGGTAGGCGGCCATCGCCGCCGCCGGGCTGTTGTAGTCCCGATACAGCGCCATGACACCGGCGGGCTTGTCCAGATCGGCCACGAGGCGTTCATCGGCCTCCCGCCGCGCGCGCGAGTGCGTATTGTTCCAGGCACCGGTGATGGCCGCGCTGGCCGCCGCTTCATCCTCGGCGGGCGTGGGCGAATCGGCCGTGTGGTCGTCCACGGCCCACAGGCGTTCCTGCCCGAGGCGGGCGGCGACCTCGGCGGCGATCAGGTGGGTTTCATTGCGGCGAACCAGGCCTTTTTCGAGGATCTCGACCAAGGCAGGTGTCAGTCCATCACCGCCTTTGCGCTCGGACGCAGGCAGGCGCAGCCACTGCACCTGCGCCGAGCCGCGTTCACCCGCTGCCAGGAACAATGCTGCGAGCCGACGACGCTGGGCGGGCGTCGGCTCGTCCGGCCAGGTCGCAAGCAGGTGCTCGGCCTGGGTGTTCGCCGTAGGCACGTCCAGTCCGGTCGCAGCCTGCGCAGCGGTGGTGTCGAAGCAGTAGGTGGCCACGCTCTCCGCATAGCGTGCCGGGTAGCGACGCATGAAATCGCACTGCAGGCCTGACAGGTCTTCGGTGGCGATCAGCTCGGGCTTCCAGGCGACCAGTCGCTGCAGCAACGGTTCAAGCAAGGCGGGCTGGAAGGACTTGGGCAGGCCGGACAAGTGGGTGGTGCCCAGTACCAGCACTTCGTTCGGGCGCCCGGCAGGCGGGCCCTTCAGCTGGTCGGGATGGAAGCTGGGGCGGTAGGTGGCGTCGGCAGCGAAGGCGCCGCTGCTGCACAGGCCCAGGATGAGGAAACTGGCCAGGCGTGGGAACATGCGATCTCCGTGTCAGTGAGCGTCCTGCGGTTCGCTGCATGCTGGCCAGTTTCATCTGCCATCGGATCTCCCGTTGGTCATGCAAACCTTTTCCGCTTGAACTGCATCCGCGTGCCGGGCAAGGCTATGCCCAGTGACGGCGACAACGCGCGACATATGCCCTGACGACACCCGGTGCCGAGCAGAACCTGCCCAGCCGGCGCCTGGCGAAACCGCTCGGCGGTGCCCCTGTCGCGCGTGAGCAGAATGTGAAGTGCATCGCGATTGTCTACCGCATCCCTGCAGCAGCATCTGAAGATGCGACGGACGTCGCGGAATCCGGCTAAAGCCACCGATCGCATCGCCGATATTCCCTCTGGATCCCGCTCAAGTCGCCCGCTGCAGGACCCCAGGCTGCCCCCGACGGGCGGCCCGCGCTGTGTGTTCCGCCGCTCCCTATGCCGATCGCACCCGCACCAGACGTTCTTGCCAGCCGCTCGAGGGGTGCCTGCCGGTACCTGTAGTCCCAAGCAACTGAAGTTGCCGCCGGGCATCCCGCCCGTCGGGTCGCAACCGCTTACCGGACACCGAGGATCAGACAATGCTCATTCCAGGCTTTACGGCGGGCGCGCAGGCGCCGGCCGAGCTGCATACCCGTTGGTCGCCGTGGCGCGCCCTGCTGGGCGCGCTGGCACCGCAGCACCGCAGCGGCGTCGAGGCGGCGGCCGATGGCCGTGCCGAGCTGGAGGCGCAGGTCGCGGCGCTGCACCGGGTCCAGGCGGTCATCGAGTTCGCCCTTGATGGCACCATCCTGCAGGCCAACGACAACTTCCTGCAGGCGATGGGTTACCGGCTGGAGGAGATCCAGGGCAAGCATCATTCCCTGTTCGTCGACCCCGAGCAGGCGCGCAGCGCCGGATACCGTGACTTCTGGGCGCGGCTGGGTCGTGGCGAATATGACGCGGGCCAGTACCGGCGTTTTGGCAAGAACCAGCGCGAGATCTGGATCCAGGCCTCGTACAACCCGGTGCTGGACCGACAGGGGCGTCCGTACAAGGTGGTCAAGTTCGCCACTGACATCACTGCGCAGAAGCTGCAGGCGGCCGACTCGGCCGGCCAGCTGGCGGCGATCGACAAGTCGCAGGCGGTGATCGAGTTCAGCATGGATGGCCGCATCCTGTCGGCCAACGACAACTTCCTGGCTGCCACCGGTTACAGCCTGGATGATGTGCGTGGCCAGCACCACTCGCTGTTCGTCGAACCTGAGTATCGCAGCAGTGCCGAGTATCGGCAGTTCTGGGAAAAGCTCGGCCGTGGCGAATATGATGCCGGCCAGTACCGGCGCCTCGGCAAGGGCGGACGCGAGGTCTGGATCCAGGCGTCCTACAACCCGATCCTGGACCTCAACGGGAAGCCGTTCAAGGTGGTCAAGTACGCCACCGACATCACCGCGCAGGTGCATGAGAACCAGGCCATGCAGCGTGCCGTGGCGCAGACCCGTGAAGTGGTGGCGGCCGCCAAGGAGGGCGACCTGACCCGGCGCGTGGCCACCGCCGACAAGACCGGGCCGATCGCCGAGCTGTGCGAAGGGGTGAATTCGCTGGTCGAGGCGATGGCCGCGATCATCGGCCAGATCAAGTTCGCCGCTGACACCATCGCCGTCGGTGCCACCGAGATCGCGCAGGGCAACAGCGATCTGTCGCAGCGCACCGAGCAGCAGGCAGCGTCGCTGGAGGAGACCGCGGTGTCGATGAAGGGCCTGGCCGAGACCGTGCAGCGCACCGCGACCAACGCACGGCAGGCCAGTCAGCTGGCTGGTGGTGCCGCCGATGTCGCCGCGCGCGGCGGTAACGTAGTGCACGAAGTGGTGGAAACCATGGCGGTGATCAACGCGTCCTCGCGCCGCATCGTCGACATCATCGGCGTGATCGACGGCATCGCCTTCCAGACCAACATCCTTGCCCTGAACGCCGCGGTGGAAGCCGCGCGTGCGGGCGAACACGGGCGTGGCTTCGCCGTGGTCGCCACCGAGATCCGGGAACTGTCGCAGCGCTCGGCCAGTGCCGCCAAGGAGATCAAGCAGCTGATCGATGCGTCGGTGGCCAATGTCGGTGCCGGTACCGCGCAGGTTGAGAGCGCCGGCCGCACCATGGACGAGATCGTGGTCAACGTGCGCCGGGTCAGCGACCTGATGTCCGAGATCAGCACGGCCGCGCAGCAGCAGAGCGACGACATCCAGCAGATGAACCATGCCGTCGATCTGATCGACCAGGGCACCCAGCAGAACGCCGCGCTGGTCGAGGAAGCTTCGGCCGCGGCGCGCAGCATGGAAGAACAGTCGGCGCAGCTGCTGCAGACGGTGGCCAGCTTCCGCGTGCAGGGTGGGGCGGGGCACATGCATGGTGCGGCGGTGCTGCGCGCGGTCTAGGCGCGGCGGTCGGCGTGTTGTTCCCCGGCCTCGACGGCCGGGGCGGCGTGCACGCAGTTGCGGCCGGCATGCTTGGCCCGGTACAGGGCCTGGTCGGCACGCTCGACCAGGCTGCGCGGGTCACCCTCATCATGCGCGGCCTGCCAGGCCACGCCGATGCTGATGGTCACGTGGGCCTGGGCAGCGGGCAGGGCGGCGGCTTCCACGGCGGCGCGCAGGCGCTCGCCCAGGCCCAGGGCGTGGCCGATGTCGGGCGCGGGCAGGGCGGCGATGAACTCCTCGCCGCCGTAGCGGGCCAGCAGGTCATCACCGCGTTGCAGGCAGCCGTCGAGGATCGCGGCGACCGCCTGCAGGCGGCGATCACCTTCCGGATGCCCGTAGGTGTCGTTGAGTCGCTTGAAGTGGTCGATATCGATCATCAGCACCGCCAGCCCCACGCCCTGGCGACGGGCGCGGCCGTGCGCGCTGCCGAGCGCTTCATCGAAGTTGCGCCGGTTGCCGAGCCCGGTCAACGGATCGCGCCGGGCCAGCAGCGCCAGCTCGTCGCGCTCACGCTGGATCTGCACCTGGGTGAGCACGCTGCGCAGGGCATGGCCGAGCATGGCACCGATGAACCCCACGGTGGCCAGGGTCGGCTGCAGGCGTGCCACCAGCAGCGCCACCATCATCAGCAGCAACGGCAGCATCAGCGGCACGCCGGCATCGACGATGCGGCGGAGGTTGCGCGGCACAGCCACCGCCGGTGGGCGGTACGTGCTGCCGGCCAGCACTGCCAGCAGCACGAACAGCCCGCTGATCAGCAGGTCGCCCCAGCCACCATCGGGTACCTGCGGCTGCCAGGTATTGATGTAGAGCGCCATCAGGAAGTAGCCGAGCGCGTAGATCGTCAACGTGCGGAAGAAGTCGCGGCGGTCGGCATTGTCCTCGGCCAGGAAGCGGATCAGCGCGAAGCAGAACACCAGGCTGTTCTGCACGTTGCTCAGGGTGTGCAGGCATTGCGTCCACAATGCGGTGTTGAGGTGTGCCATCGCCCGCGTATGCACGAAGTACAGCAACCACAGCAGCGCGATGACCGCCAGGTCCACCGCACGGATACAGCGGTTGCCGCCGCCTGGGCTGGCGGCAACGTAGGTCAGCGGAATCCGGTAGAACACATACAGGATCAGCGACGAGGCGGTCATCTGCGCAGGGCTGAGGCCGGCCACATTGCGATACAGCAGGGCCAGCAGGGCCAGCGAGAACAGGCCGACGGCAGCGCCCAGCGTTCGCCACTTGCAGGCCGCCTGGCTGTCGCGCGCGCGTCGCACGCAGGCCAGAGCGGCCAGAAGGGGGGCGGTGATCAGCATCAGGTAGGAGCCAACCGGGTCCTGCGGGCCGATCAAGGCAATGACGAGCGCGTGCGTGACCATGAAAAACAGTGCCGCACGCAACGTCATGCATTCCCCCGCCCCCAGATCCGGCTGGGATCACGATAGGCAGAAGTAGGTGAGGCTGGCAAGAAAAGTGTGCGCTAGTGCTATTCGCAACCTTGTCGGCTGTCACATTTTCGTTTCATCGGGGTGACACGACGGCGTTGCCGTGGGCGTACGTCCAGAAGTCGCGGGGCTGCCCCCGCACGTGGCGATGGGCGCGCAGTATGTCGGCGAGCGTGGGAGGGGCATGCTGGGGCATCCTCGCCAGTGTCGGCGCTCCGGTCCGGGAAATGCAAAAGGCCAGGTCATGGACCTGGCCTTTGATGCAGTGGTGCCGGTGAAAGGACTCGAACCTTCATGGGGTCACCCCCGGCTGATTTTGAGTCAGCTGCGTATACCATTCCGCCACACCGGCAGGCAGCGTGCGAGTGTAACCGAGGTCGGCAGGAGATGCCTAGTAGGAGAGCCTATCAGGGCGGTTCCTGTCGGCATTGGCCCCTTGGTAGCTATACTCCCGACGTGCAATTGCCTCCAGGAGCGGTAGCTGATGACAGTGTTGCAGGACCTGAGGGTGCTGGTGGTCGAGAACGACGAGATGAGTGCGGCCCTGCTGCAGATGCAGCTGGTGCATGCCGGTGCGACTGTGGTCGGGCTTGCCGCGAGTGTGTCCGAGGCCCTGCGGCTGCTGGAGCAGAGCACTCCTGACGTGGCCCTGCTGGATTACCGGCTGGCCCGCAACGAGACCAGTGAGCCAGTGGCTGCAGCGCTTTCGGCGCGTGGCATTCCGTTCGTGCTGGCCACCGGGATGCTGGCCGAGCAGCTGCCTGCGCCGATGCTGGCCGGCCTGTTGCTGGTCAAGCCGTACCTGTCGGCCGATCTGTCGCGGGCGCTGGCGCGTGCGGTGGGACGCTCCAGCGCCAAGGCCTGAGCCGCTCGCCACGCACCGGCAGGGGGAAGCTGCGGGGGCTGAATCCTCACGTCTGCGATGCGCGGCGGCAACCCCTGATCCAGGAGCCCTGCCCACGCGCGGTTTTTCATTCGCGTCCGGCGCTCAGCCCGCTTCCTCGTACACGTAACGGATTTCCTCGCGGTCATCGAGGATGCGGTACTGGCGCGCCAGATCATCCGGTTCGGGGTTGAGCCAGGCGTCCAGGTGTTCCCTGCGGATCGGTACCACGCCGCGGTCATGCCCGGCAGCGGCGACGTCGCTGGGCGGTGTGTCGGTGATCGTGGCAAACGAAAGCAGGCGGCCTTCCGGTCCTTCCCATTCCGCCCAGAGGCAGGCCAGCAGCAGGTCGCGGGGTGGATCGGGGCGGAATTCGAGCACCACGTCCTGCTCCTTTTCGTCGGCACCGAGGCTGCGGCCGGCGATGGCGTGGCGGGGCACGTGCTCGTAGAAAGCCTGCACCACCACCACGCCGTGGCGCAGTCCGAACGCACCCCGCCAGTAACCTTCCAGGCTGTCGCGCCGCGCGTTGTAGGTGCCGGGGTACAGCACGTCGTTGCGCGCCGGCTTGTCCGGCAACCGGCACTGGTAGCGCATCGGCTTGATCACGCGCCGGCCGTTCTCGCTGACCATCACCGGCGCGTAGGTGCCGGGGAAAATGCGGTTGTCGCGCGGCAGCAGCTGCACCCGATGCAGGTCGTCCAGCCGGGCCTGCGCGCGCTCGATGCGGTTGCCAGCCACGCGCAGGTCATTGCGCGCTTTCTGCGTGGGCCGGGTGGCCAGCGTGGCATGGGCAATATCGCGTCGTTCGCGCTGCCGGACCAGTTCAGCCTCCAGCGCCTGCTGCTCCTGCGCATGCCATTGCTGGATCTTCGCCACGATGTCCCGGCCCTGTTCGGTACGCGCACCGGCGAACCCGTCATCCATCGCCTTCGGCGTCTTCGGCCGCTTCTTGCCTGGATCGTGTGCGTACAGTTCGGCGAACTCCTCCAGCGACAGGATGGCGCCGAACTCGCGTACCAGCTTGGCGTAGTCAGCGCGGATCAGGGCGGAATAGCACATGGGACTCTGGGGGCCTGGGTCGCAGCGGCTGCGACGTGGATGCGGCAGGATAGCCCGACCCATCTGGAGATGCCGCATGACTGATTCCATCACCTGCCAGTTCCGCGAAGCCGTGCCCACGGTCGAGGACTACTGCCGGTTGCGCGTGCTTGCAGGCCTCAGTGCCAAGGCCCGGGAAGCGGCCGCCCGCGCGCTGCCCAATACGCTGTTCGGCGTGTGTGCCTACCAGGGCACTGAGCTGGTGGCGATGGGCCGTATCGTCGGCGATGGCGGCTGCCACCTGCAGGTCTGTGATATCGCGGTGCTGCCGCGGTTGCAGGGGCAGGGCCTGGGCAAGGAAGTGATGCGGCGCCTGGATGGCTGGATGCAGGCCAACCTGCCGCCATCGGCGTACGTCAGCCTGCTGGCCGATGGCGAGGCGCATCGGTTGTACGCACAGTTTGGTTTCGCGCCCACGGCACCGGCATCGATCGGGATGTATCGGCGGTTCTGAGCCGTAATCGGGGTGAAGCCATCCACACCATGCGTGGATAGGGCCTTCCCAGGAATCACAGGCAAAGAAAAACCCCGATCGGAGTCGGGGTTTTCAAGAATTGGCGTCCCCACGGGGATTCGAACCCCGGTCGCCACCGTGAAAGGGTGATGTCCTAGGCCTCTAGACGATGGGGACGCACGAAAACTTCAAGTTGTAGAACCTTCGACGGCCTAATGTCGAAGTGGTGGAGCCAAGCGGGATCGAACCGCTGACCTCCTGCATGCCATGCAGGCGCTCTCCCAGCTGAGCTATGGCCCCATGAAACTCCGGATGATCTGCCGGGAGCAGAGTCCGTTTTGAAACTGGCGTCCCCACGGGGATTCGAACCCCGGTCGCCACCGTGAAAGGGTGATGTCCTAGGCCTCTAGACGATGGGGACGCACGAAAAACTTCAAGTTGTAGAACCTTCGACGGCCTAATGTCGAAAGTGGTGGAGCCAAGCGGGATCGAACCGCTGACCTCCTGCATGCCATGCAGGCGCTCTCCCAGCTGAGCTATGGCCCCGTGTTACCGAGCCGCCTATCATACCTGCGTGTTCACGTTTGTGGAAGTTTTTTTTGAACTTTTTTCGTTCCGGTTCGACCGTCGCCACGAGGGCAGGGGAACCGCAACGCCACAACCTGAATGCCGGTAGGCGGTGAACAAAAAAGACCCGGTTATCGGCCGGGTCCTCGTTGTTCGTGATGAGTGGCGTCCCCACGGGGATTCGAACCCCGGTCGCCACCGTGAAAGGGTGATGTCCTAGGCCTCTAGACGATGGGGACGCAATTCTCATCAATGTTCTTTAGCGACCTTTCGACGGCCTAATGCCGAAAGATTGGTGGAGCCAAGCGGGATCGAACCGCTGACCTCCTGCATGCCATGCAGGCGCTCTCCCAGCTGAGCTATGGCCCCACGTCGCTGAGGAGCGAAATAATAGCCTTGCCCCCGGGGGTTGGCAAGCATTTGTTGCACTTTTCTTCACGCGCGTTGCTATGCCGCGTCGTCGGTCAGCGCCGCCAGGATCGGGCACTGATCCAGCGTGCCGTGGCCGGGGCAGGCGTCGACCAGCTGAGAAAGCGCGGTGTGCATGCGCTGCAGTTCGGCCATGCGTTGTGCAATGTCCTGCAGCCGGGCCTGCGCCGTGTCGCGCACACTGCCCATGTCCTGTGAGTGGCGGTCACTGAGCGCCAGCAGTTCGGCGATTTCTTCCAGGCTGAAGCCCAGCGTCTTGGCGCGGCGGATGAAGCGCAGCCGGCGCAGGTCCTGCTCACCGAAGATGCGGTAGCCCCCGGCCGAGCGTGCCGCCGTGGGCAGCAACTGCTGGCGTTCGTAGTAGCGCACCGTATCGATCGGCACGCCGGCCCGGCGTGCCAGTTGACCAATGTTCATGGCGGATTCCTGCGGATGCTGCCGCTCATTGTGAAGCCTTGAGTCTGGTCTAGGGTCAAGGTCTCGTCGCTGACGGCGCATTCAGCGCACTTTGCAACTTTCTTCATAGCCCCACCGTCGTGGCAGTTCCTACCCTGCGCCTGAACCGGCCGCTGGACGGCCTGCAACGAACCGAGGAGATGGTCTGTGGAAGGATTCAGGAACGAAGGATTCGTCGAGGTCGCGGTGGTCGAATACCCAGGAGGCGACCCGTCGGCCGCCTCCGTGCTGACCGAGATGGCACATGTCGCCAACCGGCTTGCCCAGCAGCAGCGCCGTCCGTTCAAGCGTGTCCTGGTGACCCGCTGGATCGTGCCGGCCAGCCAGACCGGCGTGCATCGCATTGCCGGCGCGGAGATGCTCGAGGCGGACATCCCCGCCGTGATCGCCGTGCCTGGCCAGATCAGCCAGGGCGTCTGCCTGCGCGCCGATGAGGTGCTGCTGGATTGGCTGCGCGCGCATTACGACGGTGGCAGTCTGCTGGCTGCCGCCAGCGACGGTGTCAGCATGCTGGCACGCGCCGGTCTGCTGGCTGGGCGCACCGTCAGTGGTCCGGACCTCGGGCGCCATCCGGGCCTGCAGGGGCAGTCGGCCAGCTGGGTACCCAGCGAGCGCGCGCTGGTCGATGACGGCGACCTGCTGACGGTGGCCGGTTCCCAGGCCTGGCGCTTCCTCGCCCTGCGCCTGCTGTACCGGCTGCACGGCCAGGGCGTGGCGAGTTCCGTGGCGCAGCAGCTGGGGATCACGGTTCCGGCGGCGATCCAGCAGGATCTCGAGCGTTTCAGTGCCAACTTCGCCCACGGCGATCGCGACGTACTGAAGGCGCAACGCTGGCTGCATACCACCGCTGCGCGCGGCGCCACGCTCGGTGCGATCTGTGAGATTTCCGGGCTGGAGCCGCGCACCCTGCAGCGGCGCTTCCTGAAGGCCACCGGCCTGCGCCCGATCGAGTATTGCCAGCGGTTGCGTATCGCCAAGGCGCAGACGCTGTTGCAGCAGGGGGCGGGCATCGATGAAGTGGCCTGGGGCGTGGGCTATGCCGACCAGAGCGCATTCCGTCGTCTGTTCCTGCGCATTGTTGGAATGACGCCGGCCAACTATCGCCGGCTGGTCCACAACAAGCGGCGCGAGCGGCCGCTGTTGTCATCGGTGGCAGGCAGCCTGCGCGGGCTGCAACCGGCGCCCGGCATGCAGATGCCGCGCAGCGTGGCCTGATGCCTGCAGTAGGCGTCGCGCTTGCAACCTGGGCGCGACGCTTCGACCATGCAGGTAACGGATGATGGGGCCGGTGGGCTGATGTCGAGTGTGGGACCGGTACCGATGCCGGTGGTGTTGATCCTGATGTGCGTGCTGCTGGCCATGGCGGTAGCACGCCTGTGGCCGCGTCGGAAAGACGGGATGGCAGTGCCTTCCGCGGCCAGCCTGGTTCTGGACATGTTGCTGATCGGCCTGCTGTGCGGACGCATCAGCTTCGTCGCCTTGAACTTCGCGCTTTACCGTGAGGCCCCGTGGAGCATCCTGCAGATCGCCGACGGTGGGTATCACCTTGCAGTCGTGCTGGCTGCGGGCCTGGCGTGGGGCACCTGGCGGCTGCGGCTCTGGCGCGCGTTGCGTGCGCCGGTGCTGGCGGGCGCACTGGTGGGCGTGGTGTCGTGGGTGGTGGGCAGCCACCTGCTGTCAGCCTGGCAGGAGCAGCGGATGCCGCTGCCGGCGGTGCAGGTGGCCGATCTGCAGGGGCGCGTGATCGACCTGCAGCAGTTCCGGGGCAAGCCACTGGTGCTGAATCTCTGGGCCAGCTGGTGTGGGCCCTGCCGGCGCGAGATGCCGGTGCTGGCATCCGCACAGCAGACCCACACCGACGTGCAGTTCGTGTTCCTCAACCAGGGGGAAACCCTGGACGAAGTGAAGGGTTTCATTGCATCCGAACAGCTCCGGCTGGGCAATGTGCTGCTGGACGATACCGCCTCGGCGTCAACCGTGCTGGGTGTGCAGGCCTATCCGTCGACGCTGTTCTTCGACGCCGAAGGTCGCCTGCGTGAACTGCACCTTGGCGAACTGACGGCCGCGGGTCTTGAACACAAACTGCGCCGGCTGCGGTAGCCTGCGCGGGCATCTCATTACGGAGTTCCCATGTTGTCGACTTCCCTGCGCATCGCTCCGGCGGTGCTGTTGCTGCCGGTCATGCTGGCATTGGCCGCCTGCAGCCAGGCCCAGACCCCGCCGGGCAAGACGGCGGCAGCGCCGGCCGCCGGCGCTCCGGCCACCGCGGCCAAGGGTGACCGTCCCGCAGTGCTGAAAGGCATCGAGAAGCACGGCTTCGAAGTCGTTGCCGAGTTTGATGCACCGGGTGGCCTGCGTGGCTTCGCCGGCGTGGTGGGGGGGCAGCAGCCCGCCGCCGCGTACGTGACCGCCGACGGCAAGCATGTGCTGGTGGGCAGCCTGTTCGATGCCGAAGGCAACGATGTGGCCGCCGAGGCGGTGGAGAAGCTGGTCGCTGCACCGATGTCGGCCAAGATGTGGACCAAGCTGGAAGCCAGCGCCTGGGTGCGTGACGGCAAGGCCGATGCACCGCGTGTGGTCTATACCTTCAGCGATGCCAACTGCCCGTACTGCCACAAGTTCTGGGAAGCGGCGCGTCCGTGGGTTGACGCCGGCAAGGTGCAGTTGCGCCACATCATGGTTGGCGTGATCCGCGAGGACAGCCCGGCCAAGGCCGCCGCCATCCTCGCGGCGCGTGATCCGAGCGCGGCGCTGCTGGAGAATGAGCACCAGTTCGACCGTGGCGGCATCAAGGCGCTACCGAGCATCAGTCGCGAGATCGCAGGCAAGCTTGATGCCAACCAGGTCCTGATGATCGAGATGGGCTTCCAGGGCACGCCGGGCATCCTGTTCCAGGATGCACAAGGGCAGGTGCAGCGTCGCGCGGGCCTGCCGCAGGGCGCCGACCTGCAGACGGTGCTGGGTCCGCGCTGATCGCCGCCAACGTCGTGATGTAACCGACAGGCCCGCATGGCAGCATGCGGGCCTGTTGCATTTCGGCGCTCCTGCGGCGGGCGGAGAGGGCAGCAGGGCTGCGCAGCAGCTGTTCGTCGTCACATCTGAATCGTGACTGACATCAAGCATCGCGCCTTGATTCCAATCAAGGTCAAAAACGACAGGCGGATTAGCCTGTTGACGCATGGAATACAGCGTCAACGCGCCATGGATGCCGCGCCAGACATGCCTTGAACCAGGGCGGTCGGCACAGCCATTCACGACACTCTCACTCCCCGATTGTTACCCAGACCGCTGCGGTCGCCACCTCTCTGGCAGCGCGGCCTTGATGGACTCGACACCGGTGCGGGCAGGGCAGTGTCATCGTCCTGTTGCCTGCCGGATGCAGGCTGGCCGGTGTCGTCAACGCAGTATCCGCATTTCCAGCAACGGCAACGCGAGGCCAGGGCACTGTGCGCCTGTATCCGGCCAGCGCGCTGCGAGTGTTTGTCCAGGGAGGATGCAATGCGCTTGGCTGTACTGAGTCTGGCCTGTTCGACCGCACTGGCGATCGCGCCAGCGTATGCGCAGCAGCATGGCCAGGAAGATGCGCAGGCGTTGCGGCAGGAAATCGCTGCCATGCGCCAGGCATTGGAAGGCATGCAGCAGCGCCTGGATCGGCTTGAGCAGCGCGAGGGCTCAGCGCCTGCCGCCGTGGCGCAGGCCCCGACCCCGGCAGCAACGGCGGGCGGCAGCGCCAGCATGCTGCACCCGACCCAGGTGCCGGGCGTGGCGCAACCGGTGCTGCCGCAGCGCGAATCGGTGGCCGATCCCTCAACGGCGGCGTCGCGTCCCGACAGCGCAGCCGGTCCGACCGACCCCGATCTGAAAGGCTTCTTCACCATTCCCGGCACCGATACGGTGATCCGCATTGGCGGCTACGCCAAGCTCGATGCGATTGCCGATTCGCGTGCGGCCGGTGACGAAGATCAGTTCATTCCGTCGTCGATGCCGGTGGGTGGCAGCCATCGCGATGTCTCCAATTTCAACATCCATGCCAAGCAGACCCGCTTCAGCTTCGAGGCGCGGCGCCCGACCACGCACGGCAACCTGCGTTTCTACCTGGAGAACGATTTCTACGGCAGCAGTGAGGGGTATGAGTTCCGCCTGCGACACGCCTATGGACAGCTTGGCAACACCTATGCCGGCTATGGCTACTCCAGCTTCATGGACCCGGACAGCCTGCCCGATACGCTTGACTTCGCCGGGCCGGGCGGCGCCGGATACCTGCTGGTGGCGGGCATCCACCACAGTTTTGCGATAGGCAAGGGCAACACCCTGACCGTCGCTGCTGAAGACCCGAAGACTGAACTCGCCGGCGCCAGCGATGCTCGCACGGCAGTCAACCGCCTGCCCGATGTGACCGTGACCGCGCGCCTGGAGCGCGACTGGGGCCACCTGCAGCTGGGCGCGGTGGCACGCAGCCTGGCCTACGACGGCGATGGCGAGCGCGACCGGCGCATGGCCGGTGGCCTGCAGCTGAGCGGCTCGGCGTCAGTGGGCGAGCGCGACCTGCTGCTGTTCGGCGTACTCGGCGGGCGCGGCCTCAGTCGCTACACCGCCGACCTGACCGGCTCCGGACTGGACGCAGTGGTCGGTGCCGATGGCCGCCTCGCCGCGTTGGACCTGCACGGCGGTTTCGTCGGCTACACCCATTACTGGTCCGCGCTGTGGCGCTCCAACATGATCTTTGGCCAGCTGACCCTGGAGCGCAACGCCGCACTCGCCGCTGATGCATTCCGGCAGAGCCGCTACGGCGTGTTCAACCTGATCTGGAGCCCGGCGCCGTCCTGGACGATGGGCATGGAGCTGCTGTACGGCCGGCTGGAACAGCAGGGCGGCGCACGCGGCGACACGGTCCGGGTGCAGGGCAGCCTGCAATACAACTTCATCAAATAGACGCCAGCGGTCGTACGCCAGCGTAACCGTCCCCACGCCCGGTGCTGCCGGGCTCATGCCAGTACCGGAGATCGTCATGGCAGAAGCAAAGAAAATCGGGGTGGTCGGAGCCACCTTCCTCGTCGCCGGCAACATGATGGGCTCAGGCGTGTTCCTGTTGCCGTCCAGCCTGGCCAAGATCGGTACCGCCTCGATCTGGGGCTGGCTGATCACCACCGCCGGTGCGCTGCTGCTGGCCTTCGTGTTCGCCAAGCTGGGCAAGCTCGCACCCAAGGCGGGCGGTCCCTATGCCTACGCGCGCGACTGGTTCGGGCCGTACATGGGCTTCCAGACCAACACCATCTACTGGTTCGCCAACTGGATCGGCAACGTCGCCATTCCGATCGCGGCGGTGGGCTATTTCAGCTATTTCTTCCCGATCCTGTCCGAGCCGCTGGTGCGTTGCATCGCGGTGCTGGTGCTGGTGTGGGCACTGAGCTTTGCCAACGTGATCGGTCCGGCCTTCGTCAGCCGCGTGCAGACGGTCACCACCAGCTTTGCGTTGGTGCCGATCCTGGGCATCGCCATTTTCGGCTGGTTCTTCTTCGATGCCGACATCTTCAAGGGCGCCTACAACGTGTCTGGCGAGTCGAACTTCGGTGCGATCTCGAGCGCCGCGGCACTGACCCTGTGGGCCTTCATCGGCGTCGAGTCTGCATCGGTGACTGCCGGTGTGGTCGAAAATCCGGAGAAGAACGTCGCCCGCGCGACGCTGGCCGGCGTGTTCCTGGCTGCCATCGCCTACATCGCCAGTTCGTCGGTGATCATGGGCATGGTGCCGAACGCGGAACTGCAGGTGTCCGACGCACCGTTCGCGCTGGCGGCGGCCAAGGCGGTCGGTGGCTGGGGCGGCGCGCTGGTCAGCCTGTGCGCCTTCATCGGTGCCGCCGGCTCGCTG
This sequence comes from Stenotrophomonas sp. YJH_SMC_65, assembly GCF_059369475.1. NCBI lineage: Bacteria > Pseudomonadati > Pseudomonadota > Gammaproteobacteria > Lysobacterales > Lysobacteraceae > Stenotrophomonas > Stenotrophomonas sp. YJH_SMC_65. The sequence goes on from NZ_JCAFSR010000015.1 coordinate 49,660, forward strand.
GGTGGCTGGATCCTGCTGACCGCGCAGAGTGCCAAGGCAGCGTCGGATGACGGCCTGTTCCCGAGCATCTTCAGCAAGACCAACAAGGACGACGTGCCGGTCAAGGGCGTGCTGATCGTGGCGGTGCTGATGACCCTGGCGGTGCTGGTGACTTCCACCTCGGAAACCGCGTCGGCCCAGTTCGACGTGATCACGTCGGCGGCCGTGGTGCTGACCCTGCTGCCCTACATCTACTCGTGCGTGGCGTGCTACTTCGTGGTCGAGCGTTCGCACACCCTGGTCCACACCGGTGCGTTCTGGACGCTGACCAGCCTGACCGTCGTGTACTGCCTGTGGGCGATCTACGGCTCGTCGGGGACCATCGTGCAGTACGCCTTCCTGTTCGTGCTGTTCATCACCGTGTTCTATCCCTTCTTCAGCGAGGAGCGCCGCCAGCAGCGGCAGCGCGCCCGCGAGGCCTCGGCGATCAGCGCCGGTGCCCGGCATTCCTGAGTTCGACAAGGAGAATCAACGTGTACTTCAAGTCCCTGGACTACCCGGTCATTGTCATCGACAACGACTACGAGTCGCCGCGCATCGGTGGCATCCTGATCCGTGCGCTGGTGGAAGAGCTGCGCAGCAACGACCAGCGCGTGCTGTGCGGGCTGAACCTGGATGACGCCCGGGCCGGTGCCCGCACCTACGTGGCGGCCTCGGCGGTGCTGATCTCGATCGATGGCAGCGAAGAGGTGGATGGCGAGTTCCAGCGCCTGACCGCCTTCCTGCGCGAGCAGAGCGCACGCCGTGCCAATCTGCCGGTGTTCCTGTACGGCGAGCGCCGCACCATCGAGAAGGTGCCGAGCAAGCTGCTCAAGTACATCCACGGTTTCATCTTCCTGTTCGAAGACACCAAGAGCTTCATCTCGCGGCAGGTGATGCGCGCGGCCGAAGACTACATGAAGAACCTGCTGCCGCCGTTCTTCAAGGCGCTGATCCATCATGCGGCCGAGTCGAACTATTCCTGGCATACGCCGGGCCATGCCGGCGGCGTGGCATTCACCAAGTCGCCGGTCGGCCGCGCATTCCATCAGTTCTATGGCGAGAACACCCTGCGCAGCGATCTGTCGATCTCGGTGCCGGAGCTGGGCTCGCTGCTCGATCACACCGGCCCGATCAAGGATGCCGAGAACGAGGCGGCACGCAACTTCGGTGCCGACCACACCTTCTTCGTCACCAATGGCACCTCCACCGCCAACAAGATCGTCTGGCATGGCACGGTGGCCCGCGGCGACGTGGTGTTCGTTGACCGCAACTGCCACAAGTCGCTGCTGCACGCGCTGATCATGACGGGTGCGGTGCCGGTGTACTTCACGCCCAGTCGCAACGCGCACGGGATCATCGGCCCGATCAGCCTGGACCAGTTCACGCCGGAGTCGCTGCAGCAGCGCATCGCCGCCAATCCGCTGGCCAGCCACGCCTACAAGGCCGGCTCCAAGCCGCGCATCGCGGTGGTCACCAACTCGACCTACGACGGCCTGTGCTACAACGCCGAGAAGATCGCTGACGAGATCGGCAGCGCAGTTGATTTCCTGCATTTCGACGAAGCCTGGTACGCCTACGCCGCGTTCCACCCGTTCTACGAGAACCACTACGGCATGGCCAAGGGCAAGCCGCGTGAGCAGGATGCGATCATTTTCACCACGCATTCCACCCACAAGCTGCTGGCTGCGTTCTCGCAGGCGTCGATGATCCACGTCCGCAACTCGGCGCAACGCAACCTTGATGCCGAGCGCTTCAATGAGTCGTTCATGATGCACACCTCGACCAGCCCGCACTACGGGGTGATTGCCGCCTGTGACGTGGCCTCGAAGATGATGGAAGGCGACGCCGGCCGTTCGCTGGTGCAGGAAATGCATGACGAGGCAATTGCCTTCCGCCGCGCGATGCTGCACGTCCGCGATGATCTCGGTCGCGACGACTGGTGGTTCAGCGTGTGGCAGCCAACCCAGGTCGAGCGCAGCCTGGACAAGGGCGATACGCCGGCACCGCTGGTGGCCAAGCGCGAGGAGTGGTACCTGCGGCCGGACGCGCACTGGCACGGCTTCGAGAACCTGGTTGATGACTATGTTCTGATCGATCCGATCAAGGTGACCCTGCTGACCCCTGGCCTGGCAATGGACGGCAGCATGGGCAGGCTGGGCATCCCGGCGGCGGTGCTGAGCAAGTTCCTGTGGGGCCGCGGCATCACCGTGGAAAAGACCAACCTGTACTCGGTGCTGTTCCTGTTCTCGATGGGCATCACCAAGGGCAAGTGGAGCACCCTGGTCACCGAGCTGATGGCGTTCAAGGAACTGTACGACCGCAATGCGCCGCTGAGCCAGGCACTGCCGACGCTGGCCGCCGATTATCCGAATGCCTACGCCGGCTGGGGCCTGCGTGACCTGTGCGACGCGCTGCATGCGTTCAACCAGGAATTTGCCGTGGCCAAGGTGATGCGCGAGATGTACGTGGACCTGCCGACGCCGGTGATGACCCCGGCCGATGCCTACAACCACCTGGTCAAGGGCGAGATCGAGCGGGTCGACATCGAGCAGATCAGTGGCCGCATCGCGGCGACCATGCTGGTGCCGTACCCGCCGGGCATCCCGACCATCATGCCGGGCGAGCGCTTCGGCGACAGCGACGAGCCGATCATCCAGTCGCTGCGCATCGCCCGCGAGCAGAACGCCCGTTTCCCGGGCTTCGAATCGGACGTGCACGGGCTCATCATCGAGCAGGAGGGTGATGCGGTCTCGTACAAGGTGGAGGTGCTGAAGGCCTGACCCGTAACGGTCGGCTCATCGGCGAACGATGGATACCGCGCGCGAGCAACGCATCCTGACGTTCTCGATCGGGGTCACCCTTGCGGTGAGCGCGGTCGGCTTCGGCGGTGGCCTGCTGGTGGGATCGCAGGCCATCCTGTTCGACGGCGTGTACAGCCTGGTCGACGTCGCCCTGACCCTGGTGTCGTTGTCGGTGCTGCGGCTGGTGGCGCGGGAACAAAGCCCGCGCTTCCAGTATGGCTACTGGCACCTGGAGCCGATGGTCGAAGCGCTGGGTGGTGTGATCCTGTCGCTGGCCTGCGTGTATGCGCTGGCCAACGCGGTGATCGGCCTGACCACGGGCGGGCACGAAGTGAAATTCGGGCCCGCGCTGTGGTGGGCGGCGCTGCTGAGTGCCAGCAACCTGGCGATGGCGGCGTTCGTTGCGCAGCGGGCGCGGCATCTGCGCTCGGCGCTGTTATGGCTGGATGTGCGTGGCTGGCTGCTGGGCGGGTTGATGAGCCTGGCAGTGGTGCTGGCCTTCGTGTTGGCGCTGGTCCTGCACGGTGGTGAGTGGCACCATTGGGTGCCGTACCTGGATTCGATCGTGCTGGCATTGATCAGCCTAGCGATGCTGCCGGTGCCGGCGCGCAGCGCGTGGAAGGCCATGCGCGAAGTGCTGCAGGTGGCGCCGGATGATCTGGACCGGCGCGTGCAGCAGGTGATGCAGGCGTTCGTGGCCGAGCGTGGCTATGCCGGTTTCACCAGCCATGTGGCGAAGATGGGGCGGATGCGCTTCATCGAGATCCATGTATTGGCTGACCCGATCACGCCGCTGGGGTCGGTAGGCGAAGTCGATGCGATGCGCGATGAGATCGCGGTGCGGCTGGATGCGCGGGGCAGTACTTTCTGGTTGACCATCGATTTCACCGCAGACCCGGCGTGGACGTGAGCCGGGAACGGTAGAGCCGAGCCCATGCTCGGCTGCCATTCGCGCTGAGCAGCCGAGCGTGGGCTCGGCTCTACACGTGGGCACGATCGTTGCGCATGGCGGACCGGACTGTTGCAGCGGATCGGTTTGACCTCAACTCTGGTTGAGGTCGCAGACTGCCTCGCATTCCCCATGAGGCATGCGGCATGAACCTGCTGACCACCCCGGACCTCAGTCACGGCCTGCTGGAGCTGTTCAATCCTCCCGGCCTCTACGACCCTGCCGCCAATGGGTACTCACACGTGGCCGTGGTGCGGTTGCCGGCGCGGGTGATCCATATCGCCGGGCAGGGCGGTGAGGATGCCGATGGTCATCTCTCCCCCGGCTTCGGGGAACAGGTCGAGCAGGCACTGGACAACCTGCAGATCGCATTGCGTTCGGCGCAGGCCAGCCTGGCCGATGTCGCGCGGTTGCGCATCCTGGTGGTCGACCACGACGAGGACCGGCTGGGCATCATCGCCCGGCAGGTACGGCGGCGTTGGCCGAACGGCGCAGCGCCGACCTGCACCCTGATTCCTGTGCCACGGCTGGCGCTGGACGGCATGCTGTTCGAGATCGAGGCGGAGGCCTACGCCGCCTAGCGCAGGTAGTACTCCACCGGCACCACCAGTTCCTGCGGTGCCTTCATTTCCATGGGAATGGGCGGCAGCGGCTGCGCGCGGCGGAACGTCTGCAGTGCGGCGTCGTCGAGCATCGGTTGGCCGCTGGACTGCTCCAGCCGCAGGGCCTGCAGGCGTCCCTCGCGATCGATGCTGGCCCTGACCCAAGTCGTTCCCTGCTGCCGGCGCGAGCGCGCGACGGCGGGGTAGTAGCGATAACGCTCCAGCCGCGCCATCAGGCGGGCTTCCCACTGGTCGCTGGCGGCGCCGGCCTGGAAGTCCGCCGGTGGTGCGTCGGGAGCGGGCGGCGCGGCCGTGATCGATGCCGGTGCGGGACTCGCATCGGTCACGGCCGCAGGCGGGGCGACCGGCAGGGCTTGCCGGCCAGGGCCACCGAGCTCGCTGGCGGCCACCTCGCCCTCGCGCGCGGCGGTGGGCTTTGGCGGAGGGGGCGACTTCGCCGGTTGCGACGCGCGCGCCTGCTGCGCCTGGCTGGGGGTGTCGGCCAGGCGCTCTTCGACCGGCTGGGGAGGCGTAGCCGGTGCCAGCAGGCGCAGGCTGATGCGCACATCCTGCTCAGGCGGCGGCAGCAACGGTGGCGCGGCCATCCAGTGCACCAACAGCAGCAAGGGCAACAGGTGCAGGCCGATGCTGATGGCAATCGCCTGCCAGTGTTGGCCGCGTTCACTCATCGCCCGGCACCCACAGCAGATCGGCGTCGGCCGCATCGACGCCTTCGTCGGGTGACGCAAGCGCGATCACCAGTGCCGGTACCTCCGGTGGCAGGTAGCCCGGCACGCCGGTGCCGCGCAGTACATGCCAGCGGCCGGCCACCAGCAGCGCGGGTGCAGGGGCTGCGGTCAGTGCCTGTGCCATGCGGGTGTCGCGGGCCTGTTGCACGGCCAGCATCCCTTCCAGCATCGGTGCGGCGTCTGCGTGCTGGGCCAGCACCACGGCCGACAGGCGTTGCCGGGCGGTGGGCATCGGAAACCGCACCGACGTGTTGGAGGCAAGCAACGCATTGACCTCGGCACGCGACAGGTTGCCGCCGAACAGGGGGATGCCGGCGGCGGTGGCGTCCTGTACCAGCCCGCCATAGGTGGCCCATGTCCAGCGTGTATCCCAGCCCAGCAGCGCCTGCAGGCGCGCACCATCGGCATGGTTGCCCTTGGCCAGCCAGCGCTGCACCCGCTGCAGGCGCGGTTGGCGTTCACTGGCGATCATCTCCATCACCAGCGCGCCTTGTGGACGCTGCCGTTGCAGCGCGTGCAGCAGCCAGCGCTGGGCGGCGTGGTCACCGGCCAGGTCGTGGCGTTCGCCCAGCAGCAGCCGCGGGGCGTTCGCTGCACGCTTCACGAACGCGGCTTCGTCCAGGCGCTGCCCGCTGGCCAGGTCGATCACCGTGCCGGGCATAGGCTGCGCGCTGGCGATTGCGGCCAGTGCGAGCAGGCACAGCGGCAGCCAGCGACGGCTAGAACGCCACATTGACGCCCATCGAGACGGTGCGGCCACGGCCGTTGCCGCGGTCCAGGATCGGGCTGAAGATGCTGTCGATCGAGGCATTGTTGTCATAGGCCTTGTTCTGCAGGTTTTCGATGTTCAGCCACAGCGTGGTGTTGGGCTGGGGCTTGAAGCTGGTGTAGAAGTCGAGCAGTACACCGGTACCGCCGGTCCTGCGGGTCTGGAAGAAGTCGTAGCCTTCTTCGGTGGGCCCGGAGTATTCGGCGCGCAGGCCGGCCTGCACGCGCTGCTGCCACCAGCGGCCGCCGACATCCAACGTCCAGAAGCGGTCGGGCAGGGCGGTGATGTCTTCCAGGTTGACGAATTCGATGGCAGGCGCACTGGTGCGCGAGCGGGTCCAGCTCAGCGTGGCGTGGTAGTGCGCGCTGGCGTAGTGCGCTTCCAGCTCGATACCGCGCATGCGCACCACGCCGGGGTGGTTCATCCAGCGCGTGGTGGTGCTGAAGTCGTCCACGTCCAGGGCATCGGTCCAGGCAGTGAGCTGCTGATCGCTGTCGATCGGTACCACGAAAGGCCCCACCTCCGGCGGGTGCACGATCAGCAGGTACTGCGGCTTGATGTAGTCGCGGATGCGGTTGTCGAAGCGGGTGACGCGCAGCTGCGCCAGGTCACCGTCGGTCAGCAGCGAGGAGGCGCTGAGGTTGGCGCCGAACTGCAGGTTGCGCGAGCGCTCACGGCGCAGGAACGGGTTGGCACCCACGCCGTCGGCATCGCTCATGCCTTCCAGCGGGATCTTCTCGAAGAACATCTCCTGCACCCGCGGCGGGCGGGAAGTACGCGAGGCTTCGGCGAACAGTTGCAGCCAGTCGGTGGCCTGCCACGATACCGCCAGGCTGGGGCTGAGTGCGCGCTGGGTACGGCGCACGTCGATGCCGCCGCCGTTGATCTCGGCGCACTGGCCAGGCACATCCGAGCACACCGGGACGTGGCCGCGGATGCCATAGCGATCCTGGCGCAGGCCTGCAGTCAGCGCGTAGATGTCGTACTGCAGTTCCAGCGTGCTGAACACGCCGTCCAGCTGGCTGCGGCCCTGGGGGTTGGCGCCGCGCAGGATGGGGGTGTCGGCCACGTAGACGTCCGACTGGTGCTTGATGCCGGTGTTCCAGCGTGCCTGCAGTGCACCGATATCGAAGCGGCTGGTGTTGTCGAGCGTCCAGCTGCTCAGGCTGGTGTGGGTGCGGCGGCCGATGTAGCTGGAATCCTCCACGGGTGGATAGAACAGCCGGGTCTTGTTGCCGGCGAAGGTCGCGCGCAGGTCGATCCACGGCGTGTAGGGCGTGTAGTGGTAGCTGGCGCGCTGGTTGCGTGCGGAAATCTGCCACGGGTAGTTGTGGTAGAAGTCGTTTTCGTAGCGCATGTGGCTCAGGTCCAGCCGATGCTGGTCACTGGGCTGCAGGCGTGCTTTCAACAGCCAGCTGCTGGGCTGCTGGCTGCCGGGGTCGGCATTGTTCTTCTGCCCGCGTGCCGTGGCGTACTCGCCGCTGCGACTGCTGCTGGCAGCGGCCAGCAGGCCGAACTGGCGGTCACCGCCGTCCTCGCTGTGGCGCCATGCGCCGGCGAAGGTGCGGCCGCTGCCATAGCCGTTGCTGCCATGGCGATAGCCCGCACGCAGGCCCCAGTCACGGCCTTCGCCGAGCAGGTCGTCGATGTCCAGCGTGCGGAAATTGGCACTGCCGGCCAGCGTGCCGGCACCATCACCACCGGCGACCGCACCGCGTTGCACGTCCACACCGGCCAGCAGGAAAGGGTCGACGTAGGCGAACGGACCGCCGGAGCCATGGCCCGCGTTGTTGCGGAAGGTCTGGGTGACACCATCGATCATGGTGTTGACCCGCCCGGCGCCGGTCATGCCGCGGATGTTGACCTGCAGGCCGGGCTGGCTGCGCGAGTGGAAACTGTGGGTGCCGGGCATCGAACGCAGCAGGCTGTTGCCGTCCTGGCGTTCGGCCATCGCCACGCGCTCGCTGCCGACGGCGGGCGCAAAGCCATCGCGGGCCGCCGGGACATACTGGCTGGCGCCTGCACCGGGGGAATGGCCGTGTGCGATATCGCCCTGTACGCGCAGCGGGCCGGTTCGACGGCTGCCATCTGAGGGGGCGGCCGGCGCCGGTTCCAGGGTGGCGCGGCGCGCGTCGATGAAACGGGGGCGCAGGCCGCTACCGGCCAGCAGGCGCGACAGGGCCTGCGCGTCGTCGAACCGTCCGCGTAGTGCCGGCGCCGTCTGGCCGCCTGGCAATGCCGCGCCGATCACCAGATCGACACCGGTCAGCCGGCTGTAGGCATCCAGCGCGCTGGCCAGCGGTTGCGCAGGAAGATCGAAGTGACGGGAGGCGGCCTGCGCGTGTGCGCTGGCAGGTAACAACGGAAGCGGACCGGCGCAGGCCAGTGACAGGGCGAGGACAAGGGGACGGTGAAACAGCATCGGGAGCTCCAGGGGCTGACGCAGCGCGTCGTCATCCTGGGTAGACGCAGTGGCAGGGCCGATGTCAGGGTGCATCGCGATGTTCCCTGCGTGGCGGCAGCCACACCTGCACGCCCGCGCCCAGGCGCAGCACGCGTACATGCAGCTGCGTGGCCAGCTGGTCGCGGCTGCGCGCCGCACCGTCTGCACTGCCGAGCAGGGTGACCGGCTGCTGGCGCAGGTGTGCGCCGATGATCCAGGTGTGGCCGCCATGCCAGCGATCCAGGCCCTGGGTGACCTCGGCCAAGGGCGTGGAGACCCAATGCAGGCGACGCTCGCGCCAGGCCAGGGCACTGTGGCTGGCGGCCAGGCCGATGATCGGTGCCTGTCCATCGAAGCGCAGCTGCTGCCCTTCGATGGCCTGCTCACTGCGGGTGCCGCTGTCCACACGGACGCGATGCTCGGTGACGGTGACCACGCTGTCGTTGTCCTGCACGGCAAGGTCGAAGGCCGTGCCGAGCGCGGTGACCATGCCGTGCGTCGTATGCACCTGGAACGGATGCTGCGCATCGGCGGCTACCTTGAACCAGGCTTGGCCGTGCTGCAGCTGCAGCTGGCGGCGCTGTGCATCGATGCGGACATGGACTTCGCTTCCGGGTGACAGCAGCACGTGCGAGCCGTCCGGCAGTACTTCTTCACGGATCTCGCCTGTCGCCGTGCGCATCACCTGCGCGGCCGGTGGTGCGGCCTGGCGGGTATACAGGCCCAAGACGCAAAGCAGCAGCACGGCAGTGCCGGCGTCGCGCAGGTGCCGGCGCTGCCGCTTGCGCTGATGCCGCTGCAGGCTGGGCGTGGCATCACCGGCCTGCCAGAGCGCCTGCAGGTGCTGGTACTGCGCGGCGTGGCGGCAATCGGCGTAGTACCACTGGTTGAAGGCACGCTCGTCGCGGCCGCCGTCGTGGCCGTCCAGCCACCAGCGCGCGGCCTCGCGCGCGATCGCCTCCGGGCTCATGCGCCGGGTACCTGCTGCAGCGCCACCAGCGCACGCAGCAGATGGCCGTGCGCGGTCTGCCGGCTGATGCCGAGCCGGCGGCCGATCTCGGCCAGTGCCATCTGCTCCACCCGGGCCAGCAGGAATACCTGGCGCGAGCGCGGTGGCAGCGCGGCGATGATCGCGTCGAGATGGCGCAGCTGTTCGGCGTCCAGCAGGTGCTGCTCCGGCAGCGGCGCAGGATCGGCGAGGGCGTGCAGTTGGGCATCATCCAGCGCTTCCTCACGACGGCGCTGGCGTTGCCGGTAGTGATCGGCGATCAGATTGTGGGCGACGCGGTACAGGTAGGCGCGGCCGTTGCTCAGCAGGCCGCTGGCGGCGACCTTGAGGACACGCAGCCAGGTTTCCTGGACGACGTCATCGGCGTCGCTGCGTTGCGGGAGTTTACGGCGGACATGGGCGTGCAGCGGCCGGTAATGGGCCGCGCACAGCTGCGCGACATCCGTCGGTTCGACAGGCGTGGACACGGGGCGGGCGACAACTGGGAAAGGGAACAGCCCGCGGCGGCAAGGGCAGCGGCTGCACCTTACAGCAAAAGAGAATCATTTGCATCTATCGATGGGCGTGACACGCCTGCCCGGGACGGGAGATCAGCGCGGGCGATAATCGCAGTGGATCTGCAGGGCTTCGGTGGGGTTGTGATGCAGCTTGAAGCCGCAGCGCTGCAGGCTGCGCTTCACCCGCGCGACCGCTTCGGCATGGCGGGCGACGCGACGATCCTGCCAGCGTGGCGGGGTGAATACGCCCACGGGCAGCAGCCGTAGCCGCTTGCCGTGCAGTACCAGCGAGACATCGATATGACGGCCATCGATGTCGTGGCCGTTGGCGCCGAAGATGGCATCGACCTCATCATGGCGTTGCGGATAGCAGGCCCGGAACAACGCGATACCGAGCCAACGCACGCCACGACGGAAGCTGCCGAGCCGGCTGTGGCTGGGTTCGAAGCCGCGCGTGAGCAGCAGTCGCAGCCCGGCAGGCAGCATTGCCTGCGCATCGAGCAGGCGTTGCAGTACCTCTTCTTCCAGTTGGATACGGGTGGAGGGCCAGCGCGGGGCGACCAGCAGCCCGTGGTGGCTGCCGCGTTGCAGGGTCAGCATGCGTGAAGCTTCGCACGCGGGCGAACAGCCGTGGTAGTGCCGGCCGCTGGCCGGCCAGATTCGGGTGCCGGCCAGCGGCCGGCACTACCGTGACGATCGTCAGATGTCGCGGTACTGGATCTGCGAAGCCAGTACGCGCAGGCCGTCGGCATTGCTGGACAGGATGCGCTCTTCGCCGACACCTTTCTGCCGTTTCAGCTGGAAGCCCTGTTCGGCAGGCAGCTGCGCGGCGATGGTGTCCATGCGTTGCATGGCATCGGGGCCGCTGCAGTCGAAGTGGCCCCAGTGGGCGCCATCGCGGTGGATCTGCAATCGGTAGTTCATTGCGGTGTCTCCGGCAGCTCCTGCAGCCAATGGTCGAACATCGCGGTGGCCGCCGCCGCCAGCGGTGCACCGTAACGGCGTGCCTGGGCGCGAAGATCGTTCGGATCGATGCCGGCCTGCGCCAGCTCCAGGGTGTGGCCGATCAGCCAGCGTTCGAACTGGCGGGCATCCAGTTCCGGGTGGCATTGCAGGGCCAACGCATGGCTGCCCATGGCGAAGGCCTGGTGGCGGCAGGCCGGCGTGCTGGCCAGGCGACGTGCACCGGCCGGGAGTTCGAACGCCTCGCCATGCCAATGCAGTACCGGAATGCCCTGCAGGGACTGCAGCGGAGAACGCTGGCCTTCATCAGTCAGCAGCAGCGGCGCAAAGCCGATCTCCTTGCCGCCACTGGCGGCGACGTCGGCACCGAGTGCGCGCGCCATCAGCTGCGCGCCGAGGCAGATGCCCAGCGTGGGCCGTTGCTGCTGCAGCCGACGTTGCAACAACGCGATGCTGTCGTTGAGGAAGGGATAGCGATCAACATCGTTGACGCTGACCGGGCCGCCCAGCACGACCAGCAGGTCGGCGGTTTCGGCCGGATCGAGGGTGTCGACACCGGCCTGCAGCACCTGCAGCTGCCAGCCCTGTGCCGACAGCAGTGGCTGCAGGGTGCCGAGGTCTTCAAAGGCGACGTGTTGCAGGACGACCGCGTGCTTCATGCGGAGGCTCCATTGCTGGGCCAGTAGAAACTGTCCGGGGTGGCGCGTGCGCCGAAGATGGCCTGCCCGACGCGGACCACGGTGGCACCTTCCTCGATCGCCACTTCGAAGTCTCCGGACATGCCCATCGACAACTGCGAAAGGTCGATGACGGGAGGTGCAGTGCGCTGCAGCTGGTCGCGCAGTTCGCGCAGGCGCACGAAGCAGGCACGCACGCGCTCGACCTCCGGGGTGAAGATGGCCAGCGTCATCAGGCCGCGCACGCGCAGGCGATCGAACGCTGGAAGCTGCTGCACAAAGGCCTCGACGGCAGCGGGTTCCAAGCCGTACTTGCTGGGTTCGGCGGAGGTGTTGACCTGCACGAACACATCCAGCGTGCGGTCTTCCAGCTGCAGGCGCTGCTGCAGTGCTTCGGCCACGCGCAGGCTGTCCAGCGCCTGGAACTCGCTGGCGAAGCGCGCCACGTAGCGCGCCTTGTTGGTCTGCAGATGCCCGATCACCGACCAGTGCACGCCAAGATCGGCCATCGTCTCGGCCTTGCGTTGCGCCTCCTGCACCTTGTTCTCGCCCAGCTCGCGGCAACCGGCGGCCACCGCCATGCGGATGCGGGCGTCATCGACGGTCTTGCTGACCGGCAGCAGGCGCACGCTGGCCGGGTCACGGCCGACGCGGGCGCAGGCATCGGCGATGCGTTGGCGCACCGTGACCAGGTTGGCGGCGATCTGTTCAACGGACTGGGCGACGGGCCAGTCGGCAGCGGCAAGGGGCATGCGGGCACCTCCAATGCAGGGTGGCCAGGGTGGGATACACTGGCACAGGACAAGAGATATTTTGGCATAGGACAAAATGAAAATCACCGGGCACAGCGCCGAGTCGATCTTCGACAGCATCCGCGACGGCATCGGCAAGGGCCGCCTGCCGGCCGGTAGCGTGCTGCCGCCGGTGCGTGAACTGGCCGAGCAGCTGGGCGTGAACCGCAACACCGTGGCTGCTGCCTACAAGCGCCTGGATGCGGCGGGACTGGCCAGCACGGCGGGCCGCCGCGGCACGGTGGTGCGTGGCCTGCCGCCGCCGCTGGCGCGCGAGGGCAGCACCCCGGGGCTGGCGCTGCAGGACCTGGCCGGTGGCAACCCGGATCCGCGCCTGCTGCCGAACCTGCGCCTGACCCCGGCGGCGCCGCGGCTGTATGGCGTGGGTACGGTCGACACGAGGTTGCAGGCGCTGGCACGCGCCTCGCTGGATGCGGATTGCCCCGAGGGATATGCGCTGGAGCTGACCCATGGCGCCGTCGATGGCATCGAGCGCCTGCTGGCGGCGTGGCTGCTGCCGGGTGATCGCATCGCGGTGGAGGATCCATGCTTCCTCGGCAGCCTCAATGTGCTCAATGCGTCGGGTCATGCGCCGTTGCCGGTGGCGGTGGATGCCCAGGGCATGCAGGTCGAATCGCTGCGGCAGGCGCTGGAGGCTGGTGCACGTGCGGTGCTGCTCACCCCCCGGGCGCACAATCCGACCGGGGCCAGCCTGGATGCGAAGCGGGCGCGGGCGTTGCGGCAGTTGTTGGCGGCGTACCCGCAGGTAGCAGTGCTGATCGACGATCACTATGCGCTGCTCTCGCAGCAGGCCTATCACTCGGTACTGCCGCTGGATGGGCGGCGCTGGGCGCTGCTGCGTTCGTTGTCCAAACCGCTCGGCCCCGACCTGCGGCTGGCCTGGCTGGCCTGCGATGAAGAAACCGCGATGCGGTTGCGGCTGCGATTGGCATCCGGTATCGGCTGGGTCAGTCACCTGCTGCAGGACGCGGCAACCTCGGTGCTGGCGTCGTCAACGCAGCGGGCGAAGATCGCCTCGGCAGGCGAGCGTTACCAGCAGCGCCTGCAGTCGCTGCAGGAACTGCTGCGCGCGCGTGGCGTGCCGACGCCGCTGCCGATGGAGGGATTGAACCTGTGGCTGCCGTTGCCGGGCGACAGCCATCCGCAGGTGCTGGCGCTGGCCGCGCGCGGATGGCATGTGCGCGCTGGCGAGGTGTTCGCGGTGGCGGCGCCGGCACATGGCCTGCGCATCACCTGCGCGGCGCTGGGCGCGGCGCAACTGCGGCCGCTGGCTGACGACCTGGCGGCGGTGTGCGGTCTGTAGCGTCGAGCGATGCTCGACGTTGCTTCGCCTTTGTAGAGCCGAGCCATACTCGGCTGCTGTTGGTAGAAGCAGTCGAGCATGGCTCGACGCTACAGAAGCAGATCAGGGCGCGGCGTTGGCGCCCGGGCGCACGTAGTGGGACTGGCCGCTGTCATCGACGAACATCAGTTCCGGCTTGCCCTGCCATGAGGTGAGCATGGCGCCGGTGTTGTTCTGGTGCTTGACCATCAGGCTGGCACCACGGTCCGGGTTGGCCACCACCTTGAACACTTCCGTGGTGCCATTGGCATCGTCCAGGGTCAGCACGGCTTCACCGCCGCGATCGCTGGTGCCATAGCCCCCGCGTTCGGAGCCATCCGGGCCGAGCAGGATCAGGCCGGACAGGGCGGTAGCGCGCGGCCCCTGGATACGGCCCCGGCTGAGGGGGTCGGGCACCGGCGCGCCTAGGATCACCCGGGGTTGGCCCGTGCCATCGTGGATGATCAGCCCGCGCGCTTCGATGATGCGCTGTGGCGATTGGCTGCGATGCAGGCTCCAGGCGGTCCAGCCGGAAACCAGCAGGGCGAGTGTGGAGACCACCAGCGTGGTCAGCAGCAGTGCGCGCGGCATCGTGTCGTCCTTCCTTGGATGCAGCGACGATAGCGGATGCGGGCGACCGATGGCCAGTTCATTGTGTGACGCTGTGTATCGTCAATGGAAATCGCGGCTGTGGCTGCGCAACCCCTGCAACAGTTCATCCAGGCAGTGCATGCGCTGCACGATGACATGCTGCACGCCATCGACGCGTTCCAGGCGGCCGTCGATCTGCATCAGCCGGGTATCGACCAGGACCCGGTGCTGGCGATCGGCCAGGTGCCGCCAGACCACGGCATTGACCATGCCGGTCTCGTCTTCAAGGGTGAGGAAGGTAACGCCACTGGCGGTCTGCGGGCGCTGGCGCATGCGGACCAGGCCGGCGATGCGCACGCGACGGCCATGGCCGTGGCCCGCAAGCTGCGCGGCATCCAGGCAGCCGCGGCTGCGCAGTTGCGTGCGCAGGAACGAGATCGGGTGGCGGCCGAGGGTGGTGCCGATGCTGCGGTAATCGGCCTGCATGTCCTCCCAGGCGCTGGGCAGGGGCAGCGGCACGCGTGCTTCAGCGGTGGCGCGGGCCTGGTCGAACAGCGGCAGCCGGTTCTCCACGCCGGAGATATCCCAGCGTGCACGATGGCGATGGCCGCTGAGCCCGCGCAGCGCACCGGCATCGGCCAGCAGGCCCTGCTGGCGGCGATCCAGGGCGGTGCGCTGGCACAGGTCGCCCACATCGTCGAACGGGCGCCGTGCACGTTCGCGCATGATGGCCTGTACAGCCGCTTCATTGCAGCCGTCGACCAGGCGCAGGCCGAGCCGGATCGCGGCCGCGCCCCTGCTGAAATCCAGCGTGCAGTCCCAGTCGCTGTGGCGCACGTCCACGGGAAGCACGCGGATGCCATGCCGGCGCGCGTCCTGCAGCAGCTGGTCGGGGCTGTAGAAACCCAGCGGCTGGCTGTTGATCAGGCTGGCGGTGAACGCGGCCGGATGGTGGCATTTCAGCCAGCAGCTGTTATAGGTCAGCAGGGCGAAGCTGGCGGCGTGGCTTTCCGGGAAACCGTAATCACCGAACCCCTTGATCTGCTCGAACAGGTGCTCACCGTATTCGCGGCTGAAGCCGTTTTTCAACATGCCTGCCAGCAGTTTTTCACGATGCGGTTCCAAGCCGCCACGGCGTTTCCAGGCCGCCATCGAACGGCGCAGGGCATCGGCCTGGCCAGGCGTGTAACCGGCTGCTTCGACCGCCAGCTGCATCACCTGTTCCTGGAACAATGGCACGCCCAGCGTGCGTGCGAACACGCGTTCCAGCTGCGGTGGGTAGAGCGGGTTGTCCGGGTCGTTCAACGCGTCCGGTCCCTGTTCGCGCAGGATCCGGCGCCGCTCCAGATAGGGGTGCACCATGTCGCCCTGGATCGGGCCAGGGCGCACGATCGCCACCTCGATCACCAGGTCATAGAACGTGCGTGGCTGCATGCGCGGCAGCATCGCCATCTGTGCGCGCGATTCGATCTGGAACACGCCGATGGTGTCGGCGGCGCAGATCATGTCGAAGGTCTTTGCATCCTTGGGCGGGATCGCATCCATGCGTCCTTCATGCAGGCCATGCTGTTTCAGCATGGCCAGGCACTTGCGGATGGCGGTAAGCATGCCCAGCGCCAGGCAGTCGACCTTCATCAGGCCGGTGGCATCCAGATCGTCCTTGTCCCATTGGATGACGGTGCGGTCGGCCATCGCCGCGTTTTCCACCGGCACCAGGGTCGACAGGGGATGTTCGGAAATCACGAAACCGCCGGGGTGCTGCGACAGGTGGCGCGGGAAGTCGATCAGCTCGGCGGTCAGCGCCAGCAGGCGCCGCATCAAGGGCGTGTCCGGATCGAAACCGCGCTCGCGCAGGGTTTCCGGCAATGGGATGTTGCCGCCCCAGTGGTCCATCGCCGCGCCCAGTTCGTTGACCTGGTCCATCGGCAGGCCAAGTGCACGCGCCACGTCGCGGATCGCGCTGCGGCCACGGTAGCTGATTGCCACCGCGGTCAGTGCGGCGCGCTCGCGGCCATAGCGCTTGAACACGTACTGCAGCACTTCCTCGCGGCGCTCGTGCTCGAAATCGATGTCGATATCCGGTGGCTCGTCGCGCTCGGCGGAGATGAAGCGCTCGAACAGCAGGTTGCTGCGTGCCGGGTCGATCTCGGTCACGCCCAGCACGAAGCACACCGCGGAGTTGGCCGCCGAGCCGCGGCCCTGGCAGAGGATGTCCTGGCTGCGCGCGAAGCGCACGATGTCCTGCACGGTGAGGAAGTACGAGGCGTAGTTCTTCTGCTTGATCAACGCCAGTTCGTGTTCGATCTGCTCGCGTTGTTTCGGTTCGATGCCGCCTTTCCAGCGCCAGGGGATGCCACGCTCGACCAGCACGCGCAGCCAGCTGTCCGGGTCATGCCCCTCGGGCACCAGCTCGCGTGGGTAGGTGTACTGCAGCTGTTCCAGGGTGAAGTGGCAGCGCTCGGCGATGCGCAGGGTCTCGGCCAGCAATTCGGGCGGATACAGTTGGGCCAGCGCGGTGCGCGGACGCAGATGGCGCTCGCCGTTGGGGAACAGGCGCCAGCCAGCCTCGGCCACGCTGCAGCGGTGGCGGATCGCGGTCAGGGTGTCCTGCAGGGCGCGGCGGCGGCGCACGTGCATGTGCACGTCGCCACTGGCGACCAGCGGCAGGCGGTGGCGTTGGCCGAAGGCCTGCAGCTGCTGCAGGCGGCGTGCGTCGTCGTGTTCGTGGTGCAGCTCCACCGCCAACCACAGCCGATCATTGAAGCCGGCGCGCAGCAGTTCCAGGTCGGTGGCGGCCGGTTGCCGGTCCAGCCACAGGCACAGCAGGCCGTCGGGCAGGCCGAGCAGGTCCTCGCGCAGGCAGCGGTACTCGCCCTTGGCTGCGCGCCGCCGGCAGGTGGTGATCAACTGGCAGAGCCCGGCATAGGCGGCCTGGTCGGTGCACAGCAGGGCCAGCTTCGGCCCGTCCTCGACCTGGAATTCGGCGCCGACGATCAGCGCCACGCCATGCGCCTTCGCCGCCTGCCAGGCGCGCACGATGCCGGCCAGCGAGCATTCGTCGGTGATCGCCAGTGCCCGGTAACCCTGGCCAGCGGCGCGCGCGAACAGTTCTTCGGCGATCGAAGCACCGCGCTGGAAACTGAAGGCCGACAGGCAGTGCAGTTCGGCGTAGCCGGGCAGTTCGCTGTGCATGGCGGCTCAGCCGAACCAGCCGTGCAGCATCCACGGCGCATGCGGATCGTTGCGCTCACGGAAGGCCCAGCCGCGCTGGCCGTGTGCGGTTTCCACCACGTAGTAGTCGCGGCGTGCGTCGGCCTGGTCCCACCAGCCCGATTCGATCCGCTCCGGCCCGGCGACGATGCGCAGGCGCGGGTCACGCAACGGTTGTGGGGTGTCCAGCAACCAGCCGGGGCGCAGTGGCCAGTACGACGGGGGCTTGGCCGGTGGCTGGGTGCCACTGGCGCGTTCGGGGCGATGGTCGGCCTGCACCGCCAGCGGCTGCACGGCGTCATCACCCAGCCGCGCACGCAGGCGCTCGCGCAGCTGGTTCCAGGGCATCGCCTGCGCCGGCCGGGTATCGAACAGGTCACGCGCGGCGGGCACGAACGGTGGCAGCTGCTCGGCCTGCAGGCGCAGTGCGCGGCTGCCGGCCGGCAGGGCGAACGCTTCCATGCGGTTGCGTGCGATCTCGAACAGCAGCGCAGGATCGCGTTCGGGGGCCAGCAGGCCGATGGTCAGCACGCTGGCCGGCAGCAGGTCGTGCTCGAAATGCAGGTCGAAGCGCTGCACGCCGCCATCGCGCGAACACAGGAAGGCGGCCAGGTCCAGCAGCAGGCGGCGCAGCGGGAACAGCAGGGCCTGGCTGGATTCGATCTCGTATTCGAATTCGATGCGCGCATCGAAACGGTCCGGTGGCTGGTAGTAGCGCAGCGGCGCGGTGGGCAGGCCGCGCAGTGCATCCAGCTGCTGCAGTACCTCCGGTGCGAAGCGCCGGGCCAGGCTGTCACGCGGCAGCTCGAGCACCGCACCCAGCGTGCGCAGGCCGGAACGGCCGAGCACGGTCACCGCGTCGCTGGGCAGGCCGCAGCGCGGCAAGGGTAGCTGTGCCAGTGCCGCTGGCAGCTGCTGCGCATCGATGCCGAGGCCGTCGTGGACGTTGGCCAGCACGCGCGCGGCATGTGCCGTGGGGGCGGCCACCAGGCGGTGGCGGAAACCGAGTTCATGCAGTTCGTTGCGCAGGCGCTTTTCGATCGTCAGCCAGTCACCGAACAGGGCACGGCTGGCGCCGATTTCCAGCACCAGTGCATGCGGGAAATCGAGGCTGACCTGCGAGCTGTAGGCGTAGGCCCAGCTGGCCAGCAGCTGCCGGGTGTGCTGTTCCGCGTCAGGGTCGTAGTCGTGCAGGTGCATGTCCTGCACCAGCACCTGCGCAGCCGACAGCAGCATGCCCGGGCGCAGCCCTGCTGCGCGCGCGGCCGGGCTGACCGCACGCAGCACGCGGCGCTGCGCTGGGCCCTGCAGCAGCACCAGTGGCCGCTGGGGGTCCGGCTGCAGGCGCAGCACGCTGTCCAGCGCCAGCTGCGGCAACAACAGGCAGGCCCAGTGCATGGCGCGGCCTCAGTGGGTGATGGCCAGTGGCAACGGCTGCGCGGGTGGCAGGCCGCCACGGCACTTCAGCACCCTTACCTGGCCGTGGTCGAGCTGCAGGCGCAGGCTGGCCGGGGAGGGGTTGCGCGCTGCCTGCGCCTCGCGGAACACGAAGCCCAGGCACTGGCCGCTGTCGGCGGCGACCTGCAGCCGGCGCAGGGCGCGATCGTCGGCCTGGTGCGGCCAGCACAGCACCGCCGCACAGGCGGCAGAGCGCAGGCATTGTTCGGCCGCCCACAGCGCCTGCTTCGGCGCAGCGTGGATGATCTGCAGCTGGGCCAGATCCAGCCCGGCCGCGGCCCAGGCCGGGGCATGCGGGCGATAGGGTGGGGCGACCAGCACGATCGGGCGGTCGCGCTGGCTCAGCCTGGCCAGCGCCGGCCAGACCAGGGCCAGTTCGCCAACGCCCGGCGCCGCCTGCAGCACCTCGCACAGCCCGCTGGCCGGCCAGCCGCCGCCGGGCAGGCGTGCGTCCAGCGCCGGGTGGCCGCTGGCCAGGTGGTCGCTGGCCGGCCCCTGGCGGGCCGGGCCGCGCCACAACTGGCGGCCGTCCAGCAGCCGGTCGAGGGCGACGACGGCGCCCATCAGCCGGTCCTCCAAGGGAGGCGCCGGGCGGGCTGGAAGCGGCAGGAACGGGCGGAAACGACAGGCATGGAGCGAGTATCGGCGGGCTGGTATCAGGGGCTGAGACCAGACATGCTACTCGCCTTGTGAGTAGAATTACTAATGAAATTGGCGGGCCGGGTTTCAGGTTGCTGAAGTGGAAAAGGAGTGCCGAGCCAGGTCGGCACCCACAGGGCCCGGTTACGGGCGGACCGGCAGCGCGACCGGGCGCAGCGGCGCGGCATCGCCGCCGCGGATCTTCAGCGGGCCGCCAATGAAGGCGAACTCGTAGACCTTGTCGCGGGCCAGTTCATCCAGCGCCACCAGTTCGATGATCGGCGCGCCCTGCTGGGCCAGCAGGTAGGTGTGCAGCGGCACGTAGTCGTCGGCCACCTCCGAGGGGAAGGTCTCGAAGCTCAGGTTGTCGGCGCCGACGATCATCGCGCCGCTGTCCTCAACCAGGAAGCGCGCCGCGTCCAGGCCCATGCCCGGCGGGTTGGCCATGTAGGCCTTGGGCTGTTCGAACAGGCGCATGCGGCCGGTACGGATCAGCACCACATCGCCCTGCTGCAGCTTCACCCGCTGGCGTGCCAGCGCATCCTTCAGGTCCTGGCGGGTGACGCGGTAGCTGTCCGGCAGCATGTCCACGCCCTTGGCGGCGGCCACGTCGATCAGTACGCCACGCGCGATCAGCGGCGGGAATTTCTCGATGCCGGTGACATTCCAGCCACGATCGCCGAGATGCTTGTCGGCCTCGAAGCCGTTCCAGATCTTTCCGTGGATGCCGAAGTGGTTCAGCGCATCGATGTGGGTGCCGGTGTGGCTGTACATCGAGAACGCGGTGCCGGTGTAGCTGCGGGTGAGGTTCATGCTCTCGCCCACGCCCATCGGATCATCCATCACCGTGCCGCGCGGGGTGTGGGTCATCCAGAACTGGTAGTGCGGGTCGCCGGCGTCCTGCCAGCTGGGCATGCCGACGTAGTAGTCGGTGGCCAGGTCATAGGCCTTGCCGCCGCTGACCCGCGACAGGATCGCCGCACGCGAGGCTTCGGTGATCAGGTTGAGCCGGCCGATCTCGTCCTTCGGCCCCCAGGGGCTGGTGCCGACCTGCTGGCCGGAGGGAACGCGTTCGTGCGCGGACACGGTGGTGGACGCCGCAGTGCCGGCCAGTAGCAGGGCCAGCGCGCTGGCCAGGATACGTGGGGTCATGGGGGAATCTCCTTGCAGGGTGGGGAGGGTGCGGCTCAGGCCGCGACCAGGGGCGCCAGGGCCTGGCGCAGTTGCGGCAGCGGCAGGGTCTGCAGGCGCAGGCCGTTGCCGCCGATCACGGTGGGAATGGAGCGGATGCCGAGGGCAGCGGCGTCGGCACGATCGGCCTGCACGTGCTGGCGTACTGCGTCGCTGCGCATGTGGTCAGCGAAGGCACCACGGGGATGGCCCAGTGATTCGGCGATATCCAGCAGCACTTCGGCGTCGCCGATGTTGCGGTGCTGGTGCAGGTGCGCCCATTGCACCGCGTCGAACATTGCGCCATGGGCATCATTGCCGCCGATCAACCCTGCGGCCTGGCAGGCCAGTGCGCCGAGCCAGCCGGAGGGATATTCGAAGTCCTGTGCGCGCATGCCTTCGATATCGATGCGCGCGCTGTCTTCATGCGCGGCGCAGTCGGTCCAGTGGCGCAGGATGATCGCCTTGGCGCGCTCCATCGAGCCGAACACCTCGACCATCTGCGCGCGCGAGTCCTGCAGCACGAAGCTGCGATGGCGCACCTGGATGCCGAGTTCGGCCGAGACCTGCTGCAGGCGCGGGGCCAGCACGAAGCACCAGCCGCAGACCACGTCGTGGAAGAAGTCGACCACCGGCGCGGCGGTGGCGGGGGAAGGAACGGGAGACATCTGCCTGCCATCGGTGAGAGGGGAGGCGGCAGATTAGGCAGCGCGGTGGGGCCGAAACAGCGCGCCGTGGGCAGCTCAGTTTTCGCTGGCGGTTACGAATCCAGGCCGGCGCAGCGGGGCAGCTCGGCGTGCAGGAAATCGATGAAGGCACGCACCTTGGGTTGCAGGTGGCGCGACGTGGGATAGACCGCATGCACGAAGCGTGGCGGATAGCGGTGGTCGGGCAGCACCTGTTGGAGTTCGCCACGGGCCAGCGCTGGTGCCGCCAGGAACGAGGGCAGGGCGCCGATGCCCATGCCGGCCACCAGCAGGTCGCGCAGCAGCAGGCTGTTGTTGACGGTGACGCGTGCCGGCAGGGTGATGGTCACCTGCCCATCCGGGCCGAGCAGCGGCCAGCTGCCGGGGGAGTCGGACAGGCTGTAGGCCAGCACACTGTGCACCTGCAGATCGTCCACCGACTGCGGTGCTGGACGCTGCCGCAGGTAGGACGGGGCAGCGCACAGCACCTGTTGCAGCGAGGCAAGCCGGCGCGCCACCAGTCGCGAGTCGTCCAGCTCGGCACGCAGCCGCAACGACACATCGAAACCCTCACCGACCGCATCGAGCAGGCGATCTTCCATCACCAGGTCCAGCGACAGCTGTGGATGCTGTTGAAGGAAGCGTGGCAGCAGCGGCGACAGCGTGCTCAGTGCGAACGACTGCGGTGCATTGACACGCAGGCGCCCGGCCACCTCGCCACGCTGTTCGGCGATGCCACGTTCCAATGCGTCCAATTCGTCGAGCAGGCGGCAGCATTCGCGGTAATAGGCGTGGCCGGTCTCGGTCAGGCTCATGCGCCGCGTGGTCCGCTGCAGCAGCACCACGCCCAGGTGCGTTTCCAGCGCGCGCAACTGCTTGCTCAGCCCGGCCGGCGACATGCCCAGGTCTTCGGCAGCGCGGGCCAGCCCGCCGCGTTCGACGATGCGGCGGAAGGCGCGCATCAGGTTGAAGGAATCCATGCCGGTACCGGGCGCGATGAGGGCGCCATTGTAGATCCACGCCATCCGTGGGTGGGGGAAACGCGGTGTCGGCCAAAGGGGGGATATCCACCGAGACGGGGCGGGTTGCGCCGTTTGTTCAAGCGCGCAACCGTCGTGCCGCGCCAGCATGCAGGCCCCTCACGTTCCGGGTTGCCCATGAAACACTGGATCCTCCGCCTGTATGCCCCGTTGTTCCTGCTCGGTTTCGTTGCCGCCGCCGTCGTCTGGGTCGGCCACCTCCATGGCGATCCGCTATGGCTGCTGGCCTTGCTGGCGGTCGCCATCGCGGTTTCGTTCGCTGCCGAACGTGCCTGGCCGTATGACCCCGCGTTCAACCACGACCACGGCGACAGTCTGCGTGACACCCTGCATGCACTGGTCAACGAAAGCCTGAACCTGCTGTCGATCGCTGCGGTGCCGCTGCTGGCAGCGCTCCTTCCGTGGCAGCTGTGGCCGCTGCAGTGGCCGTTCGTTCTGCAGGTACTGCTGGCCATCGTCTGCGCCGACCTTGGCATTACCCTGGTGCACTACGCCAGCCATCGCATCGGCTGGCTGTGGCGGTTGCACGCGGTGCATCACAGCGTCACCCGCATGTACGGCTTCAACGGCTTGATGAAGCATCCGCTGCACCAGGCGGCCGAAGCAGTGGGCGGCGTACTGCCGCTGCTGCTGTTGGGCCTGCCGATGCCGGTGGCTGCGGTGCTGGCCTTCGCCATTGCCATCCAGCTGCTGCTGCAGCACTCCAACGTGGACATGCGCCCGGGCCTGCTGGGCCGGGTGATGGCGTGGGCACCGCTGCACCGCTTCCACCACATGCGTTACGGCAACGCTGGCGACGTCAACTTCGGCCTGTTCCTGACCGTCTGGGATCACCTGCTGGGGACCGCCTTCGATGCGCCGGGCTATCGGCTGCAGCAGCGCGACCTCGGCATCGGCAGCCAACCGGACTATCCGCGCGATTATCCGGGACAGCTGCTGGCGCCGTTCCGCGAACTGCCGCATGGCGAGGTGCCGGAGCTGCCGGAAGGTCTGCGCAGGCGCGGATGATGGGCCGTGTCAGGCCGCGTGAAGCTGCAGGCCCTGCAGCTGCGCGGCACCGATACCGAACATGCGGCGCAGGCTGCGCGACAGATGGGCCAGATCGGCGAATCCAGCGGCATGCGCACTGTCGGTCAGGGTGTGCCCGCGCAGATGATGCATGAGTGCGCGGCGCAGCCGCTGCCACAGCACCCAGCCGCGCAGGGTCACCGCCAGATCAGACTGGAAACGCCGGTGCAGCTGGCTGGTCGACAGGTGCGCCGCCCCGGCGATATCGGCGGCCGGCACCGGGCCGGGCAGGTGCTGGGCGATACGGGCCAATGCCGCCTGCACGCGGCGGTCCAACGGTTGCGGGCGGCTCAGCCGGGGCAGCCAGCCGTGCAGTTCCAGCGCGTTGCCCGGCAGTGCGTGCAGGTATTGCTGGATCTGTGCGGGATTGGCATGCGTCGGCTCAAGGAACACCGTGCAGCCTGCTTCTGGCGCTAACAGGATCGCGTGCGGCTGGAATGACGGCAGCCACAGCCGCTGGCCTTGCTGCTGCACGCCATCGACCTCGACCTTCCAGGCTGCGCCATCGCTGAGCAGCAGTTGATGGGCGTAGTGCGCGTGCGCGGCGCTGTCACCGGCATGACCCTGCAGCACGGCCACGTGAGCATCCAGCAGCAACGTGCCATTCCAGGGCAGGGCGGGGGAGGACATTGAGGGATTGTAGATCCACGCCATGCGTGGATGAATCTCAATCGAAATCGATTATTTCGACAGACGGATTCACGGCGTCCCCGCAACCGGCCCCCACCCCCGCCAACCCACAGGAAGCCCGCTTTTGCTCCGGCTGTTGCTTCTGAGGTTGCCGGCCAGCGGCCGGCACTACCGCGGGTGCCGGGCGCCGCCCGGCCGTGCGCCCCCTCAGCGCCCGTGCGGATCCGGCCGGTGATGCACGTATTCAACCACGGTGCCATCGGGATGCACCGCATTGAACGCCGCCCCGGTCGGGACTACCTGCAGCGGGAAGATGATCTCGGCGCCGGCGGCGACCAGTTTGTCGTGATAGGGCCGAACGTCATCGACCAGCAGTGTCCCCGTGGTCGAGGTGAACGGTGCCAGTGCCGCCTGGCTGCCTTCGATCAGCAGGAAGGCGCCGACCATCGCCAGGCGCAGCCCGGCTTCCGGGAACGGGAACCCCGCATCGGCTACCACGCCCTGCAACTGCTCGTAGAACGCCACGCTGCGCTCCAGCTCGCCCGGGGCCACGAACACCCGGATCAGCACGCGCGGTGCGCGCTGGCTGGAGGTGTCACAGCGGTCGCGCCAGAGATGATCGAAGTCGCGATGTACGGTCATGGGCTCGATTCGTGGCCAGGGATCTCCATTATCAGCAGCCTCGCGCGGCGCGCTGATGACCGCCAGTGATGGACTGATAACCATTGGCCGGGTTGCCCCTGTGACTTAGGTCCTGTTGACAGGTGTGAACGCCCTCGCACAATCTTCACAGGATTGGGTCGCCCTGCGCGGCCCGGGCAGGCAGGTTGTCACGCCGGGAGGAGGGTCCCGCGCGCAGACCGGCCCGTCCATCGGCCTGCGGGGCGTTGCCTGGCAACCCCTGCGCGGCATGAACGCTGCACCCTTCGGCGGCACTTTCCCTGGACCGATTGCCTTGGCAACGGAATTACGCCTGCCGATGAAAACGTTTACAAAACCGCTTGCACTGTCTCTGGCCCTGTCTGCCGCACTGGCCGCTCCGGCCTGGGCCGACCCGACCGCGTTCACTGTGCTGACCCTGGAACAGGCGCCCCACGCCGAGGCGATGCCGGCGCTGGCCGCGCAACTGAAGAGCCTGAAGGTGGACGCGGTGAGCGTGCGCCAGGTGCAGCGCGGCATCGGCCAGGTCGATCCGCTGCAGGTGCTGGCCGATGGCCTGGGCTACGAGTACCGCTTCATTGCCGCCGGCAAGGACGATGGCCAGACCCAGCGCGGCCAGGCTGTTCTGACCCGGCTGCCGATCGCCGCTGAATCCGGCCCCGACCAGCCGGGCCTGAACTACCTGCGCCTGGACGACGGCCGCCACACTGTGGCGGTCTATACCGATGCCGGTGCAGGTGCGGCGCAGCTGCCGGCGCTGGTCACCCGTTCGCGGCTGGGTGCACCGGCGGTGCTGCTCGGCGCGGTGGCCGGTGAATCGGCCAAGGCCGCAGGCTTCGATCCGGCGCGTGTGGCGCTGGAAGCCGATGCCAGCTATTTCAGCGACGGCTTCCAGGCCGCCAGCAGCGCGCCGTTCAAGGTGGAAGGCAGCACGCTGCGTGCCACCCTGCTGACCCTGGCCTATGCCGCCGACAAGCACGGCAACACGCCGTGGATGGACACCACGCTCAACGCCGATGCGCGCGCTGCGCTGCTGCTGAAGGCGATGACCGAGGATGAGAAGTTCCAGATGCTGCACAGCTACTTCGGGCTGGGCAAGGACGGCGGCCCACTGCCGGAAGGTGCGGTCGGTTCGGCCGGCTTCGTGCCGGGCGTACCGCGGCTGGGCATCCCGTCGCAGCAGTCGGCCGACGCCGGTGTCGGCGTGACCAATCCGGGGGGCATCCGCCCGGGCGACTTCGCCACGGCGATGCCATCGGGCCCGTCCACCGCATCGAGCTGGAACCGCGAAGTTGCCTTCGCCGGTGGCGCCACGATGGGCCGCGAGGCGTGGCAGCAGCGCTTCAATATCCTGCTGTCGGGCAGCGTCAACCTGCAGCGTGACCCGCGCAACGGCCGCAACTTCGAGTACGCCGGCGAAGACCCGCTGCTGGCCGGCTCGATGGTTGGCGCGCTGATCCAGGGCGTGCAGAGCCAGCACGTGATCTCCTCGATGAAGCACTTCGCGCTGAACGACATGGAGACCCGTCGCAACTTCCACGACGTGCGCATTGGCGAACAGGCCATGCACGAGTCGGACCTGTTGGCCTTCGAGATCGCGCTGGATGCCGGTCGCCCGGGCGTGGCGATGTGCTCGTACAACAAGATCAACGGCACCTACGGCTGCGAGAACGGCTACCTGATGAACCAGGTGCTGAAGCAGGAATGGAAGTTCCCCGGTTTCGTGATGTCCGACTGGGGTGGCGTGCACAGTGGCTCGAAGGCTGCGCTGGCCGGCCTGGACCAGCAGTCGGCCGGTGAGGTGTTCGACGCGGCGGTGTTCTTCGATGAACCGCTGCGCCTGGCCGTGCATGGCGGCGTGGTGCCGCAGGCGCGCCTGAACGACATGGTGGCGCGCATCCTGCGCACGATGTTCCTGCATGGCAACTTCGACAACCCGCCGCAGCACCAGAAGGTGGATGCCGAGGCCGGCTTCGCCGTTGCCCAGCGCACGGTGGAGGAGGGCAGCGTACTGCTGCGCAATGAGGGCAACCTGTTGCCGCTGGCCGACAGCGTGAAGCGCATCGTCATCATCGGCGGCCATGCCGACAAGGGCGTGATCGGTGGCGGTGGTTCATCGATGGTGGGCGTGACCGCCAAGGGCACCAACGCGGTGCCCGGCGTGATGCCGACCACCTGGCCGGGCCCGGTGATCTTCCATCCGTCCTCGCCGCTGGAATCGCTGCGTGCGGCGCGCCCGGACGCGACTATCACGTATGTGGATGGCACCAACGCCGCTGCTGCGGCCAAGGCGGCCGCGCAGGCGGATGTGGCCATCGTGTTTGCCACGCAGTGGGCCGCCGAATCGGTGGACCTGCCGGACATGCAGCTGCCGGACAACCAGGATGCCCTGATCTCGGCAGTGGCCAAGGCCAACCCGAAGACCGTGCTGGTGCTGGAAACCAACGGCCCGGTGCGCACACCGTGGCTGGCGCAGGTGCCGGCGATGCTGCAGGCCTGGTACCCGGGCATCCGCGGTGGCGAAGGCATTGCCGCACTGCTGACCGGCCAGGTCAATCCGTCCGGCCGCCTGCCGGTGACCTGGGTGACGGACGAATCGCAGCTGCCGCGCCCGCACATCGACGGCCTCGGCTTCAAGCCGGCCAAGCCGTTCGGTGATGTGTTCGATTTCGATATCGAAGGCGCCAACGTCGGCTACAAGTGGATGGCGGCCAAGGGCCTGACCCCGACCTTCGCCTTTGGCCATGGCCTGTCCTACACCTCGTTCGCCTATGACAACCTGAAGGTGAGCGTGGAAGGTTCGCGCCTGGTCGCCAGCGTCGACATCCGCAACACCGGCAAGCGCGCCGGTGCCGACGTGGCCCAGCTGTACCTGAAGCTGCCGGCCGGCAGCACCACGCCGATCCGCCTGATCGGCTATGACAAGGTGACCCTGCAGCCGGGCGAACAGCGCCGCATCCGCATCGAAGCCGAGCCGAAGACGCTGGCCCACTACGATGCACAGGCGCGCCAGTGGAAGATCGACGGTGGCACCTACCAGGTGCAGCTGTCGCGCAACGCCGCCGAACCGCTGCAGACGGTGGACGTGCAGCTGGTGGAGCAGGTGCTGCGCTGAGGCTTGAAGGCACGGCCCGCAAGGGCCGTGCCTGAAAAAGGGGACGGAGGGGATTAAGTCGTTTATGCATAAACGACTTAATCCCCTCCGTCCCCTTTTCATATGGCGAACCACCCGCGCAGGAAATCGATCAGCTGCCGCACCTTCGGCGAGGGCTGCGTGCTGTGCGGGTAGACCGCGTACACGCTCTGCTGCGGGAAGCGGTGCTGGCGCAGCACCGGGCGCAGGCGGTCCCGGGCCAGGTCGTCCTCGATCAGCCAGCGTGGCAGCACGGTGACCCCGGCGCCGGCCACGGCGAAGGCGCGCAGGCTGCTGGCACCATCCACGCGCACCACTGCATTGCCCGGATTGGTGGCAAACAAGGCGTCGCTGCCGTCGGGCGCGACCACCGGCACGTCGGCCAGGCGCGGGTAACCCAGGCGGGGCAGGGTGCCCAGTTGCACGGGGTCGTTGGCCGCATCGGCAGAGGGCAGGCGTGCCAGCAGGGACGGAGCCGCCACCGCGCACAGCGGGTGCCGTTCCAGTTCACTGGCATGCAGGCCCGAATCGGGCAGACGGCCAAGACGGATCGCCAGGTCGAAGCGCTCGGGAATAAGGTCTGCCGGCGCGGGAGACGTGGACAGGTGCAGCTGCAGGGCCGGATGCCGCGCACGGAAGGCTTCCAGTGCGGGAATCAGGCGAAGCTGCGCGTACTCCGGGGTGGTGGTCAGGCGCAGCACACCCTGCAGCTGGTGCTGGTCGCGCCGCGCGGCATCGATTGCCGCCTGCGCGGCATCCAGCGCCTGTACGCAGTGCTGCAGGAACTGTTCGCCAGCGTCGGTCAGGGCCAGGTGGCGGGTACTGCGCAGCAGCAGGGTCACGCCCAGCTCCTGCTCCAGCCGTTTCAGGTTGAAGCTGACCACCGCACGGCTCAGGCCGAGCCGATCGGCCGCTGCGGTCAGGCTGCCGGCCTCGACCACGGCACGGAAGATATCGAAGCGATCGAGACTGACCATGGCGGTTCATTGTCAAAAAAGATTTGACAGTGTTGCAGGTGTTGTCGTGTTTTTCCAACAGCTCCCGGGCGGCATGCTGGCGGTCTCTCTGCTGGAGCACCGCCGATGCCGTCCCCCCGCCTGCGCCATGAGGCGATCTTCCTGCTGGTGTTCGCCCTGGATCTGGTCAACATGTTCATCGCCACGGTGGCCTATCCGGCACTGGCAGCGGAACTGCACGCTGATGTCGGTACCCTGGCCTGGGTGGGCACCGCCTACATGCTGGGCCTGAGCGTGGTGATTCCGCTGGCGCCCTGGTTGGCCGCGCGCTGTGGTGAGCGTCGCCTGCTGCTGGTGGCGTTGCTGTTGTTCGCGGTTGCCGCTGTGCTGGCCGGCGCCGCACCGGGTATCGGCTGGCTGCTGGGCTGGCGCCTGCTGCAGGGGCTGGCCGGTGGCCTGCTGATTCCGGTGGCACAGGCGGCAGCGTACCGACAATGCACGCCGGACCAGCGTGGTGCGCTGACCCGCCGCATCCTGCTGGTGGCGCTGCTGGTGCCCGCACTGGCGCCGGCGCTGGGCGGGTTGCTGGTGCAGTGGTTGTCCTGGCGCGGCGTGCTCTGGGCCAGCCTGCCGTTGGCGGTGGTGGCGATCAGCCTGGTGCTGGCCTGGATGCCGGCCGATGGCGCGCGCAGTGCGCCGCGCCTGCAGGCCTATGCGCTGTCCACCGCGATGCTGGCGCTGGGCGCGCTGCTGCTGGCGTTGACCTGGCTGGGTGAACCCGGCCATCGGGCCGCCGGTGCCGTACTGCTGTTGATCGCAATGCTGTTGGCGGCGGCCCACCTGCGGCATGCACGGCAGCAGGCGCAGCCCCTGCTGCGCTGGTCGCTGCTGTCCCATCGGGGCCTGCGCCTGGCGATGCTGGTCTATCTGGCAGTGCCCGGTGTGTTCATCGGCAGCCAGCTGGTCAGTACCCTGCAGCTGCACCAGGCCGGTTACAGCGCGGCACGCATCGGCGCGTTGATGCTGCCCTGGGCGCTGGCCTCGGCCATTGCGATCACGGCCAGCAAGCGCCTGCTGGCGCGCTTCGGCCCGGCCACGGTACTGCGTACGGGCATGCTCCTGCAGGCCAGCGGCCTGCTGTTGATGGCGCTGCTGCCGCAGCCGGCCTTCGCGTTGGCCGGGCTGCTGTTCGCGCTGATGGGCGCCGGCGGCAGCCTGTGCAGCAGCACCGCGCAGACGCTGGCCTTCCATGGGGTCGAGGGCGAAGCATTGGGCGATGCCAGCGCACTCTGGAACCTCAACCGCCAGCTCAGCTTCTGCCTGGGCACCGCGGCCATCGCGCTGCTGCTGGCATTGGCCATGCAATGGCTGCCGGCCCACGCCACCGGCATGGCGCTGGGTCTGGCCGCGGTACTGACCCTGCTGCCGATGGCGCTGCTGCGCCGGCCGCAGTTGCTCACCCTTTCGCAACCGGAGAACATCTGATGGATACCACCGCAGAACATGAAATCCACCACCTGCACGACAAGCTGCAGGCCTGGTTCCGTGCCGATGTCGGCGCCGATGCGCTGGAGGATCTGATGGCGCACTTCAGCGCGGACTTCAGCATGGTCGGCATCGCGGGTCGCCGATTGGATCGGCAAGCCGTGCAGGCGTTGTTCGCGGGCGGTCACGGGGCGCGCCCCGGGCTGCGGATTTCCATCGACGCCGTGCACGCGGTGGAAGCGCCTTCACCGCTGGCGGTGCTGCGCTATCGCGAAGGGCATTCGCTCGATGGCAGCACGCCTGCATGGCGGGAGTCACTGGCGGTGCTGCGGCAGGAAGAGGGTCGCTGGCGCTGGCTGGCACTGCATGAGGTGGTGGTGGCCTGATGTTGTAGAGCCGAGCCTACGCTCGGCTGCTCTTCGGGTAGGTCGCGGCGGTCTGAGCCGAGCGTGGGCTCGGCTCTACAGGACGCACTGCTCCCACATTGGCCGCACATGTGCCATCAGTCCTGCCTGCATCCACCGCAGAATGCAAAGCCCGCACACACTTCATGGCTCGGGGCAGGAGTAGGCTTGGAGCTTTCCTGCCGGGAGGGGTTGTCCATGCGTATGCGTGCCGTCGCTGTAGCCATTGCCCTTTGCCTGTCCAGCGCCGTGCTGGCCGCCGATACCCCGCCGATGACCCCGGACATCAGCGGCAAGCCCTTCGTTGCCCCCGATGTCGGTCGTGACTACGACAAGCGCGTGGTGATGGTGCCGATGCGTGATGGCACCAAGCTGTATACGGTGATCGTGGTGCCCAAGGGTGCCCGCAATGCCCCGATCCTGCTGACCCGCACCCCCTACGACGCTGCTGGCCGTGCCAACCGCAGTGACTCGCCGCGCATGCGCGACCTGCTGCCACAGGGCGACGAGGTGTTCGTCGACGGCGGCTACATCCGCGTGTTCCAGGACATCCGTGGCAAGTACGGCTCCGAAGGCGATTACGTGATGACCCGGCCGCTGCGCGGGCCGTTGAACAACACCAAGGTGGATCACTCAACCGACGCCTGGGACACCATCGACTGGCTGGTGAAGAATGTGCCGGAGAGTAACGGCAAGGTCGGCATGCTCGGCTCGTCGTACGAGGGTTTCACCGTGGTGATGGCGCTGACCGACCCGCACCCGGCACTGAAGGTGGCCGCGCCGCAGAGCCCGATGGTCGATGGCTGGATGGGTGACGACTGGCTCAACTACGGTGCGTTCCGCCAGGTCAACTTCAACTATTTCGCAATGCAGACCGAGAAGCGCGGCAAGGGCACGCCGCTGCCCAGCCTCGGCTATGACGACTACAGCACCTTCCTGCGCCTCGGTTCGGCCGGTGACTACGCGCGTTTCACCGGCGTGGACCAGCTGACCTGGTGGAAGAAGCTGGTCGAGCACCCGGCCTATGATGGTTTCTGGCAGGGCCAGGCGCTGGACGCGGTGATGGCCAAGACACCGTTGAAGGTGCCGACCATGTGGCTGCAGGGCCTGTGGGACCAGGAAGACATGTGGGGTGCCAACCACGCCTACCAGGCGATGGAAGGGCGCGACAGCGGCAACAACCGCAACTATCTGGTGATGGGCCCGTGGCGGCACAGCCAGGTGAACTACGGCGGCAGCGAGCTGGGTGCGCTGAAGTTCGATGGCGATACCGCGCTACAGTTCCGTCGCGATGTGCTCAAGCCGTTCTTCGACCAGTACCTGGTGGATGGCGTGCCGACGGCCGATACGCCGCCGGTGCTGATCTACAACACCGGCGAAAACCACTGGGACCGCCTGAAGGGTTGGCCGCGCAGCTGCGACAAGGGCTGTGCCGCCAGCAGCAAGCCGCTGTACCTGCGCGCCGGCGGCAAGCTGGCGTTCCAGGCACCGGCGGCGGGCGAGGGGGACTTCGAGGAATACGTGTCCGACCCGGCCAAGCCGGTACCGTTCGTGCCGCGCCCGGTCCGCTTCGGCGACCGCGACATGTGGACCACCTGGCTGGTCAAGGACCAGCGATTCGTTGATGGCCGCCCGGACGTGCTGACCTTCATCACCGAACCGCTGACCGCGCCGCTGCGCATTGGCGGCGCGCCGGTGGTGCACCTGCAGGCTTCGACCAGTGGCACCGACAGCGACTGGGTGGTGAAGCTGATCGACGTGTATCCGGACCAGGAAGCGTCGACGCCGGAGATGGGTGGCTACGAGCTGCCGGTGTCGCTGGCGATCTTCCGTGGCCGTTACCGCGAAAGCTTCAGCGATCCGAAGCCGCTGGCCGCCAACCAGGTGCTGCCGTACCGCTTCGACCTGCCCAACGCCAACCACACCTTCCAGAAGGGCCATCGGGTGATGGTGCAGGTGCAGTCCAGCCTGTTCCCCCTGTATGACCGCAATCCGCAGACCTACGTGCCGAACATCTACCTGGCCAAGCCGGGCGATTACCAGAAGGCCACGCAGCGGGTCTGGCACAGCGCAGCGCAGGCCAGTTACATCGATCTGCCGGTGTATTGAGGTTGATGAGTACGCCGGGTGCGCGATGCCCGGCGGCGGTAGTGCCGGCCGCTGGCCGGCATCCGCGACGGCGCGAGAGCGTGTCGACCAAGGTCGACACCTACCGGGGCTGAGTCATGACATGTCGAATCGGGCGGCTTTGGTAGTGCCGGCCGCTGGCCGGCATCCGCGAC
>NZ_JCAFSR010000016.1:0-42046 GCF_059369475.1 Stenotrophomonas sp. YJH_SMC_65
ACAGATCGCGGAAAACTGTCGAAGGCGGGGTGGGTCCGGTTGCGGGAGTGTCCGCGGCATGGATGCCGCGGCCAAGCCCCCATGGGTGAGGGCGCTTTGCTTGCGAAGCACTGCTTCGCAAGCGCCCGAACGCACAGCCGCCAGCGGCTGGGCCGGCCTGGGGGTTTACGGCGTCTCCCGCAGCCGGACCCAACCCGCCACCTCACGGAATGCACGCTGTTGCTGTTGCTGTTGCTTTGGCCTCGGCGGGTGCAGGGCGCAGCCCTGCCAAACCCCTACCCCTTGGCCATTGCCTGCCACCACTGCGACAGCAGCTCCGGCCTGCGCAGGCGCTCGCGCCACCACCGCAGTGCCGCGCCGTCCTCGCCGGTGCGCCAGGCCAGCCAGAACGTTTCCTCCGGCTTGTGTTCCTCCACCTCGCGGATCACCAGCTGGCCACGCGCCACTGCAGCGCGCGCGCACGGCTCGGGCAGGAAGCCGAAGCCCACACCTTCGCATTGCAGCTTCAGTTTGCTGGCCATGTCAGGCACGGTCAGCATCTCCTGCCCCATCAACAGGCCCACCGTGCGCGGCAGCAACCGCCGCGCCGAATCAGAAACGGCGATCGCGCAGTGCTCGACCAGCTGCTCGCGACCGAGCACGCCCGGCACCTTGGCCAACGGATGATCCGGTGCGACCGCGAACACGAACTCCACCGTGCCCAGCGGCTCGACCACGTAACCACCGCCACTGGGCCCCTCGCCCGGCGCCCCGACCAGCAGGTCGGCGCGGCGGTCCAGCAGGGCCTCCCAGGTGCCGGACAAGGCCTCGCCGATCAGCCGCAGCCGGGTCGGCGCCTCCGCCTCACGAAACGCGGCGATGTCCGGGCCCAGCAGCCAGGTCGGGAACACCGAGTCCACCGCCAGGGTCAGTTCGGTCTCCCAGCCCGACGCCACCCGGCGCACCCGCAGCTCCAGCTCGCGGGCCGCACGCAGGAGATGCCGACCCTCGTCCAGCAGGGCGCGTCCGGCCTCGGTCGGTTCGGCACGCGGGCCGACCCGGTCGAACAGCTGCACGCCCAGGTCCTCCTCCAGCTTGGCCACAGTGTAGGAAATGGTCGAGGGCACCTTGTGCAGCGCCTTGCCGGCGCCGGCAAAAGAGCCGCGGCGGTCGATGGCATCCAGGATCTGCAGGGCATCGAGGCTGAGCTTGAGCATTCGAATTTTTCGATGATGGCCGTCAAAACTATCCGTTTTTCAAACCCCGGGCGCAAGCAGATACTTCTCTCCAACGGGGAAACACGGCAACTACCGCCTCACCCCGCCCCATCGAAACCATCGAACAAGGAGATTCCATCATGCTGCAGATCCGCAAGAGCGCTACCCGTGGCCTGGCCGAGCATGGCTGGCTGTCCTCGCGCCATACCTTCTCCTTCGCCAACTACTACGACCCCCGCTACGTCAGCTTCGGCCCGCTGCGGGTGATCAACGAAGACAAGGTGATCGGCGGCCAGGGCTTCGGCACCCATAGCCACAGCAACATGGAGATCGTTTCCTATGTGCTGGGCGGCGCGCTGGAGCACAAGGACTCGATGGGCACCGGCTCGGTGCTGCGCTACGGCGACGTGCAGCGCATGAGTGCCGGCAGTGGTGTCAGCCACAGCGAATTCAACCACTCGGCCGACGAGACCGTGCACTTCCTGCAGATCTGGATCTTCCCGGACCGCGAGAACATCACGCCGTCCTACGAGGAGACCCACTTCGCCCCGGAGACCAAACGCGGCCAGCTGCGCCTGATCGCTTCGCCGGACGGTGCCGACGGTTCGCTGCGCATCCACCAGGATGCCCGCATCTTCGCCACCATCCTCGATGGCGGCCAGAAGCTGCACCACGCGCTCGGCAATGGCCGTGGTGCCTATGTGCAGGTTGCCCGAGGCCAGCTGCAGGTCAATGGCATCACCCTGGAAGCCGGTGATGCACTGCAGGTCAGCGACGAAGCGCAGCTGACCCTGGAAAACGGCAACGACGCCGAAGTGCTGGTGTTCGACCTGCCGCTGTAACCACAACGCCCGCGATGCCGCAAAGCATCGCGGGCGCATTTCCGTAGAGCCGAGCCCACGCTCGGCTGCGGTGTGACAGCCAGCCGAGCGCGGGCTCGGCTCTACAGGACCCGCGTCAGAACCTGTACGTCATCGCCAGCCGCACATTGCGCGGCTCACCCCAGGTGTAGGTGCTGTACCAGCTGAAGATCGTGTAGTAGCGCTTGTCCAGCAGGTTGTTGACGTTGAGCGTGGCCGACAGGCGATCACTGAATTCATAACGCGCCATCGCATCCAGCAACCAATACGGTTGGGTGCGATGTACCACCTTGGCCTGCGTGGCCGGGTTGGTGATCTCGCCGAAGGTGGAATCCTGTCGTGCGGTGCGACGCGCCGCGCGGGCTCAGCCGCCGATGGCGGCGCAGGCCTCCAGGATCAGCGCGGTCACTTCCTTCGGCTGCGAGGCCAGCGAGGCATGGCTGGCATCCAGCTCCAGCAATCGCTTGGGCTGGATGCGCGTGGCCATGGCCTTCTGGTTGTCCGGCGCGATCATGCGGTCCTGGCGGGACAGCTGGTACCAGCTCGGCTTGTGCTTCCAGGCCGGATCGCTGACCGCATCACCGAAGGTGCTCGCCAACGGCGCCTTCTGGGTCACCGCCATCACCCGGCCCTCGTCGGCGCTCAGGTCCTGGCAGAAGCTCTCCTGGAACCTGTCCGCACGCAGCCACAGGTAGCCATCGCTGTCGGGTGCCAGGTTCGGCGCTGCCTCCGGCAGGTGCTGCTGGGTGATGCCACCGGGGCTCTCGCCGGCATCAGGCGCGAAGGCAGCGATGTAGACCAGGCCCTTCACGTTGGGCTCGCTACCGGCCTGGCTGATCACCGCGCCGCCGTAGGAGTGGCCGACCAGCAGCACCGGCCCGTCGATCTGCCGGATCATTTTCCGGGTGCGTCCTGCGTCGTCGGCCAGCGAGGTAAGCGGCAGTTCCACCGCCTGCACGCGGTCGTGGCCGTTGCGATGCAGTTCCAGGATCACCTTGGCCCAATGTGCGGCCCCGCCCCAGAATCCATGGACAAGGAGGATGGTCGGTGTCGTGCTCATGTACAGGTCTCCGGCAGCGGCCGGCGGGATGCCGACTGTGCAGCCACTGTCCGTGCGTGGCGTTAATCGCTGGTGACGCAATCGGGTCACTGCAATCGTATGCGTCGTTTGATGTCGTGCATGGCACTTGCCGACCTGGCCTGATAACGATTTCATGGAGCTCTCCCGGAGCTTCGCATCGCGCATGACGCCTTCATCCCCACGTGCCCAGCAGCACGCCACCCGTGCCGCCTTCTTCATTCCCGGCTTCGCCACCGCCGCGTGGGCGCCGATGGTGCCCTACGCAAAGGCCAAGGCCGGGCTGTCCGACGCCAGTCTCGGCGCCGTGCTGCTGTGCCTCGGGCTGGGTTCGTTGCTGGCGATGCCACTGGCAGGTGCGCTGACCGGGCGACTGGGATGCCGTCGGGTGATGGTGATCACCTGCGCGATGATGCTGGGCGCCCTGCCCTTGCTGGTGCTGGCACCCTCGCCCGTGGCGCTGGGCGCAGCGCTGTTCGTGTTCGGCGCCGGCGTCGGTGCATTGGATTGCGCGATGAACATGCAGGCCGTGGCGGTCGAGCGCGACGCCGGACGCGCGATGATGTCCGGCTTCCACGCCTTCTACAGCATCGGTGGATTCGTCGGCGCCGGCTGCATGACCGGGCTGCTGATCCTCGGCACGCCGCTGTGGCTGGCCGCGCTGCTTTCGGTGGCCGCGCTGCTGCTGGTTGCCGTGCTGTCGGCACCGCACTGGCGTCCGCAACGGATCCTGCACGAAGGCCCGCTATTGGCGCTGCCGCACGGCGTGGTCCTGTTCATCGGCGTGCTGGCCTTCGTGGTGTTCCTTGCCGAGGGCTCAATGCTGGACTGGAGTGCGGTGTTCCTGGCGGAAGTGCGGCAGGTACCGCGCGACCAGGCCGGGGCCGGCTTTGCGTTGTTCACCCTGGCGATGACCGCGATGCGCCTGTTCGGCGACGGCATCGTCGAGCGCCTCGGCCGGACCCGCACGCTGGTCATCGGCGGCATCACCGCTGCGGCGGGCTTTACCCTGGCCACGCTGGTGCCCTCGTTCCCGGTGGCGTTGGCCGGCTACGTACTGGTCGGGCTGGGCTGCGCCAACATCGTGCCGGCGCTGTTCTCGATGGCGGGCCAGCAGCGGGTGATGCCGGAGAGCATCGCCATCACCGCGGTGACCACACTGGGTTACGCCGGCATCCTCGCCGGTCCGGCAGCGATCGGCGCACTGGCGCATGCCACCAGCCTCGGTTTCGCCTTCCTGTGCGTGGCCGCGCTGCTGCTCGGCGTCGCGGCGTCTGCCCGCGCACTGGCACGACGCGTGGCCTGACAGAAAAAGGGGACGGAGGGGATTAAGTCGTTTCCCGCACACCTGGCCTGGAAACGACTTAATCCCCTCCGTCCCCTTTTTCTCAGCTGCGCGCCAGCCACTCAGCCTGGGCCGGCAGCTGCGGTGCCGGGCACGCGCTCTGCGGATGGTGCTCGTCGCGCGCCATCCAGTCATCGACCACGCCCGCCAGCAGGTCCAGCCGCAGCGGCAGGGTGATGTGGTCCTCGCCGCGCATTTCGATGTAGTGCGCGCGCGGATTGGCCTGGGCCAGTTCGCGGCCCTGGCTGACCGGAATGTGCTGGTCGCCCTGCCCGTGCAGCAACAGCACGCAGGCGCGGGTATCGGCCAACGCACGCGCGACGTCCACGCGGTCCAGATCGACGTCGATGCGGCGGCTGGCGGCGGCGATCACCTGGTTGATGTCCTGGCCGCCGTAGCGCCAGCGCGCGTACGACGCCACCGCCTGCGCCTTCAGGCCTTCCGGCTGCAGCCCCATCAGGTGCGGGATCATGGTACGGATCGCCACGCCGGCATTGGCGAACGATTCCATCGCCACCACGCCTTCGACCTGGTCACCCAGCTTGTCGGCGGTGAACACCGCCGTGGCCGCACCATAGGACACACCGAACAGGTACAGGGGCCCGGTCACTTCGCCGCGCGCGCGCAGCTCGCCGATCACATCGACCACGTCATCCGACTCATAGGTGCCATAGCCGGACGGGCCGGTGCCGGACTGGCCGTGGTTGCGCAGGTCGAGCGTGACCACGCGGTAGCCGGATTCGGCCAGCTGCAGCGACCATGGCAGCATCGAATCACCGTTCATCATCCACCCATGCAGCAGCACCACGGTGCCGCGCGGCGCCTGCGCGCGGAACGGCTGCGGCACGGCCAGGCTCAGGCCGGTATCCAGCGGCAGGCCGTTCTCGTGGCGCTGCGGCAGGTAGCGGTAACGCGCGCCGTAGTCGCCCGGATCGAATACGCGCCAGAAGATCGGCACGCCATCGCGGCCCGCCGCGAAGCCATGGCGGTTGGGCAGTTCGGCGATGGCCGCGGCGATGCGCGGACGATCGAGCAGGGTCGACACGCCGCCCGGCGCGATCAGCTGATCGGCGAGTGAGGTGGACGAGGCGTTGATCGAGGATGAGCATGCGGCCAGCCACAGGCCGGCGCACGCCAGCAACAACAGCAGCAGGCGCTTCATATCACGTCATAGGGGTGAATCAGACAGATTGGGACGGTAACGCCCAATAGACCGGCCATCTATCGCGCACGGATGACGGCTTGATGACAACGCAGGAACGATTCAGTTTGGTGTAAAAGCTGTATCGGTTCAGTCATTGATCCGGATCAATGAACGCGCGCCCGGGAGTGCCCACAGTGCCGCCATGCGCATCTCGTTCAAGCTCGCCATTGCCCTGGCCGCCACGGTAGCCGCCGCCTACGGCATTGCCCGCAGCACGCCCTACTGGTTCGCACCGCGACAGACCGCGCAGGTCGACATCCACGATCCGGCGCTGATCGCGCAGGGGCGCTACCTGTCACGTGCCGCCGACTGCGCGGCCTGCCACACCGCGCCGGGCGGCAAGCCGTTCGCCGGTGGCCTGGGCATGCAGACGCCGATGGGCACGATCTATTCGACCAACATCACCCCCGATCCGGACTCCGGCATTGGTGCCTACGACTACGCCGATTTCGAACGCGCGGTCCGCCGCGGCATCCGCCACGACGGCCAGCCGCTGTATCCGGCGATGCCGTATGCCTCGTACGTGATCGCCAGCGATGCCGAGATCAAGGCGCTGTATGCCTATTTCATGGGCTCGGTGCAGCCGGTGAAGCAAAGCAACGCCGACAGCACGATTCCATGGCCGGCCAACATGCGCTGGCCTTTGGCATGGTGGCAGCTGCTGTTCGCGCGCCCGCGCAGCTTCAACCCGGATCCGTCGCTGGATGTGGGCCAGCAGCGTGGCGCTGAGCTGGTTGAGGGCCTGGCCCACTGCGGCGCCTGTCATACACCACGTGGGCTGGCGTTCCAGGAGAAGGCGATGGCCGACGATGGCAGCCGCCAGTTCCTGTCCGGCTCGGTGCTGGAAGGCTGGTATGCGAAGAACCTGCGCAATGAATCGACCGGCCTGGCCAGCTGGAGCGAGGGCGAGATCGTCGACTTCCTGCGCACCGGGCGCACCGATCGATCGGCAGCCTTCGGTGGCATGGCCGACGTGGTCGAGCACAGCACGCAGTACCTGTCCGACGCTGACCTGCTGGCCATGGCGCGCTACCTGAAGCAGCTGCCGGCGCGTGAGGGACGCAGTGCGCAGTGGTCGCCTGGTACCGACACCACCACCGCCGCGCTGCGTAGTGGCGACTATCGCGTGGCCGGTTCGCTGGCCTATGCCGAGCACTGCCAGGCCTGCCACCGTGCCGACGGGCGCGGCATGCCACGCGTCTATCCGGCCCTGGCCGGCAACTCGATCGTGTTCGCCGACGACCCCAGTTCGCTGGTGCAGGTGACCCTGATCGGGGGTCGCACGCCGCATACCCCGCACGACCGCATGGCCTTCACCATGCCCGGCTTCGAGCAGCTGCCGAACGCGCAGCTGGCACAGATCCTGACCTTCATCCGCAGCAGCTGGGGCAACCAGGCCAGCGCGGTGAGCGAGGTCGAGGTGGCACGCATGCGCCGGGTGGTGCGTGACAAGCCGGTGCACTACGTTCCGCAGGAGGCCGCACGATGAAGCGTTCGCGCAAACGTTCCCGCCTGCTGCTCGGTAGTGCGATCACCGTGGTGCTGCTGGCCGGTGCGGGCACCCTCGCCTATCGTCACCTGCACCCGGGCCTGGATGCCGCCGTAGCCAGTACGATCGATATCCTCGATGCACAGGGCAAGGTGGTCGCCCACTACCACGCGCCCAGTGCCGAGGAGATCGCCGGACTGGGCAATGCCGAATCGGTGATGCTCGGCCGGCGCATCCTCAACGAGACCGCGCGCCTGCTTCCGGACAACGTCGGCAACGATCTGAACTGCAATTCGTGCCACATGGCCGAGGGCAAGCGACCGTTCGGCAACCACTACTTCAATACCGGCGGCGGTGCCTATCCGCGCTACATGCCGCGCCCGGGCAAGGTGATCGGGCTGACCGAGCGCATCAATGGCTGCCTGCAGCGCTCGATGAACGGCAAGCCGCTGCCGAAGGACGCACCGCAGATGCGCGCGATGCTCGACTACATGGCGTGGCTGAGCAGCCCGGTGCCAGAGGGTGCAAAAGTGGCCGCGCCCAGTGAGGGCCCCATCGACAGCACGCTGACTCCGGACCCGGTCCGCGGCCAGGCGCTGTATGCCGTGCAGTGCGCCGCCTGCCATGGCGACAACGGCGAAGGCCGACGCGATGCCAGCGGTGACATCGCCTTCCCGCCGCTGTGGGGCGACCACAGCTTCAACATCGGTGCCGGCATGGCGCGCCTGTACAAGGCGGCCGGTTTCATCAAGCACAACATGCCACCGGCAGTGACCCGCGCACCGCCGCTGGGGCAGCAGGTGATGCCGGACCAGGATGCGGTGGACATCGCCGGCTATTTCATCAACCAGCCGCGGCCGGACTTCGCCAACAAGGGCAAGGACTGGCCGCGTGACCCGAAGCCCAAGGACGCACGGTACTGAAGCAGGCGGCGGGTGCCGGCCGTCGCAGAACACGATTCCTGCATCGCCACGTCATGCCGATGTCATTGGCGCTGCCGACACTCCGGGGCTTCCCTGCTCTGAAGGTCCGGTCTCGATGCGAACGTCTGCGCGCTTTCCCCGTGTCTCGCTGCTTGCCCTGCTGATCGCTCCCGCACTGGACGCCCTGGCCGAAGCACCGCAGGGCGATGCCGCTGAAGCGCGCAGCAGTGAGGCCCGCACCCTCGACCAGGTGCAGGTGATCGGCCAGGCCACCAGCTATGCCAAGACTTCCGTGCGTGCGGAAACGCTGAACCGGCAGACCGTGATGAGCAGCGTCAACGACGCGCTCAACGAAGTGCCCGGCGTGGTGGTCAGCGAGGCCGATGCCACCGGCTCGTCGGTGTGGGGCACGCAGATCAGCATGCGTGGCTTCGTCACCAACCGTGATACCCAGCAGATCGGCACCACCATCGACGGCCTGCCCAATGGTGGCTCGGGTTACGGCGGCGGCTCGCTGGCCAACCGCTACATCGACACCCTCGACCTGGAAACGGTGGAAGTCAGCCAGGGCACTGCCGATATCTCCTCGCGCTCGAACGAGGCCCTGGGCGGCACGCTCAACTTCCTCACCAGCGATCCGCTGCAGGACAGCCGCCTGCGCTTCGTGGTCGGCGCCGGTGACAACGAGGCACGCAAGTACTACGTGCGCTACGACACCGGCCTGCTCGGCGGCCACACCCGCGCCTGGGTCAGTGCCTCGTCGGCGCGCGTGCATGACTGGATCGATGGCAGCGGCAAGACCAGCAATGACCACATCGCCGGCAAGTTCATCACCGAACTGGATCGCTGGACCCTGACCGGCTACCTGTCCTACAACGATGCGGACGAGCCGGAGTACACCAGCGTCTCACCGAAGGGCTTCGCGACCAATCCGGATCGCGACAACCTGGTCGGTACCCTCACCGGCATTCCCTACCTGGACCAGAACTACCGTTCCGGCTCGCGTGCGCTGCGCGAGAACACCTTCGGCTACCTGCGCGCGGCCTTCGACGGTGGCAACGGCTTCAAGGCCTCGGTGGCCGCCTACGGGCACCGCATGCAAGGCCGCGGCGACTGGCTGCCACCGTATCTGGCGCAGGTCAGCGATGACGGAGCCGGTCGCCCGGAGTCGGAATACCTCGGTGGCAAGACCGTGCACGGCGGCAGCAACCGTGGCCAGATTTTCTTCGTCAATCCCGATGGCAGTGCAGCGCAGCGCCTGGCCAGCTGCAGCCCGCGCCTGGGCTTCACCGCCGAGTACGATCCGAACTGCTACGCCGGCAACGTGCTGGGCGCGCAGTCGTATCGCCACACCCACTACGACAACGACCGCATGGGCGTGACCGCCGACGTCGAATGGCGCCAGACTTTCGGCGCAGTCGACAACACGATCCGCGGCGGCCTGTGGGTGGAGAAGCTGGACCGTTCGGCACGCCGCGACTGGCATCGCCTGCTCAACGTCGGCCAGGACATCGCCTTCGACCACCAGCCGTACTGGGTACAGTTCGAGGACAAGTACAAGGTCGACGAACAGATGTACTACGTCGAGGACGTGGCCCGCTTCGGCCCGTTCAGCGCGCGCCTCGGCGTGAAGCAGTTCTTCGTCGACCAGTCGCGCCGCCGCGTGATCGGTGCCAGCGAGCACGTCACATCCGACTCCAGGTCCGATCCGCTGCTGTCCACCGGCTTCACCTGGGCGCCCGGCGTGGAAGGCATGGAGCTGTTCGCGGGCTTCTCGCAGAACTTCGCCGCCATCCCCTCCGGCGTGCTCGGCGAGACCGACCCGCAGCGCTTCCGCAACGTCGAGCCGGAGACCGCCGACAACATTGAAATGGGCATGCGCATCAGCCGCTGGCCCCTGACCGCCTCGGTCACGCTGTACAACATCAAGTTCGACAACCGCATCGTCTACCTGCCGGCCGGCTTCGTCAGCGGCATCGACTACCTGGGCGAGACCGACGGCGTCTACGAGAACTTCGGCGGCGTGGAAAGCAACGGCCTGGAAGCGGCGTTCGGCTATGGCTGGGACAACGGCTGGCGCCTCAACGCCGCCTATACCTACAACCGCTCCAAGTACCTGGGCAGTGGCGATGCCGCGCGTGATACCCAGCTGGGCATCGTCGACGGCGCCAAGGTGATCGGCCAACCCGAACAGACCCTCGTACTCTCGGCGGACTGGCAGGGCGA
The DNA here is from genome assembly GCF_059369475.1 of Stenotrophomonas sp. YJH_SMC_65. Classification (NCBI taxonomy): domain Bacteria; kingdom Pseudomonadati; phylum Pseudomonadota; class Gammaproteobacteria; order Lysobacterales; family Lysobacteraceae; genus Stenotrophomonas; species Stenotrophomonas sp. YJH_SMC_65. Next base: position 10,322 of record NZ_JCAFSR010000016.1, read on the forward strand.
GAACTGGAACTTCGGCCTGTCCGGCCGTTACCTGGGCACCCGCTACCTCGACGCCGCCAACGTCAACAAGCTGCCCTCGGCCACCGTGTTCAACGCGAACATCGGCTTCGACCTGCAGGGCCTGTCGCCGCGCCTGAAGGGCATGGGTGCCAACCTGGTGGTGAGCAACCTCACCGACAAGCGGTATCTTGCGGGGGTGGACGGCCGCGACAACGCCTTCATCGGCGCTCCGCGCACCGTCGGCATCTCCTTCCGTGTGGACCTGTGAGTGAGCCCGTGACCGATATCGGCCGACGCCGGTTGTTGCAGGCCGGCGTTGCCGCCGGCCTTTCCCCGCTGCTGCCCAGCATCGCCCGGGCCGCCGCGATCGCCCCCGCCGCGCAAACCCGCAGCCTGGAAGACCTGCAGCACATCGTGGTGTTCATGCAGGAGAACCGTTCGTTCGACCACTACTTCGGCACGCTGCCGGGTGTGCGGGGTTTCGGCGATCGCTTCGTCGCTCCGGCGCAGGCACTGCAGGCCGGCGCCCGCGCGCGCAGCCTGTGGCTGCAGCCCGATGCCAGCGGCAAGCGCGCGATCGCGCCGTTCCCGCTGGATACCGCCGCGCACTTCGGCTACATGCGCGTGGAAGGCACGCCGCACACCTGGCCGGATGCACAGCGGGCCTGGGACCACGGACGCATGGGGCAATGGCCGAAAGCCAAGCAGAACCACTCGATGGGCTACTTCCAGCGCAGCGACCTGCCCTTCCAGTTCGCCCTGGCCGATGCCTTCACCATCTGCGACGCCTACCACTGCGCGATGCAGGCCGGAACCAACCCGAACCGGGTGTTCCTGTGGACCGGCCACAACGATGCTGCCGCCCGCGCCGGCGGCCCGGTGATCGCCAACTCGCACGACAACTTCCCCGAGCACGGCGGGCATCCTGCGTCGTACCGCTGGGCCAGCTATGTCGAACGCCTGCAGAAGGCGGGGGTATCCTGGCAGATCTACCAGGACATGGCCGACAACTTCACCGACAACCCGCTGGCCGGCTTCGAGGCGTTCCGCCAGGCCTACCGCGCTGCGCCGGGGCATGACCCGCAGCTGCGCGCACGCGGGGTCAGCACGCGTGGCCTGGCGCAGCTGCGCCAGGACGTCATCGACGGACGCCTGCCGCAGGTCAGCTTCATCATCGCCGACGCGGCCGGCAGCGAGCATCCCGGCCCCTCCAGCCCGGCCCAGGGCGCGGCCTATACCGCACGCGTGCTGGATGCACTGACCGCCGATCCGCAGGTGTGGAGCCGCACCGCCCTGCTGCTGATGTTCGACGAGAACGACGGTTTCTTCGACCACATGCCACCACCGGCACCGCCTTCGCCGGTGGACGGTGGCTGGGCGGGTGCGTCCTCGGTCAGCACTGAAGGCGAGTACCACCGCCATCCGGCACCGGGAGATGAGAAGTACGACTTCGCCGAACTGCGCGGCCGCCCGTATGGGCTGGGCCCGCGCGTGCCGCTGTACGTGATCTCGCCCTGGAGCCGCGGTGGCTGGGTCGATTCGCAGGTGTACGACCACACCTCGGTCATTCGACTGATCGAACGCCGCTTTGGTGTGTCCGCGCCGGACATCTCGCCGTGGCGCCGCGCGGTCTGCGGCGACCTCAGCACTGCGTTCGACTTTGCCCAGCGCGATACCCGCCCGTTCGTCCGCGGCCTGCCCGACGTGAGCGCGGTGGCCGCACGCGCCGCTGCTTTGCCGGGGCGCACCGTGCCCGCGCTGCCAGAGGGGCTGAAGCCAGCGAAACAGGAAAGCGGTGTACGCCCGGCGCGTGCCCTTCCCTATCGACCGCAGGCATCGATTGCTGCGGTCGACGTCGCGGGCGTTGACCTGGCGTTGTCCTGCGAGGGCGCAGCGGCAGTGCTGCATGTCTACGATCGGCTGCGGCTGGAGGCGGTGCCGCGCCGTTACACGCTGCTGCCGGGCATGCCGCTGCGCGAGCGTTGGCCGCTGGACGCCCAGGGCCGCTATGACCTGTGGCTGCTCGGTCCGAACGGCTTCCACCGCCACTTCCAGGGTGCGGCCAAGGCTCCTGCCGTGCAGGCTTCAATCGATCGCGCGGATGGCCAGCTGCGGCTGCACCTGCGCAATCTGGGTGACAGTGCACAGCAGGTGCGCGTGCATGGCGGCGCCTATGCAGGACACATGCCCGAACAGACATTGGCGCTGCCCGCACATGCGCAGACTTCATTGGCGTGGGATGCAACGCCTACCGCCGGCTGGTATGACCTGCGCATCAGCGCGGGTGGGAGTGTGCTGCGTTTGGCCGGCCGCGCCGAGGATGGTCGCCCCGGCACCAGTGACCCGGCGATGGGCACCGAACCGCTGCGGTTCGAGCACGATTGAAGAATCCCTGTAGAGCCGAGCCCATGCTCGGCTGCTTTCGCCCAGGTCGCATTGCCCCGAAAAAATGCAGCCGAGCGTGGGCTCGGCTCTACAGCGCAGACCGATAGACTCAGGCCTCCTGCAACCCCGGCCGGCCATGCTCCACCGCATAGCGCTTCCAGCTCTGCAGCGCGCCATTGGGCTGCATCACGGTATCCAGCGTCTTCATGTCGCCGATCCACGCATCGCGGGTGACATCACACAGCACATAGCCACGCTTGTCGGTGGTCGCCTTCAGATTGGGGCTGTGCGCAAGCTGGTTGCGGGCGTAAGCGTCCACGCCCTGGCCATCGGCCCCCGAAGTGATCGAAGTGGCAAGGAACTCGCTGGAGACCACGCCCGAATCACGATGGTCCTGCACCAGGTCGCTGGCGTAATGCCGGTGCGCGTCGCCACAGGCGGTCACCACGTTGCCGAAGCCGACCTTCTGGATGTGGTCGAGCAGGCGCCGGCGGCTGTCCAGGTAACCCGACCATTGGTCATCGGACGACTGCACCACGCCGTCCTTCTCGCGCATGTAGTTGCCCAGCGCTACCTGGTGGGCGATGGTGTGCCAACGCGGTGCGGCATCGGCCAGGCCATCGAACAGCCAGCGCTCCTGCTTCGCACCGACAATGCTGCGCTCCGGCGATTCCACGTCCTCACGCAGCGCCATGTTCACCTGCTTGCTGCGGTACTGGCGTGTGTCGAGCAGGTGCAGGTCCATCAGCGTTCCGTAGCGTGCGCGCCGGTACAGCTGCATGTGGCCATCGCGCGGGAATGCCGAACGGCGCAGCGGCATGTTCTCGTAGTAGGCCTGGAACGCCTGTGCGCGCCGCAGCAGGAACACTTCGCTGGGCGTATCGTCCTGGTCTTCGGCGCCGGCCCAGTTGTTGTCCACTTCATGGTCATCGAAAGTGACGAACCACGGTGCCGACGCATGCGCGGCCTGCAGGTCGGCATCGCTCTTGTACTGGGCGTAGCGGCGGCGGTAATCATCCAGCGTGTAGGTCTGCGGGCCGACGTGGTTGCGCAGGTTGGTGAACGGCTGGCCGTTCATCTTCCGCAGGCCAGGCTGGCTTTCACCTTCGTAGATGTAATCACCGTAGTGGAAGACGAAATCCAGCGGTTCCTCGGCGATGCGCCGCCACGCGGTGTAGTGGCCTTCTTCGTAGTGCTGGCAGCCGGCCACCACAAAGCGCACGCGATCCACCGCTGCCGCGGCTGCCGGCAGCGTGCGGGTACAACCGACTGCACTGGCGTGACCACCCACGGTAAAGCGGTACCAGTAGGGCCGTCCGGGCGCCAATCCTTCCAGTTCCACGTGCACCGCGTGGCCGAGTTCGGGATGCGCGAGCGCCGAACCCTGGCGTACCACCTTGCGCATGCCTTCGTCCGCTGCCAGCTGCCATTCGACCACCATCGGCCGGGTCGGCATGCCACCGCCGAACACCAGCGGCTCCGTCGCCAGCCGCGTCCACAGCACCATGCCGTCGGCCGTGGGATCACCCGAGGCCACGCCCAGGGTGAAGGGCGTGCTGGCAAAGCGCGGCTTGGCCAGCAGGTTGCGCGGGTTCAGCGTGGTGGCATCGGCCTGCGCGGCCAGCGCGCGTGCCGTGCCCATCCAGGCGCCGGCAGCGGACAGACCGGCCAGGGCCAGGAATCGCCTGCGATTGATCGTCTCCACGGCTGTGCCCTCAGTTGTAGATGATGTGGAAGTAGAAGAAGCGGCCGTAGTCGTCGATCTCGGTACGGAAGCGCCCGTTCGGGCCGGTGCTGTAGGTCGGCTGGGTGTTGAACAGGTTCTTGGCTTCGTACTTCAGCGTCACGTGCCTGCTGACTTTGTGGCTGAAGGCCATGTTGAAGGTCATGTACGGGTCGTAGTACGAATCCAGCCACTGGGTGTCGCCGAAGTCGACCAGCATCCGGCTGCGGTAGGTTCCGGACAGGCGCAGTTGCGAGTTCTTCCACGGCATGCGCCAGATCACCGAACCATTGAGCGACCAGTCCGGCTGGTACAGCAGCCGGTCCAGGCGTCGCTCGGTGCCATCGGTGATGCGGTAGTTGGTCCTGCCTTCCAGCCGCGTGGCGTTGAAGTACATGTCGAAGCGCTGGCGGCCCCATTGCAGGTTGCGGTTGGCCACCGCGAACTCGACGCCGCGCAGCCTGGACTCATCGGTGTTCATCGGTTGGGTCACCCGGTAACGGGTATCGCCCACGTTCTCGAAGGTGGTCAGGGTGTAGATGTCGTCCTTGACTACCTTGTCGAACAACGCCACCGAGACCAGGCCGTTGTTGCCGTTGAAGTACAGGTCCCATGCAAGGTCGATGTTGGTGGAACGGCGCGGCTGCAGGTTCGCATTGCCCTGCTTGATGGTGCAGAAGCCCCTGCCCTCCTCGTCATCGCCACAGCTGGTGCTGGTGGCCTGGGCAATGTTGCTCGGCGTCGGCCGGCCCAGCGTGCGGCTGGCGGAGAAGCGCAGGCGCTGGTCCTCGCTCAGCTTGAACGTCGCATTCAACGAGGGCAACAGGTTGTTGTAGCCACCGCTCGTGTTGCGGAAGGCGGAGGTATAGGTGGTGCCGCCATCATTGCTGAACGGGCTGTAGGCATCGAAGCGGGTGTGGTCATGGCGCAGGCCACCGATCAGCAGCAGCCGGTCCCAGGCGTAGTGCGCGGACACGTACGCATTGGTGATGTCCTCCACGTACCTGTAGTCACTGGTGAAGTTGGCATTCGGATACGCCGCATTGTTGTTGCCCAGTTTCGGTAGCAGTTCCTCGTTCCACTTGCGGTTGTCGATCAGCGGGAAGCCCGGCACGCTGCCCAGCAGCGTCGATCCCGGATACAGGTAATCGTTGAGCGTGGCGCTGCTCCTGAAGTAGTCGAAGTCGATGTCCTGCCAGATCTTCAGGTGGCGGTATTCGGCGCCGGTGGCCAGGCCGAAGCCACGCGCATCGGCGTCGATGTTGTAGCTGAAGTCGGCGCGCAGGTTGTCGATGCTCTCCTTGGCATCGCGCGGGGAGACATAAGCCTGCGCCGGATTGAGCTTGAACGCCGAGCTGGTCAGCAGGCTGGAATCGGACACCGCCACCGCGTTGGGGAAACCGTGGCTGTCGTTCTCGTAGTCGACGAACAGGCTGCTTGGGTAGGCGCGCACACCCCAGTAGACCTGGTTGTTGTGGAAAGTCTCTTCGGTATGGCCGCCGCGCAGGGTCAGCCGCGAACGGTCGCCGATGTCCCAGTTGAATCTGGCGATGGCGCCGCGGTTGCTGCGGTCCCATCGGTCGTGTCGGTTCTTGATGTAGATGCTGTTGATCTGGGTGGTGCCGCTGTCCTCGGTCTGGTTGCGGATCGGAAACTTGGCGTTGCCGTACAGGTCGGTCTTGTTCATCGTCGAGTTCTCGTAGAACCGGTACGAGTACAGCAGCAGCGATGCGTAGAACGGATCGTCCGACGGCTTCCATTCCAGCTTGGCCGAGCCGCCGAAGTTGGTGATGAAGTTGGTGTAGGTGCCGGTGCTGAAATTGCCGGGCGCACGCAGCCCGTTCCAACCCTTGGCCTCATCCGGCCCGGTGGTGCCGTCGGTGAGGTACTTGCCGGCGTCGTTGTAGTAGTAGTTCGACTCCACCCAGCGCTTGACGCTGTTGCGCGAACGCTGCTCATAGCGTGCCACCGCAACGATGCCGAACTCCTGCCCGGCGCCGAACTGGTTGGAGAACACCATCTTGGCGCTCTTGCCGAAGTGGCCCAGGGTTTCGTGGTTGCCGCCAGCGCTGCGCTCGACGTTGGTCTCGGCCGTGGAATAGATACCTGCCACGTCGGCAAACACGTACTTGCCGGACCGGTCGAAGGCACTGCGGCTGATGATGTCGATCACGCCGCCGATCGCATCCGGTGCCTGCTCCGCACTGAAGCTCTTGTAGATGTCGGTACGGGTGCCGATGTCGCTGGGAATCAGCTGCAGGTTGTTCATGCGTTCGCCGGAGCCACTGCCACCCACGCTGGCAATCGCGATGCCATCGATGGTGGTGTAGTTGAGGTTGGCCTGTACGCCGCGCACCGTCACGTAACGTGGCTCGCCGGCATCCTCCACCGCACTCAGGCCTGGAGCGGCCATCAGGCTCTCGGCCAGGGTCTCGTCGCCGTAGCTGTCCATTTCGTCGTAGACCACCGAATCCTTGATCACCGGTGAGGTCTTCTTCTGGTCGATCACCTCGTGCGCGGCAATCACCTTCACCGTGTCCAGGGTCGGCGCCACCACCGCCTCGGCCTCGCGCGGCTTCGGTGCGCCGGGGTTCGGCGCGTTGCGTACCGGTGCCGGATCGATGGCGATGACATTGCCATCCACCACGGTGTAGCCCAGGCCGGTACCGGCCAGCAGTGCATCCAGCGCCTGCCTGACGGTGGCACCGCGCGGCACCGCACCGGCCATGCGGGCATCGCCATCGGCCGAGTACAGGAACTGCACCCCGGAACTGCGTGACAACTGCTCCAGTGCACGCGCCAGCGGCTGTGCCGCGATCGGCGTGGACACACGCGCCTCCAGGCCATCGGCGGCGGCGGCGAAGGCCAATGGCATGCTGCCGGTAGACAGGGCGAGGATGATCGACAGGTAGAGCGTGTTGCGCATCACGGGTCCTTGGAAGAGAGAAGGTAGCAGGCGCCGCTGCGCGGATCGGCAGCGGCTTCTCCCAAGTAAGAGCCCGCATCCACCAAAGTGGAGAACGCGGATTCAATGAATTTTTTCTGACAGTCCACGGCCACCTCGGCCTCAGCGGCTGCCAACCCGCACTGTGTCGCCCTCGCGGCTCACCACGAAGCGCGGGTCACGTTCGAGGAAGGCCTGCAGCGCACCGATGCGATGCGCATCGAGGCTGCCGGACAACCGTGCCGATGCCGCGCCCTCGTCCAGCACGCGCACCTGCACCTGGTTGTGCCGGTTGAAGGCAGCAGCCACTTCGTCCAAGCGTTCGTCAAGGAAGGACACTTTGCGCTGCTGCCAGTCCAGCAGCATCGACAGTGGCATGTCCAAGGACTCCACCGCATGGCTGCGCGCGTCGACCTGCACCACCCGGCCCTGCCCCAACTGGGCCAGGCGGCGGGCACCCGCGCCCTGGCTCCAGACCTCGACCTCGCCGGAAACCACACCGATGCGCGTGCTCTGCAGCCGTCGCGACACGTCGAAGACTGTGCCGATGTCCCGGATCTCCAGGCCGTTCACCTGCACCTGGAACGGGCGGCGGTCGCGTGCGATGTCGAACGTCGCCTCGCCCTGCAGCAGTTCCGCCTTGCGACTGAACCAGCCCATGCGTACCCGCAGGCGGCTGTCCGCGTTGAGCCGCACCTGTGTCCGGTCAGGCAGCACCAGGTCACGCAGTTCACCATGGTCGGCGCTGTACAGCTGTTCGGTGGGCATCAGCTGCGGAACCAGGCCCACGCCGAGCAGGGCGATGCAGGCTGCGGCAGCCATCACCCACCCGCGCGTGCAGCGGCGCAGCGGCGCGGCGTGCGGCGCGGCGGGGGCACTATCGAACAGAGGCACCACTTTGGCGGCCGCCTGCCGTGGCGGCGCCGGCGCCTCTTCCGGCAACGGCGATTGCAGTGCCTCGCCGACCTGCCGGTGCAGCGCGAGGGCGTGCATATAGGCGCGCACGTGCTCGGGCGAGCGCTTCATCCAGTCCAGGAACGCAACCCGCTCGGCCTCGTCCAGCACTCCCTCGCGATTGCGCAGGAACCAGTCCATTGCCTCGCAGGCTAGCGTGTCGTCGGCCATGGGCGATGCGTTCCGGTTCATGCGTGCTCCCTGGCGCCCAGCGCCTTCCTGCAGGCCTCCAGACCCTTGCCGATGTGCTTGCGCACCATGTGCACCGACACCTGCAACTGCTGGCTGACTGCCGGGCAGTCCAGCCCGTCGCGGTAATGCAGCTCCATCACCCGTCGCGTGGTCGCCGGCAGACGTGCGATGGTGCTGCGGATATCGTTCCAGCGCTGCGCGCGCTCGAACTCGCCCTCGATGTCTTCTTCGCTTTTCAGCACTTCGGCCAGCTGATCCACGTCTTCCAGCGGCGGCAGCGACAAACGCGCGCGCGCGTGCTCGCGTGCCAGGTTGGCCGCGACCGTGAACAGGTAGGCCTCCGGGTTCTCGATCGCTGCGGCATTCTCGCCGGTGGCCCGCAGCAGCCGCAGGTACACCTCCTGCGCCAGGTCCTCGGCGTCTTCGCTGGCAGAACCGCGACGCAGGAAGAAGCCACGCAGCAGCCGTCGGCGCAGCGCGTAGCTCTTCTCCCAGATCCTCACGCTGTTCACGGCCGGCCAACACCCCGAGGCTGGAAAGCCCCGCAGGGTGACGGCCATCGATGACAGTGGCGTTGCAGCAGGCGGCCATGCCAGGCACTCTCCGCCCGGCACATTCGCCCATGATACGGCGCACCCTGCCAACCCTTGCTTGCCAGAGATCCAAGCCAGGCCCGCCTATCGAAGCCGCGGGGCCGGGCCTACGCTTGCCTCCCCGGTGGCCGCCACGGTCGCCCTTCGCGTCACGGCCCCGCCATTGCGACCCCGCTCCAGTGCTGTGCGCCCTGCCGGTGTTGTCGCCCAGGCAGAGCCGGCGCCCTCTGGAGACAGTCATGAACCAAGCCCTGACCCCCTTCGATACCGACCCGCTGGAAACGCGGGAGTGGCGTGAATCGCTGGAGGCGGTGATGCAGACCGGTGGCCGACCACGCGCGCATTACCTGATCGACCAGCTCAGCGAGCTGGATGCGCAGCGGCACGGGGACCTGCATGCGCACGCGTGGACCGCCTACGTCAACACCATCCCGCCGGAGCGCCAGCCGGCCTACCCGGGCGACCTGGCCATCGAGCGCCGCCTGAACGCGATGATCCGCTGGAATGCGATGGTGATGGTGCTGCGCGCCGGCAAGCACTCCAACGTCGGCGGCCACATCGCCACCTACCAGTCGGCGGCGGTGCTGTACGACGTGGGCTTCGACCACTTCTTCCGTGGCCGTACCGACACCTTCGACGGCGACATGATCTACATCCAGGGCCATTCCGCGCCGGGCATCTATGGCCGTGCGTACGTGGAAGGGCGCATCGATCCGGCACGGATGGACAACTTCCGCCGCGAAGCCGGTCGTGACGGCCTGTCTTCGTATCCACACCCGCGCCTGATGCCGGAGTTCTGGCAGTTCCCCACCGTGTCGATGGGGTTGGGCCCGCTGACCGCCGCCTACCAGGCGCGCTACATGCGTTACCTCGAGTACCGCGGCCTGAAGCAGCACCAGGACCGCAAGGTCTGGGCCTTCCTCGGCGACGGCGAGATGGACCAGCCCGAATCGCTGGCGGCGATTTCGCTGGCCGGCCGCGAGCGGCTGGACAACATCGTATTCGTGGTCAACTGCAACCTGCAGCGCCTGGACGGTCCGGTGCGCGGCAACGCCAAGGTCATCCAGGAACTGGAAGGCACGTTCCGCGCGGCCGGCTGGAACGTGATCAAGCTGATCTGGGGCAGTGGCTGGGACGACCTGCTGGCCCGCGACCACAGCGGCCTGCTACGCCAGCGCATGATGGAATGCGTGGATGGCGACTACCAGACCTTCAAGTCGCAGAGCGGTGCTTACGTGCGCGAGCATTTCTTCGGCCGTTACCCCGAGCTGCTGGAGCTGGTCGCGCACATGAGCGACGACGACATCTGGGCGCTGGCACGTGGTGGCCACGATCCGCAGAAGGTGTACGCCGCCTACCAGCAGGCGGTGAACACCCGCGGCCGGCCGACGGTGATCCTGGCCAAGACGGTCAAGGGTTTCGGCATGGGCGAAGCCGGCGAAGGCCAGAACATCAACCACCAGCTGAAGAAGATGAGCGCCGATGCAGTACGCGCCTTCCGCGACCGCTTCAACCTGCCGGTCAGCGACGAGCAGCTGGAGGAGATGCCCTATCTGCGCCCGGAACCGGGCAGCGCCGAGGCCGCCTACTTCGCCGAACGCCGCCGCATCCAGGGTGGGCAGCTGCCGGCGCGCCTGGCCAAGGTGGATCCGCTGCCGCTGCCGCCGCTGTCGATCTTCAACACCCAACTGCAGGGCAGTGGCGATCGCGGCCAGTCCACCACCATGGGCTTCGTGCGCATCCTCACCAGCCTGCTGAAGGACCCGGATCTGGGCAAGCTGGTGATTCCGATCGTGCCCGATGAATCGCGCACCTTCGGCATGGAAGGCCTGTTCCGCCAGATCGGCATCCACTCCTACCTGGGCCAGCTGTACACCCCGCAGGATGCCGGCCAGCTGAGCTATTACAAGGAAGCCAAGGACGGTCAGATCCTGCAGGAAGGCATCAACGAATCCGGTGCGATCTGTTCATGGATCGCCGCCGGCACTGCCTACAGCAACCACGGCCTGGCCACGATTCCGTTCTACATCTTCTATTCGATGTTCGGCCTGCAGCGCGTCGGTGACCTGGCCTGGGCCGCTGCCGACGCGCGTACCCGCGGCTTCCTGCTCGGTGCCACGTCGGGCCGCACCACGCTGATGGGCGAAGGCCTGCAGCACGATGACGGCCACAGCCACGTGCTGTCGTCGGTGATCCCGAGCTGCGTGTCCTACGACCCGACCTACAGCTACGAACTGGCGGTGATCATCCACGACGGCCTGCGACGCATGTATGTCGACCAGGAAGACATCTACTACTACATCACCGTACTCAACGAGAACTACCCGCAGCCGGCACTGCCCGAAGGCACCGAAGCCGGCATCCTGAAGGGCCTGTACCTGCTGCATCCGGCAGCCGCCGACAACGCCTTGCAGCCACGCGTGCAGCTGATGGGCAGCGGCGCGATCCTGCGCGAAGTGGAAGCCGCGGCAGACCTGCTGCAGCAGGACTTCGGCATCGCCAGCGATGTGTGGAGCGCGACCAGCCTGACCGAACTGCGCCGCGACGGGCTGTCCGCCGAGCGCTGGAACCTGCTGCATCCGGCCGAAGAACCGCGCGTGCCCTACGTGCAGCAGTGCCTGCAGGGTCATCAAGGCCCGGTGGTGGTGGCCACCGACTACATGAAGATCGTCGGCGACCAGATCCGTCCCTTCATCAACGACCGCCGCTTCACCGCATTGGGGACCGATGGCTTCGGCCGTTCCGACACGCGTGAATCGCTGCGCGCGTTCTTCGAAGTGGATCGCCACTTCATCGTACTGGCGGCCCTGAAGTCGCTGGCCGACGAAGGCCGCATCGAACGCTCGCGGATGCAGGACGCGATCGACAAGTACGGCATCGACACCGGCAAGCGCGATCCGGCCGCCGCCGTGTAAGGCCGTTGCATTCACCACGCCTGCCCTGCGGGCGTGGTGAATGCAGCATCGCTACGGCATGCGCTTGAACAGGTTGGTCTGCAGGATCGGCGTACCGTCATGACCGTAGAACGCCTTGGTCTCGGTCATCGTCGCCTGGTCATCCGCCACGGTGTAGATGCGGGTGGAGGCCGGCGTGCCATGGTCCACCAGCTGCATCACCAGCGTGTTCGGTGCAGGCAGTTTCAGGTTGGCCTTGTCCGCGCCATAGGTGCCGGACAGGGCGCCGGGCGTGCCATCCAGGGCCAGCGTGCCGTCGGATTTCATGGTCTTGCCGTCGTTCAGGACGATGTCCACGTGCGAGCTCCAGCGGCCACCACCGGCGTCCTTGAACTCGAGCACCACGTGCTTCGGGCGCTGCGCTTCGGGTAGCGCAGACGTGGCGATATCCAGCGACCAGCGCCCCAGCAGGGGGGAAGGCGAAGTCTCCACAGCCAGCGCCGGAACGGCGGGGAGTGAAAGCGCAGACAACAACACAGCGGACAACAGCTTCATACGTTGCTCCGTTCCAGCGAAGAAGATTCTGCGTGACGCGTTGTGGGGCGCAGCGCCTCGGATCGTGCACAGCATCGGCGCCCGGCGCAAGGCGGGGCGCTGAACACGCGGCAACCTCATTCGCGCCCCCGCGATTTCGGTCTGGCGGCAAGGTCTCATCCGTCCTTGCCGATACAAAGAGTGACGTTATAACATTTCACTTCGCCTTCACGAGTCCTGCCATGCGTCGCCACCTGCTTGCTGCTGCCATTCTGTTCGCCGTCCACACCGCCCAGGCCGCGGACGAACCCACCCTCCCCACCCTCCAGGTCCAGGCCTCCCAGCCCTCGCGCATCGACAGCCGGGTCACCGTCGACAATCCGCAGGCGCAGAACCGCACCCTCGGCGGCCTGCTCGAACACGTCTCCGGCGTGCAGAACAGTGCTTTCGGGCCGAACGCAGGCGCCCCGGTCATCCGCAGCCTCAGCGGCAACCGCGTGCAGATCCTGCAGGACGGCCAGTCCATCCTCGGCATGAACGCGATCAGCGGCGACATCAACATTCCGTTCGATCCACTGTTCGTGCGCAGCGTCACCGTCAACAAGTCCTCGGACACGGTGCGCTATGGCGGCAATGCGATCGGCGGCAGCGTGGAGATCGATTCGGGCCTGATCTCGCGCAGCATGGAAGACAAGGACCAGTCGATGGAACTGGTCCTGCGCAAGGGCTTCAATGCCGCCGATGCGCAGGGCTTCCGCATGAACTTCAACAACCAGCGCAACCTCTCGACCAACCTGCAGGTCTCGCGCCAGCGCATCTCGCACTACGACATCCCCGGCAACAGCAAGGCCCGTGTCTGCAACACCCGACTGTTCCCGCCGACCGGCGGCGTCAACTCGGCGCTGGCCGACAGCTGCCAGAAGGAAGCACGCGTACAGCAGATCTACAACAAGGCCTCGCAGCCTTACATCGACCAGTTCATGACCGAGAATCCTGACTGGGCCGATGGTGAATTCTCGTTCTACACCAACAACCCGACCTCGGTCTGGCAGCGCCGCACCTATATCAACCCGGTCAATCCTGCCTATGTCGCCGGCACGCCGTCATACGTGCAGAAGCAGATCAACAATGATGTGACGCCCGACTACCATCATCGGCTGGGCAACAGCCATGCGCGCAACGCGCAGGTGGCCTTCGGCTCGACCCTGTTCTTTGACCGCGGCTACGTCGGTGTCAGCATCGATGCCAAGGACAGCGAGTACGGCGTGCCGGGCTTCTCGATGCAGAACCTGTCGTTCGGTTCCAACCATGCCGATGGCCTGCCGGTGGGCGTGGTGATCAAGCAGCAGCGCTACGCGCTGGAAGCCCTGCTGCGTGATCCGCTGCCGTGGTTCGAGCGCGCGGAACTCCGCGTGTCCAGGCTGGACAACACTTCAGGCGAGCGGCTGGGTACCACCAGGGCAAACGACTACGATTTCGAGAGCACCCAGGCCGAGTTGCTGCTCAGCCATCAACGCGTCGGCCCGCTCAGCGGCCTGGTCGGTTTCAGCCATCAGTCGCGTGATGTCACCGGCAGCGGCTCGCAGCGCTACCTGCCGGACGTGGACACCCGCAGCAATGCGGTATTCCTGAAGGAAACGCTGGACGTCGGCTGGGTTACCTTCGATGCTGGCGTACGCCACGAACGGGTCGACCACGCACTACAGCCCAGCCGCTTCAAGACCGCGCGCAATGCCGCCAACACGAAACTGCAGGACCGCGACTACCGGCTCAACAGCTACAGCCTCGGCTCGTACGTCGAGCTCGGCCCCTTGTTCGCGGCCAAGGTCCGTTACTCATCCTCACAGCGCGCCCCGGAGATCAACGAGCTGTATGCCAGCAACGCGCACTATTCCGTGATGACACAGGAAGAAGGCAACCAGAACCTGGAACCGGAGCGCGCGAAGAACCTGGAACTGACCGGCCTGTTCCACCTCGGCGGTTTCGAGCTGTCCGCCACCGCGTACCGGATGCGGTACGAGAACTACCTCTATCTCGGCTATTCCGGCCTGCAGACCGCCAACCGCCTGCCGCTGAAGTACTGGAAGCAGACCGACACCACGGTGAAGGGCTTCGAGATCGACGCGTCGCAGGCATTGGACCTGGGCCGCTATGGCACGTTGAACGTCTCCGCCTTCGCCGACCTGGTGAAGAACAAGGCCGACCACCCTGATTCGCTGCGCGCCCACAACGACGGCGAGTATCTGCCGAACATGCCGACCAACCGCTACGGCGCCAACCTGCAGTGGCAGCGCGAAGGCTGGAAGGCACAACTGTCCAGCACCTACTACGACGCGCAGAAGTACCTGGGTCGCAATGTCAGTGAGGAAATTCCGCTCGACGCATTCAACCTGGTCGACCTGCAGGTCAGCCGCGAACTTCCAGTGCGCAACAGCTACATCGCAGGCGTGGAAGTGTTCGTCAATGGCAGCAACCTGCTCAATGAAGAAGCGCGGCCGCACAACTCGCCGCTGAAGTACATCGCGCCCCTGCCGGGGCGGGGCTTCCAGGTCGGCGTGACGATACGGCTCTGAAGGCCGGCCATAAAGAAAAACGCATGCAGATCGAGGATCTGCAGGCGCATCTTTGTATCTGGCGGAGTGAGAGGGATTCGAACCCTCGATAGAGCTTTTGACCCTATACTCCCTTAGCAGGGGAGCCCCTTCGGCCACTCGGGCATCACTCCGGGGTATTCTCCGCGTCTGGTGCGTTGCACCTCAGCGGGGCGTGAATCATAACGTTAATCGAGTGCGAAGGTAAAGCGTTATTCGGCAGAATTTTCGCTACCGGTGCCACCGGCTTCATCACCACGCTGGATGCGCTGGTAGATCTCTTCGCGATGCACAGCGACGTCCTTCGGCGCAGTGATGCCGATACGCACCTGGTTACCCTTGACGCCAAGCACGGTGACGCTCACCGAGTCACCGATCATCAGGGTTTCGCCGACGCGGCGAGTCAGGATCAACATTTTTGTAAGTCTCCATGGAACCGTGTGGAAGGGTATCCCCCACCGGCTTGACGCTCCGTCAAGAAGCGCTACCACGACAAAGGGAAAAGATTCGCAATGGTACCGTCAGCCGTCCCGCTCCTACAAGGAGGGGGACGGCAGGGTTCATCACAGGCGGGGGCTGACCCATTCGACGACTGCAGCCAGCGCAGTGGCAAGGGCGGGCCCGTCCTCGCCACCACCCTGGGCGAGGTCCGGGCGTCCGCCGCCCTTGCCCCCGATCTGACCGGCGATATGGGACAACAGTTCCCCGGCCTTGACTTTGCCCATTGCGCTGCCGTTCACACCCGCGACCAGGGCGGCCTTGCCGTCCTGGGCACCGGCCAGCACGATCACCGCGTCGCCCAGCTGCTGCTTCAGGCGGTCCATGGCGTCACGCAGGGCCTTGGCGTCGAAGCCCTCCAGGCGGGCAGCCAGCACCTTCACGCCGGCGACCTCGACGGCCTGGCCGGACAGGTCGGCCGTGGCACCGGCCGCGACCTTGGCCTTCACGGCCTCCAGTTCGCGTTCCAGCTGCTTCTGGCGCTGGCCGAGGGCACGGATCTTCTCGACCACGTCGGCAGCGCTGCCACCGAGCAGTTCAGCGGCCTCGGCCAGGCGGGCCTCTTCGGCGTCCACGTAGTCCAGGGCGCCCTGGCCGGTAACCGCCTCGATGCGGCGCACGCCGGCGGAAACACCGCCCTCGGAGGTGATCTTGAACAGACCGATGTCGCCGGTACGGTTGACGTGGGTGCCACCGCACAGCTCGGTGGAGTAGTCACCCATCTTCAGCACGCGCACGTGCTCACCGTACTTCTCGCCGAACAGGGCCATCGCGCCGAAGTCCAGCGCTTCCTGCATGGCCATGGTGTGCACTTCAGCGGCGTTGTTGGCACGCACCTGCTGGTTGACCTTGCGCTCGATCACCGCCAGCTCTTCCGCGCTGATCGGCTGGAAGTGCGAGAAGTCGAAACGCAGGCGGTCCGGCGCGACCAGCGAGCCCTTCTGCTGCACGTGGGTGCCCAGCACTTCGCGCAGCGCGGCGTGCAGCAGGTGGGTGGCCGAGTGGTTGAGGATGGTGGCGCCACGGCGCTCGCCATCGACCTGGCCGGACAGCACATCGCCGACCTTCAGGCCGCCTTCGGACAAGGTGCCGACGTGGCCATGGAACTGGCCGGCGAACTTCTGGGTGTCCTCCACCGCCAGGCGCACGCCGTTGCCGGCCAGCACGCCGGTGTCACCGACCTGGCCGCCGGATTCGGCATAGAACGGGGTCTGGTTGGTGATGACGATGACCGAATCACCGGCATCGGCCGACTGCACCGGACGACCGTCCTTGAGCAGGGCCAGCACGCTCAGACCGTCGGCCTGCAGGCGGTCATAGCCCAGGAACCGGGTCGGGCTCAGCGTTGCCACCAGCTCGGCCGGCAGGGTCACGCCGCCGCCGAACTTGCCGGCCGCCCGTGCGGTTTCGCGCTGCTGTTCCATCGCGGCATCGAAGCCGGCGATGTCGACGGTCAGGTCGCGCTCGCGGGCAATGTCCTGGGTCAGGTCGAGCGGGAAGCCATAAGTGTCGTACAGGCGGAACGCGTCAACGCCCGGGATCACGCCATTGCTGGCCTTGCCGGCCACGTCCTCGAAGATCTTCATGCCGGCGTCGAGGGTTTCGGCGAAACGCTCTTCTTCGGCCTGCAGCGCACGGGTGACGGTGTCCACCGCCGCCGGTAGCTCTGGATAGGCCTCGCCCATCTGCTCGACCAGGGTCGGCACCAGCTTGCTGAAGAACGGCTGGCGCACACCCAGCATCCAGCCATGGCGCAGGGCGCGGCGGATGATACGGCGCAGCACGTAACCGCGGCCTTCGTTGGACGGCAGCACGCCATCGACGATCAGGAACGAACAGGCACGGATGTGGTCGGCAATCACGCGCAGCGACTTGTTCTCCAGGTCGGCGGTGCCGGTCAGCTCGGAAGCCTTGCGGATCAGCGCCTGGAACAGGTCGATCTCATAGTTGGTGTGCACGTGCTGCAGGATCGCCGCCAGGCGCTCCAGGCCCATGCCGGTATCCACGCACGGCGCCGGCAGCGGCACCAGGGTGCCGTCGGGCTGGCGGTCGAACTGCATGAACACCAGGTTCCAGATCTCGATGAAACGGTCGCCGTCTTCGTCCGGGGAACCCGGGGGACCACCGGCAATATGATCACCGTGGTCGTAGAAGATCTCGGTGCACGGGCCGCACGGGCCGGTGTCGGCCATCTGCCAGAAGTTGTCCGAAGCGAACGGCGCGCCCTTGTTGTCGCCGATGCGTACGATGCGCTCTTCCGGAACGCCGACCATGTCGCGCCACAGTTCGTAGGCTTCGTCGTCGGTCTGGTACACGGTGACCAGCAGGCGTTCGGCCGGCAGCTTCCAGACCTGGGTCAGCAGCTCCCAGGCCCAGGCGATCGCGTCCTTCTTGAAGTAGTCGCCGAACGACCAGTTGCCCAGCATTTCGAAGAAGGTGTGGTGGCGCGCGGTGTAGCCGACCTGGTCGAGGTCGTTGTGCTTGCCGCCCGCGCGCAGGCAGCGCTGCACGTCGGCCGCGCGCACGTAGCTGCGCTTTTCCGCGCCAAGGAACACGTCCTTGAACTGCACCATGCCGGAGTTGGTGAACAGCAGGGTCGGATCATTGCCCGGCACCAGCGGCGCCGACGGCACGATGGTGTGGCCTTTACCCTTGAAGAACTCAAGGAAGTCGCTGCGGATCTGGGATGTCGTGAATTTGGCGGATGCGTTCATTGGGGGCTGGCAGTCTGCGGGCCGGCGGACCCGGACCACCGGCCGCGTTGGCCAGGGTCGCGAGGGACCGCCGAAAACCTAAAGGGTATCAGGCCCGGCGCCGCCAGTCTCAGTCATCCGGGTCGTAGCGGGTCGCGCGGCGGATGCTGTCGCCGTCGAAGCCCCGCCGGGCCAGCAGATCGGCAGCCTTGCGCCGCTGCGTCAGGTCCTGCGGGCCGGCCTCGCCAAAGCGTCGGCGGACCAGATCACGGGCGTTTTCCTGCCAGTCGCCTTCGTAGCTGTCCATCGCTGCGGCAATCGCGGCACTGTCCAGGCCATGGGTCCCCAGCTCGGCGCGGACATGGATCGGCCCATAACCGGTGTTGGCGCGCATCCTCACCAGGTTCTCGGCAAAACGGGTGTCGTCCTGCCAGCCGGCCTCGGTCAACTTGGCGACAGCGGCCTGCGCGGCTTCGTCTTCGATGCCACGGGCCGTCAGCTTGCGGGTGAGTTCCTTGCGCGAGTGCTCGCGGCGGACCAGCAGGCCCAACGCCCGTTGCACGGGGGTCTGCTCACGCGGCCGGCGCTTGCGGCCGGTCGGAATGTCTTCGGCGTCGGACATGGGTACTCCAAGGGTGGCGCCATCCGTGGCGCCCAGCCCATCCCTGGGCGATTCGAACCTGCGGGACAGGGCGACGTCACTGACGGCGCCACCCTGCCCCACAGCAAGCCTTATTCGTCTTCGCCTTCGTCGTCGCCTTCCTCGCGGGCCGCTTCGGCCGGCTGGAATTTCTCGCGCAGCTCGGCCTCGAGCTTGGCGGCGACAGTCGGGTTGTCGCGCAGGTAGCCGCGGGCGTTGTCCTTGCCCTGGCCAATGCGTTCTTCACCGTAGCTGTACCAGGCGCCAGCCTTCTCCACCAGCTTGGCATCCACACCCATGTCGATCAGCTCGCCTTCACGGCTGATGCCTTCGCCATACAGGATTTCGGTGATGACCTGCTTGAACGGAGGTGCCAGCTTGTTCTTGACGACCTTGATCTTGGTCTGGTTACCGATGATCTCGTCACCCTTCTTGATCGCGCCGATACGGCGGATGTCCAGGCGGACCGAGGCGTAGAACTTGAGCGCGTTGCCACCGGTGGTGGTTTCCGGGCTCTGGCCCGGCATCATCACGCCGATCTTCATGCGCAGCTGGTTGATGAAGATCACCAGGGTGTTGGAGCGCTTGATGTTGCCGGTCAGCTTGCGCAGCGCCTGGCTCATCAGGCGGGCCTGCAGGCCTGGCAGCTGGTCGCCCATCTCGCCTTCGATTTCGGCCTTCGGGGTCAGCGCGGCAACCGAGTCGATCACCAGGATGTCCACCGAACCCGAACGGACCAGCATGTCGGCGATTTCCAGCGCCTGCTCACCGGTGTCCGGCTGCGACAGCAGCAGGTCGTCCACGTTCACGCCCAGCTTGGCGGCGTAGATCGGGTCCAGCGCGTGCTCGGCGTCGATGAAGGCCGCGGTGCCGCCCATCTTCTGGCATTCGGCGATGGCCTGCAGGGTCAAGGTGGTCTTGCCCGAGGATTCCGGCCCGTAGATCTCAACGACACGGCCCTTTGGCAGACCACCAATGCCCAGCGCGATGTCGAGCATCAGCGAACCGGTCGGGATGGCTTCGACGGGCTCGACCACGCGGTCGCCCATGCGCATCACCGAGCCCTTGCCGAACTGCTTTTCGATCTGGCCCAGAGCTGCAGCGAGGGCGCGCTTCTTGTTCTCGTCCATCGGATTGGTCCTTGCAGAGGTCGTGTCGTTGGAGGTGCTGTCTTTGGGGGTCTTCTTTGCCATGGGCTCACTTTAAGTCGGACGTATCGCACAGGCTGAGATTCTGCCCGGCGCTCTGAAAAGAATTATCGGACATCCGTACCAACCTCAGTGGAACCAGAGAATCGCCACAAAAGACCGCGGGGTAATGCGCTACGGAACGGGTCAACGGTTGGGCCGCAACAGGCCGCAATAGAGGCCCTCGATCGCGAAGTCCTGATCCGGCAGCACCTCGATCGGCTTGTAGTCGGGATTGCGCGGCAGCAGGCGGATGCGATCCTTGGCGATCTTCAGCAGCTTGACCGTGATCTCGTCATCGATGCGGGCCACCACGATCTGCCCGGAATGGGCGTCGCGGGTGCGGTGCACGCCGATCAGGTCACCGTCGAAGATGCCCTCATCGATCATCGAGTCGCCCTGCACCTTCAGCAGGTAGTCCGGCGCCGGCGAGAAGAACACCCGGTCCAGCACCACGAAATCGTCCGAGCCGATGTCGGCGCCGATCGGCAGGCCGGCCGCAACCCGGCCCAGCACCGGCAGCCGCAGCACGCTGTCGGCCAGGCCCGGCTCGGCCAGCTTCTCGACCGGCGGTGCCTGCACCAGGCGGATGCCGCGGGCCTGACCCGGGATGCGACGGATCGCGCCGGCCTGCTCCAGGGCTTCCAGGTGGTACTGGGCCGCGCGCACGCCCTTGAAGCCGAATGCGCGTGCGATTTCAGTCTGCGACGGCGGTGCGCCTTCGCTCTCGATACGCTCGGCGATCAACTGCAGGATCGCCTGCTGGGTGTCGGTCAGGTCCATGGTTAGTAGTATTACTACTAATATGCGCGACTGCAAGTGCCGGGGCGATCGGGGTGGTGCGGGCTTGTTGGGCCGAGGCATGCTCGGCAGTCGCGCGAATGACGGGGCCGACCCAGGCAAGAGCAGCCGAGCATGGCTCGGCTCTACAGGAATCGCTGCGCGATTCTGCGGTTCCTGTGGAACCGCAACAGGCGCACTTCGTGCACCTGGCTACGTGTGCTTACCGCTTCTCCATATCGAAACCAGGATCCATACGCCGCAGAAGCCGGCGCCGATGAATCCGCACACGCCCAGCGCCAGCAACCAGCGGCTGGAAACCCCGCCGACGCTGTGCATCACGATCGACGAGCCGATGATCAGCGCGGCCGTGATCACGCCCACCACCAGTCGGTTCGCGGCCCGGTTCACCTGCTCGCCAAAGCCCTGCAGCGCGGTGGTCTCCACCTTCAGCTGGAGGCGCCCACGGCGCGCTGCCTGGACCAGCTTGCGCAGGTCGCGCGGCAACTCGCCGGCGAAGTCGACCAGGCCCAACAGGCTGCGCCGGCCGCGCTTGAGCAGCGCCCTGGGCGCATAACGCTGCAGCACCACGCGCTCCAGGAACGGGCGGGCGGCGCTGGCCATGTCGAAATCCGGATCCAGCTGCCGGCCCATGCCTTCCAGGGTCAGGAAGGCCTTGATCATCAGTGCCAGGTCGGCCGGCAGGGTCAGGCTGTAGCTGCGCAGCAGCTGGGTGATGTCGCCCAGCATCAGGCCGATGCGCAGATCCTTCAGCGGCACGCCACGGTACTGGTCGACGAACTGGCTGATGTCGTGCTGCAGCCGGTTCTCGTCCACTTCCACGCCGCCGGCCCAGTCCAGCAGCACGTCCGCCACGCCCTGCGGGTCCTGCTCGACCAGGCCGTGCAGCAGTTGCGCGACCTGGAAGCGGCGCACTTCGGACAGCGCGCCGACCATGCCGAAATCGATCACGCCGATGCGGCCGTCACGCAGGTAGATGATGTTGCCGGGGTGTGGATCGGCGTGGAAGCTGCCGTCCTCCAGCACCATCTTCAGCACGATGCCGGCGCCACGCCGCGCCAGCTCGCGCCGGTCCAGGCCCGCCGCATCGACGCCAGCCAGATCGCGGCCGGGAATGCCGTCGACGAAGTCCTGCACGTTCAGGCTCTCGCAGGTCCACTGCCAGTGCACCTTCGGAATCAGTATGTCGTCGCGGCCGCTGAAGTTGCGCGCGATGCGTTCGGCATTGCGGCATTCGGCGGCAAAATCCAGCTCACGGCGCAGCGATACGGTGAACTGCTGCACGACCTCGGCCGGGCGATAGCGACGCAGGTCCGGCAACCGGGCCTCGACGATCTCGGCCAGCCGCGCCAGCAGCCGCAGGTCGGCCTCGACCACGTCGCGGATGCCGGGACGCCGCACCTTCAGCACCACCTCACGACCATCATGCAGCCGCGCGCGATGGGCCTGCGCCAGCGAGGCGGCGGCCATCGGGGTTTCGTCAAGGAAGGCGAATACCTCCGCCGGCGACGCGCCCAGGTCGGCTTCGAGCTGCCCGCGGATCTCGGCGTACGGCAGGGCCGGCACCGCGTTCTGCAGTTCGGACAGCTCGGCAATCCACTCCGGCGGCAACAGGTCGACGCGCGTTGCCAGCACCTGGCCAAGCTTGACGAAGGTCGGGCCAAGATCCTGCATCGCACTGCGCACGCGCACCGGTGCGGTCATCCGCAGCAGCTCCTGCCGGTCCTCGTTCCAGTGCAACAGGCGCCCTGCACGCTCCAGCGTGCTGGCCAGGCCGATGCGCCGAACCACGTCGCCGAAGCCGTAGCGGATCAGGACAACGGCGATTTCCTGCAGTCGGCCCAGGTCACGGACCGTGCCCAGCGTTTCCCACATCATGCGTGCTCCGGACGGTTACCGGAGCAGCATGTCACAGCTGGGCGTCGATACCGCGCAATGCCGCCGCCACGGTTTGCCGGCGGATGGCTTCGCGGTCGCCATCGAACTGGAACAGCTCGGCGCGGGCGTAGCCACCGCGGCGCTTCCAGCCGATCCAGACACTGCCGACTGGCTTGTCCGGACTGCCACCGCCGGGGCCGGCGATACCGGTCACCGCCACGGCGATGCCGGCACCGGAATTGACCAGCGCACCGGACACCATCTCCAGAACGGTTTCGCGACTGACCGCGCCGAACTGTTCCAGCGTCTGCGCACGCACGCCCAGCAGGCGCTGCTTGGCTTCATAGCTGTAGACCACCATGCCGCAGTCGAAGAACGCCGAAGAACCGGCGATGTCGGTCATGCACTTGGCGATCCAGCCGCCACTGCAGCTTTCGGCCGTGACCAGCTGCAGCGAGGCCTGTTGCAGGCGCTGCCCGAGCGCGGCGGACTGGGCATTGAGATCGGCGTCGGTGGGGATGGACATCGGCATGACGGTGGGGTGAAGAACCCCGTTGTACCGCAGATGACAGCCGGATGTCGCGCCCCTCCGGCACGATTGCGTTGCCGGCCAGCGGCCGGCACCACCAGCCATGGGCCGCTAGCTCACCACTCCGGCAGTTTCTCCGGCAGCAGCGCCCGGATCGGCGCGCCATCGGCACCGGCGGCCAGCTTCTCGGCTTCGGCAATCGGCAGGTCCACCTGCAGCAGCCAGCCCTCTTCATCGGCCTGTTCGCTGCGGATCACTTCCAGCTGGTGCAGGCGCGCACGCAGGCGGCCGGCATCCGGCGGCAGGCGCAATTCACCGGTCACGTGCTGCAGGCCAAGGCGCTTGCCCAGCACTGCCTGCAGCAGCTCAAGGCCCTGCCCGTCACGCGCGGAAATCCAGACACGTTCACGACGCGACTCGTCGGGCACGCCATCCTGGCCATCGTGGCGGACGTCGGCACCGTCGATGCGGTCGATCTTGTTGAACACCAGCAGCTGCGGCAGGTCACCGGCACCGACCGCGGTCAGCACCTCGTCCACCTGGGCGATGCGCTCCTCGCGGTGCGGATCGGCGGCGTCGACCACATGCAGCAGGAAATCGGCCTCGCGTGCCTCGGACAGCGTCGAGCGGAACGCGGCGACCAGATCATGCGGCAGGTCGCGGACGAAACCGACGGTGTCGGCCAGCACCACGCTGCCGCCCGGGACCGCGACGCGGCGCACGGTCGGGTCCAGCGTGGCGAACAGCTGGTCGGCGGCATAGGCCTCGGCGCCGGTCATGGCGTTGAACAGGGTCGATTTGCCAGCGTTGGTGTAGCCCACCAGGGCCACGCGCGGCAGCTCGCTGCGCACGCGCGCACGGCGCATCTGGGTGCGCTGCACTTCAACCTTCTCCAGGCGCTTCTGCAGCTGCTCGACCCGCTTCTGCAACAGGCGGCGGTCGGTTTCCAGCTGGGTCTCACCCGGGCCACGCAGGCCGATCGAACCGCCGCGCTGGCGCTCCAGGTGGGTCCAGCCGCGAACCAATCGCGTGGCCAGGTGACGCAGCTGCGCCAGCTCGACCTGCAGCTTGCCCTCGTGGCTGTGTGCACGCTGGGCAAAGATGTCCAGGATCAGACCGGTGCGGTCGATCACCCGGCGCTCGAGGAAGCGTTCCAGGTTGCGCTCCTGACCCGGGCTCAGCGCATGGTTGACCAGGATCAGGTCGGCGCCACTGGCATCGGCCGCGGCCTTGATCTCGTCCAGCTTGCCGCTGCCGATCAGGGTTGACGGATTCGGACGGTCCAGGCGCGCGGTGATCGTCGCGGCGATGCTGGCCCCAGCCGAGCGGGCCAGATCACCGAACTCTTCCAGCACATCGTCTTCCAGCTTGCCGAAATGGGGCTGGATCAACAGGGCGTGTTCGCCCTTTTTCGAGCGGTCAAACATTCACCGCTCCGGTATTACTCGTCTGCTTCATCACCTGCCTGACCACCTTCACCCGACTGCACGTAACCACCGCCCGGACCGACCTTCACGTTGCGTGCCGGAACCACCGTGGAAATGGCGTGCTTGTAGACCATCTGACTGACCGTGTTGCGCAGCAGGACCACGAACTGGTCGAACGACTCGATCGTGCCCTGCAGCTTGATGCCGTTCACCAGGTACACCGAAACCGGCACGCGCTCGCGCCGCAGTGCGTTCAAGAAAGGATCCTGCAGCGATTGCCCCTTGGACATTGCACACTCCTGATTATTGTTCTTATTGGGTTGCCGACGGTTGCCACGGCCCCCGAGCCGCCCGCCGACCGATGATGTTACACGGCTGGCGGGGGTTCAGCGTGCGACGAAGGCCGACACCGCGCCGGCAAGGCGCTCCTGGTCGATATGGGGGTCGAACCAGCGCGCATCAAGCTCGCCGCGCAGCCACGTCAGCTGGCGCTTGGCCAGCTGGCGGGTGGCGAAGATCGCCTTGTCACGGAAACGGGCGGCATCACCCTCCCCGTCCAGGTACTCCCAGGCCTGGCGATAGCCGACCGCACGCACCGCCGGCAGGTCCAACGGGGCCTCCACGGCGGCCATTTCCGGCATCGCGCGCAGTGCCCGCACTTCGTCCAGGAAGCCCTGCGCCAGCATGGTGTCGAAGCGCGCCTCGATGCGCTGGTGCAGTACCGCGCGGTCACGCGGGGCCAGGATCAGCTTGAGGGTGCGCACCGGCAGCGGCGCCACGCCCGGACGGCGCTGCCATTCAGTGATGGGCGTGCCGGTCAGGCGATAGACCTCCAGTGCCCGCTGGATGCGTTGCGGGTCGGTGGCATGGATGCGTGCGGCGGCGGCCGGATCGACCTCGGCCAGCTCTGCGTGCAATGCCGCCCAGCCCCGCTCGGCCGCCTCGGTGCTGAGTGCTTCGCGCATCACCGGGTCGGCCTCCGGCATCGGCGACAGGCCCTGCAGCAGGGCCCGGAAGTACAGCCCCGTGCCACCTGCCAGGATCGGCGTTTTGCCGCGTGCCACGATGTCGGCCACGACCCGGCCGGCATCGGCGGCGAACTCGGCCGCCGAATAGGTCTGCCAGGGATCGCGCAGGTCCAGCAGATGGTGCGGCGCCTGTGCACGCTCGGCCGCATCAGGCTTGGCCGAGCCGATGTCCAGGTGGCGGTATACCAGCGCCGAATCGACGCTGACGATTTCGCCGTCCAGTTGCTGTGCCAAAGCGATTGCGGTGGCGGTCTTGCCACTGGCGGTCGGCCCCATCACGGCGATCGCCAGCGGCCGCCGATCGACGCCCATCAGTCTTCGTCCGGCCAGAGGATCGTCGGCGCAGCGTCGGCACGGGGCGTCGGCACGGCCTCCACTGCCTGCCAGATCTTCAGCGCATCGACGGTGGCCGCCACGTCATGCACGCGCACGATGCGCGCGCCACGTTGGACCGCGATCAGGTGCGCGGCCACCGAAGCCGCCACGCGTTCGGAGGGCGTGTCGCGGCCAGTGAGTTCTCCCAGGCTGCGCTTGCGTGACAGGCCGGCCAGCACCGGCACCCCCAGTTCCAGGAAGCGCTCCGAACGCGCCAGCAGGGTCATGTTGTGGGCGGTGCTCTTGCCGAAGCCAAAACCAAGGTCGATCAGCAGGTTCTTCTTCGCGATGCCCGCCATCTCGGCAGCGAACAGGCGCTGCACCAGGAAACCATGCACCTCGGCGACCACGTCGTCGTAGTGCGGATCGGCCTGCATGTGGCCCGGCTCGCCCTGCATGTGCATCAGCACCACCGGCACGCCGGTTTCGGCGGCAGCTTCAAGCGCACCGGCCTGGCGCAGGGCGAAGATGTCGTTGATCATGCCGGCGCCAGCGGCCACCGCCGCGCGCATCACCTCCGGTTTGAAGGTGTCGATGCTGATCGGCACCCGGGTGCGTGCGGCCAGCTGCTCGATCACCGGAATCACCCGGCGCAGCTCCTCCTCGACCGATACCGGCGCAGCGCCCGGGCGGGTCGATTCGCCGCCGATATCGAGCAGGTCGGCGCCCTCCTCGACCAGCTTCAGGCCATGGGCGACCGCAGCCTCGGTGGTGTCATGCGCGCCGCCATCGGAGAAGGAGTCCGGGGTGACGTTGACGATGCCCATGACCCGGGCACGGTCGAGGCGCAGGATGCGGCCGGCGCAATCGAGCTGGGGCGAGGTATCGAACATGGGCAATCCTGCAGGGACGACGGCGGGTAGTTTAGTTCGGCAGGGCGGCGCCCTGCACCCGCAGAGGCCCGGGCTACAGCAACAGCTGAAGCAACAGCCGAAGCAACAGCAGGTGTACTGAGGGATGGCGTGGGGTCAGATCCGTTTTCCTACGGAAAACGGATCTGACCCCGAATTGATTCGATATCTGACAGAGATTCATCCACGCATGGCGTGGATCTACCGTGTCGACCAAGGTCGACACCTACCAACAGCGGCCGGAATCTGTCAGAGGTGGGGCGGTGTCGGAGGGCGGGGTGTCAGCCGCATGGATGCGGCTGCCAAGCCCCCATGGATGGGTTCACGGCGTCCCCGCCCTCCGACACCGCCCCACCAAATCGCGGAATGCAGCTGCTGCTGTTGCTGCTGAGGTTGCCGGCCAGCGGCCGGCACTACCGCGGGTGCAGGGCGCAGCCCTGCCGCGGCGCCGTCAACGCCGCCGACGCTTGCGGTCCACGTACAGGGTTCTGGCGATGCTCAGCACGATGCCGACACCGATACCCACCACGCAGCCCAGCAGCAGGTTGTCGGCGCCCAGCCCTACGCCCACGCCGACCACGGTGGCGATGATCATTTCGGCGGTGTGGGAAATCGGTTCGGGCTTCGGGGCGGACATGCAGGCTCCAGCATCAGTTCGGTTCGGAAGGGGCCGAAGGCCCGGAAACGACAAGGCCGGGTTTCCCCGGCCTCGTCTGGTGTCACGTGCAGCGGGCCGTCAATGCGATTCGGCCGGGCCTGCGATCGGCGGCAGCGGGCGGGCGTCGCCGCCCTTGTCGTTGCCACCGTCCTTGTTCGACTTGCTCCAGCCCGCCGGCGGCGGCGGATCGCGGCCTTCCATGATGGCGTCGATCTGCGGTGCGTCGATGGTCTCGTACTGCAGCAGCAGCTGCGACATCGCATGCAGCTTGTCGATGTTCTCGGTCAACAGCTGGGTGGTGCGGGCATAGGCCTTGTCGAGGATGTTGCGCACTTCCTCGTCGATCCGGCGCGCCGTGTCGTTGGACACGCTCTTGTGCTGGGTGACCGAACGCCCCAGGAACACCTCGTCGTCCTCTTCGCCATAGGCGATCGGGCCGAGCTGCTCCGACAGGCCCCACTTGGTGACCATGTTGCGGGCCATCTTGGTTGCGCGCTCGATGTCGTTGGAGGCGCCGGTGGTGACCTTGTCCTCGCCGAAGATCAGCTCTTCGGCGACACGGCCGCCGTACAGGGAGCACAGCTGCGACTGGATCGCCACGCGGTTCATCGAGTACTTGTCGCCTTCCGGCAGGTACATCGTCACGCCCAGCGCACGGCCGCGCGGAATGATGGTGACCTTGTAGACCGGATCGTGCTCGGGCACCAGGCGGCCGACGATGGCGTGACCCGCTTCGTGGTACGCGGTCAGGGTCTTCTCGTCCTCGCTCATGGCCATCGAGCGGCGCTCGGCACCCATCAGGATCTTGTCGCGGGCACGGTCGAAGTGGTCCATGCGGACTTCCTTCTCGTTGCCGCGCGCGGCGAACAGGGCCGCCTCGTTGCAGAGGTTGGCCAGGTCGGCGCCGGAGAAGCCCGGGGTACCACGTGCGATCACCATCGGCTCGACATCGTCGGCCAGCGGCAGCTTGCGCATGTGGACCTTCAGGATGTGCTCGCGGCCCTTCACGTCCGGCAGGCCGACCACCACCTGGCGGTCGAAACGGCCCGGACGCAGCAGCGCCGGATCCAGCACGTCCGGACGGTTGGTCGCGGCGATCACGATCACGCCTTCGCCGCCTTCAAAACCGTCCATCTCGACCAGCAGCTGGTTCAGGGTCTGCTCGCGCTCGTCATGACCGCCGCCCAGGCCGGCGCCACGGTGGCGACCGACGGCGTCGATTTCGTCGATGAAGATGATGCACGGGGCGTGCTTCTTGGCCTGCTCGAACATGTCACGCACGCGGCTGGCGCCCACGCCGACGAACATTTCCACGAAGTCCGAACCGGAGATCGAGAAGAACGGCACCTTGGCTTCGCCGGCAATGGCCTTGGCCAGCAGCGTCTTGCCGGTACCCGGCGGGCCCACCATCAGCACGCCGCGCGGAATCTTGCCGCCCAGCTTGGTGAACTTGGACGGGTCGCGCAGGAAGTCGACCAGCTCGCCCACTTCTTCCTTGGCCTCGTCGCAGCCGGCGACGTCGGCGAAGGTGACCTTGATCTGGTCCTCGCCCTGCAGCTTGGCGCGCGACTTGCCGAAGGACATCGCGCCCTTGGCACCGCCGCCACCGCCCTGCATCTGGCGCATGATGAACAGCCAGAAGCCGATGATCAGGATGACCGGCAGGAAATTCATCAGGATCGCGCCCAGGGAAATGCCGCTGGACGGCTCCTCCTGCACGATCTCCACGTTCTTGGTGCGCAGCACGTTGATCAGGTCACGATCGAACGGCGCGGTGATGGTGGACGACTGCCCACCGCGGGTGGTGTAGGTCAGCTGGCTGGTGCCCCCGCGCATGTCGCCGCCGAAGGCGACCTTCTGCACGTTGCCGCTGTCCACCTGGTCCAGGAACTGCGAGTACGACGCGCCCTGCGCGCCGGCCCCGGAGGACTTCGGCGAGAAGCTCTGGAAGACCACCATCAGCACGACGGCGACGACCACCCATAGCAGGAGGTTCTTGGTCAAGTCGTTCATCCTCATTGGCTCCGGTGTTCCTCTCAGTGCTGGCGTTGCGTTGGGGTCGAACTTGCGTACGTTGCGAGCTTACTTCATGTGGGCGCGTTTTCCCTGACCCAAGGCATACACCTCGGGAGAGCGCTTGCGCGACGCCTCCGGCTTGCGGATGGAGACCTTGTCGTAACGGCGGCGCATGTCGCGCACGTAGTCGTCAAAGCCCTCACCCTGGAACAGCTTGATCAGGAACGCCCCACCGGTCTTCAGGTGGTTGTCGGCAAAATCCAGGGCCAGCTCCGCCAGGTGCATCATCCGCGGCTGGTCGACCGCACCCACACCACTCTTATTGGGGGCCATGTCCGACAGCACAAGGTCTACCGGCTGATCCCCGAGCATGGCTTCAAACTGCGATAGGACGGCTTCTTCCCTGAAGTCACCATGAAGGAACTCCACGCCGGCCAGCGGCGGCATGTCCAGGATGTCCAGCGCCAGCACACGACCGGTGTCCCCGATCTGTCTCCGAACCTGCTGAGACCAGCCGCCGGGGGCCGCGCCAAGGTCGACCACCACCATGTGCGGCTTCAGCAGGCGGTCACGTTCGAGCAGCTCTTCGAGCTTGTAGGCGGCGCGCGAGCGCATGCCCTCGGCCTGCGCCTTCTTCACGAAGGGGTCGGAGAAGTGTTCCTTGAGCCAGCGCTGGCTGCTTTTGCTGCGGGTAGCCATTGAAAATAGGGGCTGATGGGGTCCTCATGATACCCTGATCGTCCCATTCAACCGTGTTTTCCTGCATGTCCATCGCCCTGACCGCCTCCCAGACCCGTTTCCTGCGCGGCCAAGCCCACGACCTGAAGGCCCTGCTGCAGACCGGCGGCAAGGGTGTGACCCCAGCCTTCATCGCGGAGCTGAACGAAGTGCTGGAGCGCCACGAACTGGTCAAGGTGAAGGTCGCCGCAGAGGATCGCGACGCCCGTGATGTGATGATCGGCGAGATCGTCGAAGCCACCGAAAGCGCGCTGGTGCAGCGCATCGGCCACGTCGCCGTGCTGTACCGCCCGAGCAAGGAACAGCGCCAGATCGTGCTGCCGCGCGGCTGATCGCCCTACCGTCATGCAGCTGAACCACGAACCGCCGGATTACGCCTACAGCCTGCGTGCCGCAGATGGCCGCTCGGCCAAGGTGAATGAGCAGGTGCTGGGCGGCAGTTTCTTCCTCACCCCGGACCAACTGGTCACGCACTGGCCGGTGGCAAGTGCCGCCGCGCTGCAGTTGGCGGACCTGGAGCCGATCCTGGCGCTGAATCCGGCGCTGATCGTGCTCGGCACGGGAGACCGTCAGGTATTCCCGCCCGCGGTGGTGATGGCCGCCTGTCTGTCGCGTGGCATCGGCCTGGAGGTGATGAACAATCCGGCCGCAGCGCGCACCTTCAACATTCTGGCCGGCGAAGGCCGCAAGGTCGCGGCCGCCTTCATCCTGGAAGGCTGAGTTCGAGCCGCCGGGTGCGCCCCGGCACTAGCTGCCCGAAGGTGTGCAGCGGAACGCGGAGAACGCCTGTAGCCGACCGATCAGGTTGCCACCCTGCCCCCAGCGGATATCCATGACCTTCCAGTCCGGGCCCTGCCGCTGCAGCAGGACCCGGTCGGTCCAGCGATAGTCGCCCACGGCCATGTCGACATGGACCCAGGTGGCGTCACCGCTCGATCCTGGCGCTCCCACCGTTATCGTCTCCGGCCGGTCCGGCGCCAACAGATACGGGCTCTGGTCGAGCATGTGCGGCTTCTCGTCGGGCGCGGCCAGTGCGGTGCAGGCCTGTTCATATGCACGCTGCGCATCGATGGCTGAGCGGAGGGCATCACCCAGCAGCGGAGCAATCGCCGTTTCGTTCGACTGCGGCGCCTGGATGGCGTCGTAGAGGCGGGTGACCACGTCACGTGGATCGCTGGCGGCGGTCGCCAACGGCGCGACGATGAGCAGCGCGAAAAGGGCTGTTGGGCGAGACATGCGGCACCGGATCGGGAGGCTGGTTCGGTTGAAGCATGCCGCTTCCCTGGCTTGTCGGGAAGCTTGAGATGTGCCACTCAAGGTCGCAAACGGCCACCCACGGCGGCCAGCGTACAGTGAGTCGAGCACGGCTCGACGCTACAGGTCGGGAACGCCGAGCATTGCCCGGCGCCACCCGTCCCACTACCTCAACGCGCCGGCAGGTACTGCTGCGGGTCAACCGGCTTGCCGTTGTAGCGGGTGAGCCGGCGGTGTTTGCGGCCCATGGGCCGCACCGTCGGCGAACGCCCGGCGCGCTGCGCCGGGCCGGGGATCCGCCCGGATTATGAATCGACGATCAGCGCGCCGGCAGGTACTGCT
>NZ_JCAFSR010000017.1:0-40665 GCF_059369475.1 Stenotrophomonas sp. YJH_SMC_65
CGCAGCCGCATCAAGGACACCGACTTCGCCAAGGAAACCGCCGAACTGACCCGCACCCAGATCCTGCAGCAGGCCGGTACGGCCATGCTGGCCCAGGCCAACCAGGTGCCGCAGGGCGTGCTCAGCCTGCTGCGCTGATCCACGGCAAGAAGGCGCCGCTACCGTCGGATCGAACCGACGGTAGCGGCAACCGGGAAGCCACGATGCACGAAGGCGCGGGCCATGCCCGGCCCGGGATCACTCCCGAACCGGCTTGGCATCGCCCGCTCCTGCGGACCTCTCTTTCAGCGCTGTACCTTTGACTGTACGTACCGGGCGGCTTCGTCTCCCCCCGATTGTCAGTAGCCTGATCCCTCCCCTGCATTGGGGGAGGGCTTTTTGCAGACTCCCGGCAGCCCGCGGTGAACCTACCCGCACCCTGCCCCAGCCCTCCTGCAACCCGCGTGCCAGAACCCGCGCCAGGCGATTGGCACGGCACGTGCATCGACGAAGTCCTCAAGACCCAGCGGCGCAGGCCGCTATTTTCGTTGACGACGGGCCACCGCACGACGGCCGGGCCCGGATACCAGGAGAAACGACGTGGCAGACTTTGGATACGGTGGCATTGGCTCGGGACTGGATATTTCCAGCATCGTCAACCAGCTGGTCGCAGCTGACCGCAAGCCCGCCGACAATGCGCTGAACCTGCAGCAGTCCAAGGCCAAGATGCAGTTGTCGTCGATCGGCACCATCACCTCTGCCTTCGACAAGCTGAAGACGGCGCTGACCGCACTGAAGGCCACCACGGCGTTCGACACGCGCACGGTGACCGCCAGCAAGGGCGGCGACAAGGGCACCGACGAGATCCTGACGGCGTCGGTCGCGCTGTATGACGTTGGCACCACCAAGGCTGCGGCCTCCAACGGCACGCACGTGGTCAATGTCACCTCGCTGGCGACAGCGCACAAACTGATCGCCGATACCTCGGTACCCAAGACCGACACGTTTGCTGCCGGAACCTTGACGCTGACCGTTGGCGTGGGCGACAAGGCCAAGACCATGAACGTGGAGGTGGAGGACGGCGACACGCTGACCACCATCCGCAACAAGATCGATGCGGCCGGCCGCAAGGAAGGCGTGCAGGCCACCCTGATCAGCTCCGGCGACAACCAGTACCTGTCGATCGCCCAGGAGAAGACCGGTGCCGCCAACGCGATCAAGCTCGAATACGCCGGCAGCGACGCCAAACTGGGCGGCCTGGTCAACAGCCTCAAGCAGAACACCGCCGCCGCCGACGCCGAGCTGACCATCGATGGTGTGAAGGTCGTCAGCGCCAGCAACACCGTGGCCGATGCGGTTCCGGGCCTGACCCTGAACCTGAAGATGCCGGGCACCAGCACGGTGACCATCAGCACGGACACTGCGGCAGCCACCAAGGTGATGCAGGAGTTCGTCACCGCCTACAACGCTGCACTGGCGGCGATCAACACCGAAACCAAGTACGACGCCAAGACCAAGGAAGCCTCCACGCTGACCGGCGATGCGCAGATGCGCGGTGCCACCAGCCAGCTGCGCTCGGTGATGTCGAGCGTGCTCAAGGACCTGGCCGGTGACAAGCTCGATGCCAAGGCGATCGGCCTGGATACCCGTGGCTATCCCAATGCCGACGGCACGCTGATCCTGGACACCACCAAGTTCGCCGCCGCACTGGCCAGCCAGCCGGAGAAGATGCGCCAGGCGATCACCGGTGATACCGGCGGTGCCGGCAAGCTGTACACGCTGGTCGACGGCTATGTCAGCACCACGGTCGGCAAGGAAGGCGCCTTCGTTGCCCGCACCAAGGGCCTGAACACCACGCTGGACAACATCGACAAGCGCCGCAAGGACCTCGACACGCGCATGAAGAGCGTGGAAGAACGCTACAAGAAGCAGTTCCTGGCGCTGGACAGCCTGATGGGCAAGCTGCAGCAGAGCAACACCGCGCTGCAGCAGCAGCTGGCCCAGTTGAACCGCTGACGGAACATGCACGGCACTCAAGTTTGCCGCGCAATGCACCGATAACGGACGCAACAGCAATCATCGCCGCGCCGTCGGCACCGGTCCCCGCGATCACCCGACGGCACCCCGCGCAAGGAGAATCACGAATGTACGGTTCCAGCCGTCAATATGCCGAGCAGTACCGCCAGGTGGGGGTGACCAGTGCGGTCGCCGATGCCGATCCACACAAGCTGGTGGCGATGCTGCTGGCCGGCGCGCTGGAGCGCGTGCGCCGCGCCCTGGCCAGCCTTGAACGCGGTGACCAGGCCGGCAAGGGCAAGGCGATCGGCGAAGTCTGCGCGATCGTCGGCCACCTCAACGGCTCGCTGGACCATGAGGCCGGTGGCGAGATCGCCGGAAATCTGTCTGCGCTGTACGACTACGTGCTGCAGCGCCTGACCGAGGCCAACCTGCACAACGATCGCGCCGCGCTGGATGAATCGCTGCAGCTGCTGGGCGAGATCGACAGCGCCTGGAACGCGATCCCGCACGAACAGCGCCGCCCCGCCGCGGTGGCACCATGAGCCTGCACGCGCTGCATGCGCAGCTGGATGCCTTCGAGAAGGCGCTGGGCGATGATGCGCTCGACCGGGCCGACAGCCTGCTCGACGGCCACGACAGCACCCTGCACGCCCTGCTCAGCCAGCCGCTGACCGCGGCCGACCACGCGTCGCTGAGCGCCCTGTTCGAGCGCCAGCAGAGCCTGCTGGGCCTGCTGCGCCAGCGCCGCGACGCCGTAGCCGCGCAGATGAACGATGGCCAGCGCTCCCTTCGCGCCGCGCATGCCTACCTGCAGGCAGAATCGCTGGCATGACCCAGTTGCCGACCACGTCGCTGCACCATCCGGCCGAAAGCGAGCTGTTCGACGAAACGCTCAGCTGCGAACTGGCGCTGCCGGCCGAGTTCCAGGCAGGCAGCGCAGCCGGCCGCACCAGCAGTGCCGAAGGCCTGCTGCGCAGCCTGGCACTGGTCGAGGACAGCCGCGTCGACGAGCACGACGAACGCAACGAAGCCAGCCTGCAGTTGCAGCGGCTGGAAGCCAAGCTGGACCTGGCGATGGTGCTGCTTGGCCGGCTGGTACGCCAGCAGGGCCAGGAACTGACGCTGCGCCCGGTGCGCTGGTCGCGGCGCGGCATCCGCCTGCAGCTGGGTCCGCGCAGCGGTGCCAGCCCTGGCCAGGCCGGGGTGGTGCGCCTGCAGCCCAGCGACTGGCTGCCCGACCACATCGACCTGCCGGTGGAGGTCGTCGCGGAAGCCGCCGACGGTAGCGGCGGGCACTTCCTGTGGCTGCGCTTCCAGCGCTTGGGCGATGGCCTGGAGATGGCGATGGAGCGGCACCTGTTCCGCCTGCACCGCCGCCAGGTGGCCGAGGCACGCCGCGCACGCTGAAACCCGTCCCCTTGGCGCTGCACGGCCGACCCTTGGCGCGCCCGTTCAGCTAAGTTAAGGTGGATGCCCCTACACGGATCTGCTGCGTGCCTGTGCGAGTTCTCATCGTCGACGATCACACCCTTGTCCGCGCCGGCCTGGCGCGGCTGCTGCAGGGGTTTGCCGACGTGCAGCTCGTCGCCGAGGCCAGCAACGCCGAACAGGCACTGCAGCTGTCCCTGCAGCACGCACCGGACGTGGTGCTGATGGACCTCTCGCTGCCGGGCCGCACCGGCCTGGAAGCGCTCAGCGACATCCGCCTGCGTGCCCCCGGTACCCGGGTGGTGATGATGACCATGCACGACGATGCCGCCCACGTGCGCGATGCGCTGGATCGTGGCGCGGTCGGGTTCGTGGTGAAGGACGCCGCACCGCAGGAACTGGAACTGGCACTGCGCGCCGCGCACGCCGGCCAGGTGTTCCTGAGCCCGCAGATCTCGGCCAAGATGCTGGCGCCGATGCTGGGCCGCGAGAAACCCACCGGCATCGCCGCGCTCTCACCGCGCCAGCGCGAGATCCTGCGCCGCATCGGCAAGGGCGAGAGCAACAAGGAAATCGCCGCCGATCTCGGCATCAGCGTCAAGACGGTGGAGACCCACCGCGCGCGGATGATGGAATCGCTGGGCTGCCGCCGCGCCAATGACCTGCTGCTGCTGGCCGCACGCCATCAGCACGAGCTCGAGTAGGCGCCGGTATCGGGGTCAGATCCCTTTCCCGTGGAAAGGGATCTGACCCCGCGACACCCTGCGTTGGCGACGACATCCCGTCACCCCGACATTCCCTGACAGGAATCCGTACCCCGACCGCCGCGCGCCCAGCGGCTTCGCCACGACAAATCAATGACTTGGCGGCGCATTTCGTCAATTTTCCGCGTCGGTGTAGGGAATTCCCCTACACCCCGTCGGGAGTTCCACGAAATGCATCAGGAACCCCCCGATTCCGCCCTCGCCGGATCAAAAGCAAGATGCGTTCCACAAGGCGCCGGGGAGCGGTGCCGGGGAACCACGATGAAGGCTGCACTCTCGACCCAGCTGGGCCAGCAACTCCACCTCACCCCGCAACTGCTGCAGTCGATCCGGCTGCTGCAGCTCGATGGCCTGCACCTGGAGCAGGAAATCCAGCGCCTGCTGGACTCCAACCCGCTGCTGGAGATCGAAGAGGCCGAGGCGCCCGCTGCCGACGCCACCGAAGCGAGTGCCACCACCCTCGATACCGCCGCCTTTGACGAACTGCCCGAGCCGTCGATGTGGGACGTGGCCGGCGCCAGTTGGCAGGACGGCGACGACGATCGCATGGCGCGCATCGCCGCTGGCGAGTCGACCGACCCGCAGCTGCGCGTGCTGCAGCGCCTGGCGCTGGACATGGACGACCATCAGCTGGCGGTGGCCGCGTTCTGGCTGGACCACTGCGATGAAGCCGGCTACCTGCAGGCGCCGCTGGCCCAGCTGCAGCTGCTGGCCAGCGCCCAGTTCGACATCGCTGCCGACGGCGTGGAAGCCATCCGCCAGCAGCTGCTGCATGGCGAGCCCGCCGGCATGGCCGCGCAGGACCTGCGCGAAGGCCTGCAGGCGCAGCTGCGCAGCCTGCATGGCGTGGTGCCGGCCCGCCACCTGGCCGCACGCATTCTCGATGGCGCGCTCGACGCGCTCGCGGCCCACGACTACCCCGCCCTCGCCCGCCAGCACGACGCCGAGATCGACGACGTGCGCGAGGCGGTGCGCCTGATCCTCTCGCTGCAGCCGCGCCCCGGCGACAGCCTGCTGCCCGAACGCAACGCCGTGGTGGTGCCGGACGTGGTCGCCTGGCACGCTGATGGGCAGTGGAAGGTCGCACTGAACCCGGCCACCAGCCGCCGCGTGTCGATCAACAGCCAGTACGAACAGGCCCTGGCCGAGACCAGCGACGCCGCCCCGGCACTGCGCGAAATGCTGCAGGAGGCGCGCTGGTTCAGCCGCGGCCTGTCGATGCGCTACGACACCCTGCTGCGCACCGCGCGGGTGATCGTCGAGCGCCAGGCCGCCTTCCTGGTCCGTGGCGAAGAGGCCATGGCGCCGTTGACCCTGAAGGAAGTGGCCGAGGAGATCGGCATGCACGAGTCCACCGTCTCGCGCATCACCACCGGCAAGTTCCTGCAGACCCCGCGCGGCACCTTCGAACTGAAGCACTTCTTCGCCGTGCGCCTGGAAGGCGCCAGCGTCTCCGGCCAGGCGGTGAAGGCCATGGTCCGCCGCCTGATCGACGCCGAACCGGCCGGCCGCCCGCTGGCCGATGAGGCCATTGCCGGCCTGCTGTCGCGCCAGGGGGTGAACATTGCGCGCCGAACCGTCGCAAAATACCGAGAACAACTGGATATCGCCCCGGCCCGCGAACGGCGCCGGCTCAGCGCCAGGCAACCCCAGCTGGCCCGGGTGGGCTGAAAAGGATGTTGGACATGAACAAGCTCACGGTCCTGCTGGTCGATGACCACGAGGGCTTCATCAACGCGGCGATGCGCCATTTCCGCAAGATCGACTGGCTGCAGATCGTCGGCAGCGCCGGCAACGGCCTGGAAGCGATCGAGCGCTCGGAAACGCTGCGCCCGCAGGTGGTGCTGATGGATCTGGCCATGCCGGAAATGGGGGGCCTGCAGGCCACCCGCCTGATCAAGTCGCAGGACGATGCGCCGTACATCGTGATCGCCAGCCACTTCGACGACGCCGAGCACCGCGAACACGCGCTGCGCGCCGGCGCCGACAACTTTGTCAGCAAGCTGTCCTACATCCAGGAAGTCATGCCGATCCTGGAAGGCCTCAGGGAGGAACAGTCGTGAGCGAATCGCGCATCCTGGTGCTGGACAACGACGCCGTGCGCGCAGAGCGCACCGTTGCCCTGCTGGAATTCATGGACTTCAACCCGCGCTGGGTGTCCGACGCAGCCGACTTCGACCTGGGCCGCCAGCGCCAGAACGACTGGATGGCGGTGATCGTCGGCAGCCTGGACGACAGCGCTGCCAGTACCGCGCTGTACCACTGGCTGGGCGGCAGCAGCCTGCCGCCGCCGGTGCTGCTGGCCGACGGTGATGCCGCTGCGTTTGCCCAGCAGCACGGCCTGCACGAAGCCAACATCTGGCCGCTGGAAACGCCGCTGCGCCATGCGCAGATGGAGGCCCTGCTGCGCCGTGCCAGCCTCAAGCGCCTGGACGCCGAGCACCAGGCCGGTGCCGCGCAGGACCAGGGCCCGACCGGCAACGGCCCGGCGGTCACCGCGCTGCGCACCATGATCGAACAGGTGGCCGCGTTCGATACCACCGTGCTGGTGCTGGGTGAATCCGGTACCGGCAAGGAAGTGGTGTCACGCGCGATCCACCAGCGCTCGCCGCGCCGCGATGGCCCGTTCGTGGCAATCAACTGCGGCGCCATTCCGGCCGACCTGCTGGAAAGCGAACTGTTCGGCCACGAAAAGGGTGCCTTCACTGGCGCACTGACCGCGCGCAAGGGCCGTTTCGAAATGGCCGAGGGCGGCACCCTGCTGCTCGACGAAATCGGCGACATGAGCCTGCCGATGCAGGTGAAGCTGCTGCGCGTGCTGCAGGAACGCAGCTTCGAGCGCGTCGGTGGCAACCAGACCATCCGCTGCAACGTGCGCGTGGTGGCCGCGACCCACCGCGACCTGGAGACCCGCATCGCCGAGGGCAAGTTCCGCGAGGATCTGTTCTACCGCCTCAACGTGTTCCCGATCGACGTGCCCGCGCTGCGCGAGCGCCGCGAGGACCTGCCGGCGCTGGTGGAAACCATCGCCGCGCAGCTGGCCCGCACCGGCCGTGGCGAAGTGCGCTTCACTCCCGAAGCGCTGCAGGCGCTGTCCAGCTACGAATGGCCGGGCAACGTGCGCGAGCTGACCAACCTGGTCGAGCGCCTGGCCGTGCTGCATCCGGGTGGTTCGGTGCGCGTGCAGGACCTGCCGGCCCGCTATCGTGGCGATGCCGCGCTGGCAGCGGTGGCCGCAGCGGTGCCGGCAGCTCCGGTTGCCAGCGAAGAACGCCTGGACCTGCGCAGCTTCTCGTTCCACACGCCCGGCAGCGGCAACCAGCCGGCGCTGGAGCACGGCATCGCCGTCAATCGCGCAGCCGCCCCGGCGGCACTGCCCGACGACGGTCTGGACCTGCGCAACCACATGGCCAACATCGAACTGGGGCTGATCAACGAAGCACTGGAACGCACCCAGGGCGTGGTCGCCCACGCCGCCCAGCTGCTTGGCCTGCGCCGCACCACCCTGGTGGAAAAGCTGCGCAAGTACGGCATCGAGCGCGAGCAGGCCGAACTGGCCGGCTGAAGCGCGCGACCCGCATGAAGGGGGCACGAACGCCTGGGCTTGCCCGGGCGTTGGTGTTTCTGGCGCCCGCGGTCGACCGGGGGTCAGATCCCTTTCCCCAGGAAAGGGATCTGACCCTACTGCATTTGCACGTTTTCCCAGAAACAACGCGGCCGCACTGCGGAGCATGGCAGGGACACCCCAAGGAGGTCCCACCATGCATCACCTGATCCTGCTCGCCGTCCTGCTCTCCCCGGCCCTGGCCACCGCGGCCAACTGCACCCTGCCCGCCGCGCTCGACCAACGCCAGTTCACCAACCTCAGCGACCCGTTGTACGCGCCGGACAACCCCAACGCCGGACGCATGGTGCAGCTCAGCTTTGCTGGCAGCCAGTACGTGCTGGACATCCTCGGCACCGACCTCCGCATCGGCGGCAGCTACCGCTACCAGCGCCTGGCCCCGCATATCGCGGAAATCCAGATGACCGAGGCCCACCCGGCCGGCCCCGCCCACTACACCCTGCTGCTGACCTGCCAGAGCGACCGCCAGGGCCGTTTCATCTACACCCAGCATGACGGCCCCATCGCACCGCGCCAGCGCCAGAATTCCGGCCGATGGACCCTGCAGCCATAGGCCAGAAAACCGACGCCGGTTAAATGGCGCCGCCAATGGGGTCAGAGCCCGTTGCGTTGCAA
Source organism: Stenotrophomonas sp. YJH_SMC_65 (assembly GCF_059369475.1). NCBI lineage: Bacteria > Pseudomonadati > Pseudomonadota > Gammaproteobacteria > Lysobacterales > Lysobacteraceae > Stenotrophomonas > Stenotrophomonas sp. YJH_SMC_65. The sequence continues at coordinate 8,431 of NZ_JCAFSR010000017.1, forward strand.
CGGGATCCGACCCCGTGCCGACCAACGGTCGGCACCCACCATCAGCAGCTGGTTCCAACAGATCGCGGCCACCTGCCGCCGGACCCAGCCCGCCACCCCACGCATAGCCCGATTTTGACGTTGATGTTGACGTGGCGTCGGCGGGTGCAGGGCGCAGCCCTGCCACCACACACCCACCCCACACCCTCACTTCACTGAATCGAAAACCGGTTTCGGCACGGCACTTGCACTGGCTCCAGCAGACAACCCCATCCCTGTTTCTGGAACCGTTGCAGATGTCCCACTCCGTCACTTCGATCCTTTCGCAGATCCGCTCCTATCAGACCCAGATGGGACAGCCGGCGCTCAACCCGCTGGGCGAAACGCCGCGCAGCAATGCCCTGCCGGGCACGGTGCTGGATGCGCCGCAGGTGCAGCCGGCCAGCTTCACCGAAACCCTGCGTGGTGCGATTGCCGGCGTCAACGACGCGCAGCAGAAATCCGGCGCCCTCGCCAAGGCCTTCGAAATGGGCGACCCCAGCGCCGACCTGGCCAAGGTGATGGTCGCCTCGCAGCAGTCCCAGATCGCCTTCCGCGCCACCGTGGAAGTCCGCAACCGTCTCGTCCAGGCCTACCAGGACGTGATGAACATGCCGCTGTAAGGAACGTTGACGCATGGCACTGACGCTCTCCAAGGACAGCCTGAACGCCGAGAAGGCCGGGCAATGGTTCGACCGCCTGCAGAGTCTGCAGATCACCCGTCGGCTGGGCCTGATGGCGATGATCGCGGTGGCGGTGGCGGCAGGCCTGTCCGTGTTCTTCTGGTCACAGAAGCCGGGCATGGTCCCGCTGTACACCGGCCTGGACCAGAAGGCGACCGCTGAAGCGACCGACCTGCTGCGCGCCGCGCAGATTCCGTTCGCGCTCGACCCGGCCACCGGTGGCATCACCGTGCCGGAAAAGAACCTGCACGATGCCCGCCTGAAGCTCGCCGGCTCCGGCCTGACCGACAGCGGCAAGCTGGGCTTCGAGCTGATGGAACGCGACCCGGGCTTTGGTGTCAGCCAGTTCGTGGAAAGCGCGCGCTACCAGCACGCGCTGGAAACCGAGCTGTCGCGCACCATCAACACGCTGCGCCCGGTGCGCGATTCGCGCGTGCACCTGGCCATTCCCAAGCCCAGCGCGTTCACCCGCCAGCGTGACGTGGCCAGCGCCTCGGTCACCCTGGAACTGCGTGGCGGCCAGCAGCTGGAACGCAGCCAGGTCGATGCCATCGTGCACATGGTCGCCGCCAGCATTCCGGACCTCGCGCCGGAACGGGTGACCGTGGTCGACCAGAGCGGGCGCATGCTCAGCATCACCGACCCGAACAGCGAGGCGGCGGTCAACGCGGCCCAGTTCGAGCAGGTGCGCCGCCAGGAAACTTCGTTCAACCAGCGCATCCGCGAACTGCTGGAACCGATGACTGGCCCCGGCCGCGTCAACCCGGAAGTGAGCGTGGACATGGATTTCTCGGTGACCGAGGAAGCCCGCGAGCTCTACAACGGCGAGCCGCAGAAGCTGCGCAGCGAGCAGATGAGCGAGAACACCACCAGCACGCCGGGCCCGCAGGGCGTGCCGGGTGCGACCAGCAACAGCCCGCCGGGCCAGCAGGCCGCACCGGCCACCGCGCAGGCCCCGACCGAAAGCAGCAAGAACGCGACCCGCAACTACGAGCTGGACCGCACCCTGCAGCACACCCGCCAGCCGGCCGGCCGCATCAAGCGCGTCTCGGTGGCGGTGCTGGTGGACAACGTGCCGCGCGCCGGCGCCAACGGCAAGATGAGCCCGCAGCCGCTGTCGGCTGCCGAACTGACCCGCGTCGAAGCGCTGGTCAAGCAGGCCGTCGGCTTCAACGCCGAGCGTGGCGACACCGTGTCGGTGATGAATGCCCCGTTCGTGCGTGACACCACGCCGGTCGAAGGCCCGTCGTGGTGGGAGCTGCCGTGGGTGCACGATGCCGGCCGCATGCTGCTTGGCGCGGTGGTGGTGCTGGCGCTGCTGTTCGGCGTGCTGCGTCCGGCGCTGCGCGCGATCACCGGCCAGAGCAGGAAGAATGACGAACAGGCACTCGAGCCGCATACCGCGGACGTGCAGCTGGTCGATGACGATGGCATGCCGCTGCCGGCGCTGGGCGCTGACCGGGCCAGCCTGGGCGGGCCGGAAGCACTGGCCCTGCCGGTGGATTCATATGAGGAACGATTGCGGATGGCGCGTGAAGCCGTGAAGACCGACTCCAAGCGCGTGGCCCAGGTGGTCAAGGGTTGGGTGGCAAATGACTGAGGCCGCACTGACTGGCGTGCAGCGCGCCGCCGTACTGCTGCTTTCGCTGGGTGAGCTGGACGCGGCCGAAGTGCTGCGCCACATGGAACCCAAGGAGGTGCAGAAAATCGGCATCGCCATGGCCACCATGACCGACATCACCCGCGAGCAGGTGGAACGGGTGATGGACCAGTTCGGCCAGGAGCTGGGCTCGAAGACCTCACTCGGCGTTGGCTCGGACGACTACATCCGCAACATGCTGGTGCAGGCGCTGGGCAGCGAGAAGGCCGGCAACCTGATCGACCGCATCCTGCTCGGCCGCAACACCACCGGCCTGGACGCGCTGAAGTGGATGGACCCGCGTGCGGTGGCCGACCTGGTGCGCAACGAGCACCCGCAGATCATCGCCATCGTGATGGCGCACCTGGAAACCGACCAGGCCGCCGACGCGCTGAAGCTGCTGCCGGACCGTACCCGCGTGGACGTGCTGCTGCGCATCGCTACCCTCGACGGCATTCCGCCGAACGCGCTCAATGAACTCAACGAGATCATGGAGCGCCAGTTCGCCGGCAACCAGAACCTGAAGTCGTCGAACATCGGTGGCGTGCAGTGCGCGGCCAACATCCTGAACTTCATGGACAGCGGCCAGGACCAGGCGATCCTGGGCGAAATCGCCCGCATCGATGCGCCGTTGAGCAACCGCATCCAGGACCTGATGTTCGTGTTCGACGATCTGGTCGACCTGGACGACCGCGAGATGCAGCTGGTGCTGCGCGAGGTGAGCGGCGAGCGCCTGGGCCTGGCCCTGCGCGGCGCCGACATCAAGGTGCGCGACAAGATCACCCGCAACATGTCGCAGCGCGCGGCCGAGATCCTGCTGGAAGACATGGAAGCCCGCGGGCCGGTGCGCCTGTCCGACGTGGAAGGCGCGCAGCGCGAGATCCTGGCCATCGTCAAGCGCATGGCCGATGAAGGCACCGTCACCATCGGCGGCAGCGCGGAGGCCATGCTGTGAGCAACGTCGTGCGCTGGCTTGCCCCGGACCTGCTGGCCCAGCCCGAACCGGCGCTGGAGCAGGAGGACGCGTTCGAACTCACCGAGCCGGACCCGGAACACGAACCGGAGCCGCCGCTGCAGCTGCCGACCCTGGAGGAAATCCAGGCGATCCAGGACAGCGCGGAGAAGGAAGGATTCGATCAGGGCCATGCCGAAGGGTACGGCCAGGGCCAGGCGGAGGTGCGTCGCCTCGCCGCGCAGATCGAAGGCATCCTCGACAACTTCAGCCGGCCGCTGGTGCGGCTGGAGAACGAAGTGGTCGGCGCCCTTGGTGAACTGGCGGTGCGCATCGCCGGCGCGCTGGTCGGCCGCGCCTACGAGGCCGAGCCGGCACTGCTGGCGCAGCTGGTCGGCGAAGCGATTGACGCCGTGGGCGGCAGCACCCGCGAGGTGGAAGTGCGGCTGCACCCGGATGACATCGCCGCGCTTGCCCCGCTGCTGAACCTGTCGCCGGCGCAGCGCCTGGTACCGGATACCAGCCTCAGCCGTGGCGACCTGCGCGTGCACGCCGAAGCCGTACGCATCGACGGCACCCTGGAGGCCCGCCTGCGCGGTGCGCTGGATGCGGTGATCCGCCAGACCGGGGCGACGGCATGAGCGCCGCACCGCAAACGACGCCACCGCCGGCCGACTGGGCCGTGGCCCGCAACCTGCGCCTGGCCCGGCGCCTGGACGGCCTGCGCGTGGATACCGCGCATGGCCGTGGGCTGATCCGCGAGGGCGTGCTGCGCCGCGCGGTCGGGCTCACCCTGGAAGCGGTCGGCTGCGAGGCGCCGCTGGGCGCCAGCTGCAAGGTGGAAGTGGTCGATGGTGGCTGGGTCGATGCCGAAGTGGTCGGCTTTGCCGGTGAGCGCACCTACCTGATGCCCAGCGCCGAACTGCACGGCCTGCTGCCCAACGCCCGCGTGGTACCGTCGGCGCGGCGTGGCGGCGTGGAAGTGGGTGAAGGCCTGCTCGGCCGCGTCATCGACAGCGACGGCGTGCCGCTGGATGGCAAGGGCCCGATCCGCGCAGAAGGGCATGTCGGCATGGCCGGCGTGTCGATCAATCCGTTGGCGCGTGAACCGATCACCCAGCCGCTGGACGTGGGCGTGCGCGCGATCAACGCGCTGTTGCCGATCGGCCGCGGCCAGCGTGTCGGCCTGTTCGCCGGTTCCGGCGTCGGCAAGTCGACGCTGCTGGGCATGATGACCCGCTACACCGCTGCCGACGTGATCGTGGTCGGCCTGATTGGTGAACGAGGCCGCGAAGTACGCGATTTCGTCGAGACCACGCTGGGCGAGGAAGGCCTGCGCCGCGCCGTGGTGGTGGCCAGCCCCGCCGACCGGCCACCCTTGGCGCGCCTGCACGGTGCCTACCGTGCCACCGCCATCGCCGAGTGGTTCCGCGACCAGGGCCTGAACGTGCTGCTGCTGATGGACTCGCTGACCCGCTTCGCCCAGGCGCAGCGCGAGATCGGCTTGTCGGTCGGTGAACCACCGACCACCCGCGGTTACCCGCCCTCGGTGTTCGCCAAGCTGCCGGCGCTGGTCGAACGCGCTGGCAACGGCGCAAAGGGCCGCGGCTCGATCACCGCGTTCTACACCGTACTGACCGAAGGCGATGATCCGCAGGATCCGATCGCCGACGCCGCACGCGCGATCCTCGACGGCCACATCCTGCTCTCGCGCCGGGTGGCCGACAGCGGCCTGTACCCGGCCATCGACGTCGAATCGTCGGTCAGCCGCGTGGTCACGGAAATCGCCGACGAGCCGTGGCGCCTGCGCATCCGCAAGTTGAAGCGACTGGTCTCGGCCTACTCGGCCAACCGTGACCTGATCGCGATCGGTGCCTACCAGCGTGGTAACGACGCGGCCACCGACGAAGCCCTGGAACGCTGGCCGGAAATCATGGAGTTCCTCGGCCAGGACGTTGCCAAGGCCGCAGATCTCCCGCACAGCCAGGCGGCGCTGCAGCGCCTGGTGGAACAAGAGAGTTAAGCCATGAACCAGTCCAAGCGCATCGATCCCCTGCTCAAGCGGGCCCAGGAACACGAGGACGCGGTCGCCCGCGACCTGGCCGAACGCCAGCGCGTGCTCGACACCCATCTGTCGCGCCTGGACGAACTGCGCCGCTATGCCGAGGAGTACGCCAACGCCCAGATGGCAGCGACCAGCCCGGCACAGCTGCTGAACCGCCGCGCCTTCCTTGATCGCCTGGACAGTGCGGTCGAGCAGCAGCAGGCCACGGTCAACGGCAACCGCGAAAAAGTGGAGGCCGAGCGCGCGCGGCTGATCCTGGCCAGCCGTGACAAGGCGGTGCTGGAGCAGCTGGCCGCCAGCTACCGCGCGCAGGAAAAGGTGGTGACCGACCGCCGCGACCAGCGCGAGATGGACGACATTGGCGCGCGGCGCGCGCGCCTGGTGCAGGCCGAAGACCAGGACGGCTCCGAGCAGGGAGGCCGCCCGTGATGCCCGCCCCGCTCGCCAGCAGCGCCAACCCGGCCACGCCCGCCACCAGCAACAGTGCCGCACGCGCCGCGCGCAGCGAAGGCGCAAAGGACTTCAGCCAGCTGCTGCAGGGCGGTGCGCCCTCCGCGCCCGCGCCTGCCGGCAGCGCTACCACACCGACGCCGTCCACGCCCAGCCAGCCATCGACCGCCGACAGCAATGGCCAGGCACCGGGCGAACGCAGCGCGGACGCGGAAGCGGCAACTGCCGAAACGCCGCCGCTACCGCCCGTTGCCCTGCCCCCGGCTGGACCCGGCACCGACAAGGACAAGCCCGCCGCGACCGAGGACGCCCCGTGGCCACCGATCGGCCTGGCCGGCCTGGTGCTGGCGATGCCGACGCCTGCCGATCCGGCCGTCGCTCTGGCGGGCAGCGCTGCACCGTCACTGGCCAGCGACGGTACGGCGCTATCCACCACTGCCCCCGCCGCGACCCCGACACTGCCTGCAGCCGCGCCGGCAGCGGCAACCGCAGCCCCCGTGGCGGCCGACGGCAAACCGGCGGCGACCAGCGCGGAGGATGCCACCGCGCTGCCATTGCCGGCGATGATCCTGCCCGGCAAGCGCAGCGAGCGCGGCGAAGGCAGTGACGTGGCCGCCGTTGGCGACCGCGCAAATACACCGTTGCTGCACGCACCGGCAGCCGCCGCCGTGCAGGACCTGAAGGCGGCGCTCGCCACCGGCAACGCGATCTTCAATGGCGAACCCACGCCCAAGCCCGTGCTGGGTGACGATGGCTTCGACCAGGCCATCGGCGCACGCCTGGGCTGGCTGGCCGACCAGAAGATCGGCCATGCCCACATCCGCCTGAGCCCGGACGACATGGGGCCGGTCGACGTGCGCCTGCAGTTGAACGGCGACAAGGTGCATGCCAGCTTCAGCAGCCCGCACGTGGACGTGCGCCAGGCACTGGAAAGCAGCCTGCCGCGCCTGCGCGAGCTGCTGGGCGAACAGGGCTTCCAGCTGGCTCACGCCGATGTCGGCCACCACGCGTCTGGTGGTGACGGCAATGCGTCGGGACAACCCGGTGGCGGCGGCATGACCGGCGACGGAGAACCGACGCCGGGCGATGCCAGCGTGTCGTCCGCGCAGTTGATCCGCCAGCGCGGCTTGCTGGACGCCTACGCCTGACAGGTGTGCCAACCAAGGTTGGCACCCACCAGGGCAGGCGGTTGGCACCTCCCCGTATTGCGTTGGTGGGTGCTGAGCTTGCTCCGCACGGCCCTACCTGCACCCCGACGGAATTCCGTCGCACCCTGCGGGCCCGGCCTTCGGCACACCCCTTGCATATCCCGGTGAAGCAACCCTCAGGAGCTTCACCCCGTGGCCGCAGCCGCTGACAAAACCAAGAAGACCGCCGAGAAGGACAAGGCCGCCAAGCCGCGTAGTCCGATCCTGATCACCGCACTGGTGGCCGTACTGGCCGCCGCTGCCGCTGGTGGCGGCGTGTGGTTCTTCACCCAGTCCAAGCACGAAGAGAAGACCGCGCAGGCGCCCAAGAAGAGCGCGACCCCGGCCCCGGCACAGTACTTCGCGCTGGACCCGGCGTTCGTGGTCAACCTCAATGGCCCGGTCGACGGCCCGCGCTACCTGCAGCTGGAGGTCCAGCTGATGACCCGCGACCCGGCCGCGCTGGAAGCGATCAAGACCCATGCCCCGGCCATCCGCGCGCGCCTGCTGATGCTGTTCTCGCAGGTCAGCCCGGACCAGATCGCCGATGTCGCCGGCAAGCAGAAGCTGCAGGCCAGTTCGCTGGCCGAGGTGCAGAAGGTGCTCAAGGCCGAGACCGGCAGCAACGGCGCCGACGATCTGCTGTTCACCAGCTTCGTGACCCAGTAAGGCCCCCCCGATGAATGATCTGCTGTCCCAGGACGAGATCGATGCCCTGCTCCACGGCGTGGACAGCGGCGCGGTCGAGACCGATGCGGAACCCCCGTCAGGCGAAGCGCGCTCGTACGACTTCGCCAGCCAGGACCGCATCATCCGTGGTCGCATGCCGACCCTGGAAATGGTCCACGAGCGCTTCGCGCGCCTGTGGCGGATCGGCCTGTTCAATCTGATCCGGCGCTCGGCCGAGCTGTCGGTGCGCGGCATCGAACTGATCAAGTTCAACGACTACATGCACTCGCTGTATGTGCCGACCAACCTGAACCTGATCCGCTTCAAGCCGCTGCGCGGTACCGGCCTGATCGTGTTCGAGCCGACCCTGGTGTTCGCCATCGTCGACAACTTCTTCGGCGGCGACGGGCGCTACCCGACCCGCATCGAGGGCCGCGAATTCACGGCCACCGAAATGCGGGTGATCCACCTGCTGCTGAAGCAGACCTTCGCCGACCTGCGCGAAGCGTGGGCACCGGTGATGGACGTCGACTTCGAGTACATCAACTCGGAGATCAACCCGCATTTCGCCAACATCGTGACCCCGCGCGAGTACGTGGTGGTGTGCCGCCTGCACGTCGAGCTCGACGGCGGCGGCGGTGACATCCACGTCACCCTGCCCTACTCGATGCTGGAACCGATCCGCGAACTGCTCGACGCCGGCATCCAGAGCGACCGCAACGACCGCGACGAGAGCTGGGGCAAGACCCTGCGCGAGCAGCTCAACATCGCCGAAGTCACCCTGTCCAGCGTACTGGCCAGCAAGCGCATGACCCTGCGCGACCTGACCCAGTTGAAGGTCGGCGACATCCTGCCGATCGAGCTGAGCCCGCAGGTGCCGCTGTGCGTGGAGAACATCCCTGTGTTCACCGGCGAGTTCGGCATCGCCAACGGCATGAACGCCGTGAAGATCACCGCTACCCATCCGCCGGGCACCCGCCCGCGCGTACCCGTCATCCAGGAAGACCCGCAATGAACGATATCGACGCCCTCGAACCGACCCCGGCCCAGTTCAGCAGCCTGCAGGCCGACGAGGCCAACGGTCCGGACCTGAACCTGGACGTGATCCTCGATGTGCCGGTGACCCTGTCGCTGGAAGTCGGTCGTGCCCGCCTGCCGATCCGCAACCTGCTGCAGCTCAACCAGGGTTCAGTGGTGGAACTGGAGCGCGGTGCCGGCGAATCGCTGGACGTGTTCGTCAACGGCACCCTGATCGCCCACGGCGAAGTGGTGGTGATCAATGACCGCTTCGGCGTGCGCCTGACCGACGTGGTCAGCCCGAGCGAGCGGATCCGGAGACTGCGTTGAGCCTGCTGGCCTCCACCCTGCTGGCGGTCGGCAAGACCGCAGCGCCGATCGGCCCGCAGGTCGGCCAGCACGCGGCCGCCGCACCCAGCCTGTTCGGTGCGGTGCTGGCGCTGCTGGCGGTGCTGGCGCTGGTGATCGGCCTGGGCTGGCTGCTCAAGCGCATGCCCGGCAGCGGCTTCCGCCCGGCCGAAGGCATGAAGCTGGTGGCCAGCCTCAGCGTCGGCGCCAAGGAGCGCGTGGTGGTGGTGGAGGTCAACGGCCAGCAATTGCTGCTGGGCGTCACTGCCGGCGGCATCAACACCCTGCATACCCTGCCCGAACCGTTGCCGCCACCGGCGCCGGTGCGCGTGCCGGATTTCAAGAACCTGCCGAATTTCGCCCAGCTGCTGCAGCAGCGGCTGCGCAAGGACCCCTGACATGCGTGTCACCCGTACCCGTGTTGCCACCCTGATGCCGTGGCTGCTGTTGCTTGCCCTGTGCCTGTTGCCGGTGCTGGCGTTCGCCGCGCCCGGCGCCCCGGCCACCCCGCTGCCGGACGTCAACGTCGGCAAGATCGGCGGCCAGCCGGTCAGCCTGCCGCTGCAGACCCTGCTGCTGATGACCGCGATCACCCTGATCCCGTCGATGCTGCTGGTGCTGACCTCGTTCACCCGCATCATCATCGTGCTGGGCCTGCTGCGCCAGGCACTGGGTACCGGCCAGACGCCGTCCAACCAGGTACTGCTGGGCCTGGCCCTGTTCCTCACCGCGATGGTGATGATGCCGACCTGGGACAAGGCGTGGAGCACGGGCATGGCGCCCTATCTCAACGGCGACATCGACTTCCAGACCGCCTGGACATTGACCACGCAGCCGCTGCGCGGGTTCATGCTGGCGCAGATCCGCGAGACCGACCTGATGACCTTCGCCGGCATCGCCGGGCACGGCACCTACGCCAGCCCCGATGCGATCCCGTTCCCGGTGCTGGTCGCTTCGTTCGTCACCAGCGAACTGAAGACCGCTTTCGAGATCGGCTTCCTGATCTTCATTCCGTTCGTGATCATCGATCTGGTCGTCGCCAGCGTGCTGATGTCCATGGGCATGATGATGCTGTCGCCGATGCTGGTGTCGGCGCCGTTCAAGATCCTGCTGTTCGTGCTGGTGGATGGCTGGGTGCTGACCGTGGGCACGCTGGCGGCCAGCTTCAATCCCGCGTGACGCGATCCGGCGCGATTGAAAGACAGTCGAGCATGGCTCGACTCTATATAAGAAGGTGGAACCCGAATGTCTCCCGAACTTGCCTTGACCGAACTGCGTGGCGGCCTGATCACCGTGCTGTGGGTGGCCGGCCCGCTGCTGCTCACCGTACTGGTGGTGGGTGTGGTGGTCGGTGTCGTGCAGGCTGCAACGCAGCTCAATGAACCGACCATCGCCTTCGTCGCCAAGGCGGCGGCGCTGACCGCAGTGCTGTTCGCGCTGGGCAGCCTGCTGATCGGCCACCTGGTTGAATTCACCACGCTGCTGTTCCAGCGCATTCCGCACCTGATCGGCTAGGACACGCGCTTCGATGGATGCCGCGACACAGATGGCGGCCGACGGCCTGCAGGCCTTCGGCATGATCGGCACCGTGCTGTGGACCATGCTGCGCATCGGCGCGGTAGCCATGGCCATGCCCATGGTCGGCACGCGTGCGGTGCCGTCGCGGGTGCGCGTGGTACTGGCCGGCACCCTGGCCATTGCACTGGCGCCGCTGCTGCCACCGGTACCGGACTGGACCGGCTTCGACGCGGCTACGGTGCTGACCATCGCGCGCGAACTGGCCATCGGCGTTTCCATCGGTTTCATGCTGCGGCTGGTATTCGAAGCCGGTGCGATGGCCGGCGAACTGATCGCGCAGGGCACCGGCCTGGCCTTCGCGCAGATGAGCGACCCGCTGCGCGGTGGCACTTCAGGTGTGATCGGCCAGTGGTTCTACCTGCTGTTCGGCCTGCTGTTCTTCACCGCCAACGGCCACCTGGCGTTGATCTCTTTGCTGGTCGACAGCTACCGCGCACTGCCGATCGGTGCTCCACTGCCCGATCCGCACGCCTTCTTCAGCATCGCCCCGACCTTCCTGCTGACCGTGCTGCGCGGCGCGCTGAGCCTGGCCATTCCGCTCACCGTAGCGATGCTGGCGGTGAACCTGGCCTTCGGCGTGCTGGCGCGTGCCGCCCCTGCGCTGAATCCGATCCAGCTGGGCCTGCCGGTCTCGCTGCTGCTGGGCCTGTTCCTGCTGGCCCTGCTGGCCGGGGAAATGGGTCCGCCGGTACAGCGCCTGTTCGACGCCGCCTTCCAGGCTGCGGACGCGGTCACACACTGACCCGATCATCACGTTCTACTGCTTGCCATGCATTTGTTTCTGTAGAGCCGAGCCCATGCTCGGCTGCCGCTCCTGCCGAAGGCAGCCGAGCATGGGCTCGGCTCTACAGAGGCGCAATTTCACGTATTGCCGCTTGAAGTCCCCCCCGGTCTGCGCGTTAGAGTGAATGCGCGGCAACCGGGGGGATGCCGCACATGGCCGGCGTCGTGCGTCGGCCTGCCTCATGCATGCCCCACCGTGGTTTCCGTCGACAGGCAGGTCCGGGAGACTGACGAATGCTGGTAGGCACGTACAACCCGTGGCTGGTGGCGATCTCGCTGCTGGTCGCCGTGATGGCTTCATACACCGCGCTGGCGATGGCCGGGCGCACGGTGACCGCACCGGGCAGGGGCGCGGCCTGGTGGTGGCGGCTGGGCGGCGGCTTCGCCATGGGCCTGGGCATCTGGTCGATGCATTTCATCGGCATGCTGGCTTTCGACCTGCCCATTCCATTGGGCTACGACCTTCCCATCACCCTGCTCTCGCTTGCGCTTGCCATCGCCTCATCGGTGTTCGCGCTGTGGCTGGTCTCGCTGCGCACCCTGCCCCACCCGCGATTGGCGGTCGGCGCCCTGCTGATGGGCACCGGCATCGCCGGCATGCATTACGTTGGCATGGCTGCAATGCGCATGCAGCCGGGAATCGACTACGACCCGGGCTGGCTGCTGTTCTCGCTGATGGTGGCGGTGGCTGCCTCCTGGACCGCGCTGTACGTGGCGTTCCGGCTGCGCGCCCAGCGCACCCGCATCGGTGATCGACTGGCGGCGGCGGGCCTGCTCGGCCTGGCCATCGTCGGCATGCATTACACCGGCATGGCCGCTGCGCGCTTCCCGGAAGGCAGCGTCTGCGGCGCGGCGGTCGGCGATGGCCTGCAGAACGAGTGGCTGGCGATGCTGGTGGTAGTGCTGACCGTGGCGATCCTGGCCGTGGTGCTGGTGGTCTCATGGCTGGACCAGCGCGTGGAAGCGCAACTGCTGCGGCTGCGCAATTCGATGCTGAGCACCTCGTTGACCGACGCGCAGCAGGAACTGACCCAGGCCGCGCTGCACGATCCTCTCACCCGCCTGCCCAACCGCCTGCTGCTGCAGCGGCGCATCGTGCAGGCACTGGCCGAGGCCGAACAGGGCGGCAACCGCTTCGCGGTGATGTTCATGGACCTGGACGGCTTCAAGCAGGTCAATGATGCCTATGGCCATCAGGCCGGTGATGCGCTGCTGGTGGCGGTGGCCGAACGCACCCGCCAGCTGCTGCGCCCGCACGATATGCTGGCACGGCTGGGCGGCGACGAGTTCGTGCTGGTGGTGCGCATCGAGCACGACGAGGACCTGCCGACCCTGGCCCGGCGCATCCTGCAGGCGGTGGGCAGCGGCCCGTTGCTGCCGGACAACGAACTGCAGGTGACCGCCAGCATCGGCGTGGCGATCTGCCCGGACCACGCCGCCAGCGAGCGCCAGTTGATGGCCTTCGCCGACGCGGCGATGTACCAGGCCAAGGAGTCCGGTCGCAACGCCTTCGTGCTGTTCGCCGACTGGATGAACGACAGTGCCGAGCAGCAGTTCCGGCTGCTGGCCGACCTGCGCCGCGCCATCGGCAGCGAGCAGCTGTTCCTGCACTATCAGCCGAAGATCCGCGTGGCCACGCAGAAGGTGGCCGGCGCCGAAGCGCTGATCCGCTGGCGCCATCCGGAACACGGCCTGATTCCCCCCGACCGCTTCATCCGCCTGGCCGAGCGCAGCGGTGCGATCAACGAGATCGGGCGCTGGGCGCTGGACCAGGCCTGCCAGCAGCTGCGGCGCTGGCACGACACCGGGCATGAAAGCTGGTCGATGTCGGTGAACCTGTCGCCGGTGCAGTTCAGTTCGCCGCACCTGCTGCAGGATGTGCGCGAGGTGATCGAGCGCCATGGCATTGCCCCGCGCCACCTGGTGCTGGAGATCACCGAAAGCACCGTCATGCGCGATACCGATACCAGTCTTCGCCTGCTGCAGGCGCTGTCGGCGCTGGGCGTGGGCATCTCCATCGATGATTTCGGAACCGGCTATTCCAGCCTGCTGTACCTGAAGCGGCTGCCGGCCACCGAGATCAAGATCGACCATGCGTTCGTGCGCGACCTGGAACACAGTGCCGAAGACGTTGTGATCGTCTCGGCGATCGTGGCGCTGGGCCATGCGCTGGACATGGACATCGTCGCCGAGGGCGTGGAGACCGCCGCGCAGCGCGCCTACCTGGAACGCCTGGGCTGCGACTTCCTGCAGGGATACCTGCTGGGCCGCCCGGTGGATGCGGCGCGCTTCATGCAGCTGCACGACCTGCCCCGGCCGCGGGTGGAACTGGCACAGAGCCCGCCGCCGCAATACCCGCCCGGCTGACACCGGGCCACGCGCGCCCGCCATCACGGAACGATTCCTGCGGCACTCTCCTGTAGAGCCGAGCTCATGCCCGGCTGTGCTTCGCGCCTGGCCCCAACCGTAGCCGAGCGTGGGCTCGGCTCTACAGAACGGGCCGTCGGTAGATCCACGCCAGGCGTGGAACGGTTCTTGCACGCACCCCGGCACCCCCTGCCGCAGTGCCTGTGATGTCCGAGAACGAATCCGCCGGCGAAAAGACCGAACAACCCACCGAAAAACGCCTGCGCGATGCCCGTGAACAGGGCAACCTGCCGCGCTCGCGCGAACTCGGCACCGCCGCCGTGTTCGGCGCCGGCGTGCTGGCGGTGATGGCCATGAGCGGCTCGATCGGCCGTGGCGCCACGGCCTGGATGAAGCACGCGCTCAGCCCCGAACAGAGCCTGCGGCAGAACCCGAAGGAACTGTTCGGCCACTTCGGCGACCTGCTGCTGCAGTTCATGCTGGTGATCGCACCGCTGGTGCTGGTCTGCCTGCTGGCCAGCTTCGTCGCCCCGCTGGTGATGGGCGGCCTGCGCTGGTCGCAGAAGGCGTTGCTGCCCGACATCAACCGCATGAACCCGATGAGCGGGCTCAAGCGCCTGTATGGCCCGGAGGCGATTGCCGAATTCACCAAATCGCTGCTGCGCGTGGCCTTCGTCGGCGTCGCCGCCGGGCTGGTGGTCTGGACCGGCTTCGACACCCTGCGCGGGCTGATCCACCACCCGCTGGAAACCGCCATCACCGATGGCCTGGGCTTCACCCTGCGCCTGCTGCTGGCCACCGCCGGCGCGATGCTGGTGCTGGCCGCCATCGATGCGCCGTACCAGCGCTGGAACTGGATGCGCAAGCTGAAGATGACCCGCGAGGAACTGCGCCGGGAAATGAAGGAAAGCGAGGGCAGCCCCGAGGTGAAGGGCCGCATCCGCCAGCTGCAGCAGCAGATGGCCAACCGCCGGATGATGGAGGCGGTGCCCACTGCCGACGTGGTGGTGGTCAACCCCACCCACTACGCGGTGGCCCTGAAGTACGAGGGCGGCGCCATGAACGCCCCCACCGTGGTCGCGCTGGGCGTGGACGAAACCGCCCTGCGCATCCGTGAAGTGGCCGACGGCAACAAGGTGGCGATCGTCTCCGCCCCGCCTTTGGCACGCGCCTTGTATCGGGAAGGCCAACTCGGAAAGGAAATCCCCGTGAGACTGTATTCGGCCGTCGCCCAGGTCCTGTCCTACGTCTACCAGCTGCGCGCCTGGCGCACTGGCCCGATGCCGGACGCCCCGCACATCCAGGTGGATGAATTCGGCAAGGGAGGCCGCCCGTGAGCGCCCAGCCCTCCGCCGGTTTCAACACCCGCCGCGCCCTGGAAATGATCCGCCAGGGCCTTGGCGCGCCGCTGATCGTGCTGGCCCTGCTGGCCATGGTCGTGGTGCCGCTGGCCGCGCCGGTGCTCGATGCGCTGTTCACCTTCAACATCGCCATCTCGCTGATGGTGCTGCTGGCGGTGGTCTACGTGAAGCGCCCGCTGGACTTCACCATCTTCCCGATCGTGCTGCTGATCACCACCATGCTGCGGCTGGCGCTGAACGTGGCCTCCACCCGCGTGATCCTGCTGAACGGCCAGAACGGCCATGATGCCGCGGGCAAGGTCATCGCCGCCTTCGGTGAATTCGTGATCGGCGGCAACTATGCGGTCGGCATCGTGGTGTTCGCGATCCTGACCATCATCAATTTCGTGGTCATTACCAAGGGTGCGGGCCGCGTTTCGGAAGTGACCGCGCGCTTCATCCTGGACGCGATGCCCGGCAAGCAGATGGCGATCGACGCCGACCTCAACGCCGGTTTGCTGACGCGTGAAGAAGCCAAGCTGCGCCGCGAGGAAGTGCGTGAGGAAGCCGACTTCTACGGTGCGATGGACGGCGCCAGCAAGTTCATCCGCGGCGACGCCATCGCCGGCATCCTGATCCTGTTCATCAACATGCTCGGTGGCCTGGCGGTGGGCGTGCTGCAGCATGGCATGCCGTTCGGCGAGGCCGCTGCGACCTATACCCTGCTGTCGATCGGTGACGGCCTGGTGGCGCAGCTGCCGGCCCTGCTGGTCTCCAGCGCGGTGGCGATGCTGGTCACCCGCGCCTCGCGCTCGCAGGACATGGCCCAGGCCATGACCGGACAGGTGTTCGGCCAGTACCGCGCGCTGGCGATCACCGCCGGCATCATCGGCGTGGTCGGCCTGGTGCCGGGCATGCCCAACGTCGCTTTCCTGACGCTGGCCGCGATCCTCGGCTTCATCGCCTGGAAGCTGTACCGCAAGGGCAAGGCGCCGGCTGCCGATGCGGCAGGCGGTGGCACCGATGCCGCCGCACTCAACGCACTCGGCCGCCCGGCCGCACCGGCACCGACTGCCGAACTGAGCTGGGACGAACTGCGCCCGGTCGATCCGCTGGGCCTGGAGGTCGGCTACCGGCTGATCCCGCTGGTGGACAGCAACCAGGGCGGCGAACTGATGGCGCGCATCAAGGGCGTGCGCCGCAAGCTGACCCAGGATGTCGGCTTCCTGATCCCGTCGGTGCACATCCGCGACAACCTGGAACTGCCGGCCAACGGCTACCGCGTGCTGGTGCACGGCGTGCCGGTGGCCACCGCCGAGATCCACCCCGACCGCGAGCTGGCGCTGGACCCGGGCAGCGCGCTCGGCGCGCTGGAAGGCATCGCCGGCAAGGACCCCGCATTCGGCCTGGACGCCACCTGGATCCAGCCGCACCAGCGCGCCCAGGCCGAAACGCTGGGCTACACCGTGGTCGATCCGGCCACCGTGGTCGCCACCCATCTGTCGCACCTGATCCGTGAGCACGCGCCGGAACTGCTCGGCCACGAAGAAGTGCAGCACCTGCTGGCCAACCTGGCCAAGAGCGCGCCCAAGCTCGTCGAAGATCTGACGCCGAAGGCGTTGCCGCTGTCGGCGGTGGTGCGCGTGCTGCAGAACCTGCTGGTCGAGCGCATTCCGATCCGCCAGCTGCGCAAGATCGCCGAGGCACTGGTCGAACATGCGCCCAGCAGCCAGGACCCGGCCGTGCTGACCGCCGCTGTTCGCACCGCACTGGGCCGCTTCATCGTGCAGGAGATCGCTGGAATGTCGGCGGAGCTGCCGGTATTCACCCTCAACCCGCAATTGGAACGTGTCTTGCAGGAGTCCACGCAGGGCAACGGCGCCGCGCTGGAACCCGGACTCGCTGAGCGACTGCACCAGAGCCTGGCCGAATGTGTCAGCAAGCAGGAAGCCCGCAACGAGCCCGCGGTCGTGCTGGTACCTGGCCCGGTGCGCGCCGCGCTGGCCCGCCTGGTCCGCCACAGCGTTCCGTCGCTGTCGGTCCTGGCCTACAGCGAGGTGCCGGAGGACAAGCGCCTGAAGCTGGTCGGAACGATCAGCTGACGCCGCCCTGCGATGCGCCAGAAAACAGACACCACTTTCGAACCAACGCAACAGACAGATACCAAGGGGAACCCGCACCGTGCAGACCACCGACCACCCGAGTTCTCCGACCGCCACCCCGCCGTCTTCGCCCCGTGACCACAGCATGAAAATCAAACGATTCGTCGCCGCCGACATGCGCTCGGCCATGAACCTGGTGCGCAAGGAACATGGTCCTGACGCCGTGATCCTGTCCAACCGCCGGATCGAGGAAGGCATCGAGATCGTCGCCGCCGCCAACTACGACGAGAGCGCCGTGCAGCGTGCACTGGAAGCCTCGCGCCGTGACGTCGCACCGCCGCCGGCACCCAAGCCGCGCACCGCCGCCGACGCGGTGATCGCCGCCGTCACCCGCCGCCGCAGCAGCACCCCGGCGCCGGAACCGGTCGCGGCCACCACCTCGGCAGTGGCCGCCCTCGCCCGCGCCGCCGTCGGTGCCACCGGCCGCACCCTGGACAGCGCCGACGAGATCGTGCCGACCCGGGGCAGCACCGGCTTCGCCGCCACCCTGGCCCGCGCCGCCGTCAACGAACCGGCACCGCCGGACCAGACCTTCGCGCCGTTCGCCGAGGCCATCGTTGCACCGGCCGCCACCGTGCCGGCCAACCGCGCGCGCTTCCAGATCGACCCGCCGCACGAGGCGCATCACGAAAGCGTGGCCCCGGCCGTGCAGCCGCCGCCGCTGCCGACCGCTGCCGTGATCGACGCGCAGCCCGGGATCGCCGCCAGCGAACCGGCAGCGGTCGAAGCCGCCGTCGAAGCCAGCCCGGCCCCCATGCTGGCCCCGGCACCGACGCTGACCGTGGTTGCCCAGGACGACGCCGAGATCCGCCAGCTGCGCCAGGAAGTGGCCGGCATGCGCCAGGTGATCGAGCGCGAGATGAACCGCTTCACCGACGAGCGCCTGCGTGGCAGCCCGGTGCGCGCCACCGCGCTGGACCTGATGGACGAGTACGGTTTCGACGCCGGGCTGGCCCGCGACGTGGCCATGCAGATCCCGCTGGAAACCGAAGCCCATCGTGGCCGCGGCCTGATGCTGGGGCTGATCTCGCGCAAGCTGCCGATCGCCCCGGTCGACCCGCTGGAGGAAGGCGGCGTGATCGCGCTGGTCGGCCCGACCGGCGCCGGCAAGACCACCACCATCGCCAAGCTGGCCTCGCGCTTCGCCGAGAAGCACGCCCCGCGTGACGTCGCCCTGGTCACCACCGACACCACCCGCATCGGCGCCCGTGAACAGCTGTATGGCTACGGCCGCCAGCTCGGCATCGCCGTGCACGAGGCCAACAGCGGCACCGACCTGGACCAGCTGCTGGAACGCTTGAAGGACTACAAGCTGGTGCTGATCGATACCGCCGGCCTGGGCCCGCGCGACCGTGCCCTGGCCGCCCAGCTGCAGTGGCTGCGCGCCGCGCGCCAGGTGCGCACCCTGCTGGTGCTGCCGGCCAACACCAGCTTCGGCGACATGGACGAGGTGGTGCGCCGCTTCGGTGCGGCCAACCTGCAGGGCCTGGTGCTGAGCAAGCTGGACGAGACCGGCCGCTTCGGCAACGCCCTGTCGGTGGCCGTGGACCACGCCCTGCCGATCACCTGGGTGACCGATGGCCAGGACGTCCCGGAGGACCTGCACCGGGCCAGTGCAGCCAATCTTGTACTTCGCCTTGAAGATTTGCGCCGAGCGGCCGATATGCCCTGCAACCCGGAGTTGAACCATGCCGTCGCGTGAGTACGCCAAGCTGACCAAGACCTTCCCGCTGTCGGCCACCCGCAGCGAGCCGCTCGGCCCTGTGCGCACCATCGCCGTGACCGGCGGCAAGGGCGGCGTGGGCAAGACGAATGTGTCCGCCAACCTGGCGGTGGCGCTGGCCGGCATGGGCAAGCGCACGCTGCTGCTGGACGCCGACCTCGGCCTGGCCAACATCGACGTGATCCTGGGCTTGAACCCCACCTTTACGCTGGCCGACCTGGTGGCCGGCCGCTGCTCGCTGGACGACGTCATCGTCGAAGGCCCGAACGGCGTGCTGGTGGTCCCGGCCGCTTCCGGCCGCCGGCACATGGCCGAGCTTGCCCCGGCCGAGCATGTCGGCCTGGTCAACGTGTTCTCCGAACTGGAACGCGAGCTGGACATCATGGTGGTCGATACCGCCGCCGGCATCACCGACGGCGTGCTGACCTTCTGCCAGGCCGCGCAGGACACCGTGGTGGTGGTCTGTGACGAACCGGCCTCGATCACCGACGCCTACGCACTGATCAAGGTGCTGTCGCGCGAGCGCGGCGTGGACCGCATCCAGGTGGTGGCCAACATGGTGCGCGACCCGAACGAGGGCCGCGTGCTGTACGAGAAGCTGACCCGCGTCTGCGAGAAGTTCCTCGCCGATGTCTCGCTGAACTACCTGGGCTGCGTGCCGCAGGATGACTGGCTGCGCCTGTCGGTGCAGCGCCAGCAGCCGGTGGTGAAGGCCTATCCATCCAGCCCGTCGGCGCTGGCGATCACCGAGATCGCACGCCGCACCGCGCGTTGGCAGGCACCGACCGAACCGCGCGGTGGCGTCGAGTTCTTCCTCGAACGCATCCTCAAGCAGCGTGGGGTGGCCGCATGAAAGGCGCAGCCCACCAGTACAGGGAAGTCCAGCGCTCGGCGGCCAACGAGGTCATCGCCCAGCATTCGGACCTGGTGCGACGCATCGCCCACCACCTGGCCGCGCGCCTGCCGGCCAGCGTCGAAGTCGATGATCTGATCCAGGCCGGCATGATGGGCCTGATCGAAGCCTCGCGCAGCTACGACGCCGACCAGGGCGCCTCGTTCGAGACCTATGCATCGATCCGCATCCGCGGCTCGATGATCGACGAGATCCGCCGTGGCGACTGGGTGCCGCGCTCGGTGCACCGCCGTGCCCGTGATGCCGCCGCCACCATCCGCCGCCTGGAACAGAGCACGGGCCGTGCCGCCAGCGCCACCGAAGTGGCCGCCGCGATGGAGATGCCGCTGCCCGAGTACCTGAGGCTGATGGAAGACGCCGCACGTGGCCAGGTGCTGAGCCTGGAGTCGCGCATCGAAGACCAGGGCGAACTGGATACCGTCGCCCAGGGCGGCCCGACCCCGCAGCAGGTGCTGGAGCGCGGCGAGTTCGGTCGCGAGCTGGGCAAGGCCATCGGCCACCTGCCCGAGCGCGAACAGCTGGTGCTCTCGCTGTACTACGAGCAGGAGCTGAACCTGAAGGAGATCGGCGCGGTGCTCGGCGTGAGCGAGTCGCGGGTCTGCCAGATCCATGGCCAGGCCGTGCTGCGCCTGCGCGGCCGCCTGAAGATTTTCGAGGCCGTCGACGCCGGCCTGGAAGAATGAACATCCCCGAGGCGACTGCCCCCGGTCGCCCGGAATGAACAACAAAGGAACTCTGCTTTGAACAAGAACATGCGCATCCTCATCGTCGACGACTTCTCGACCATGCGTCGAATCGTCAAGAACCTGCTGGGCGATCTGGGCTTCACCAACACCGCCGAAGCCGAGGACGGGCATGCCGCGCTGTCGCTGCTGCAGAGCCAGCCCTTCGATTTCGTCGTCACCGACTGGAACATGCCGGTGATGACCGGCATCGAACTGCTCAAGGCGATCCGTGCCGACGCCAAGCTGAAGACCCTGCCGGTGCTGATGGTCACCGCCGAAGCCAAGCGCGAGCAGATCATCGAAGCGGCCCAGAACGGCGTGAACGGCTACATCATCAAGCCGTTCACCGCGCAGACGCTGGAAGAGAAGCTGGGCAAGATCTTCGAACGCCTGGCGGCCAGCGCCTGATGGATACCACGGTCGACAAGAACGCCCTCGCCCTGCGACTGCAGGAAGCCCTGGATGCCCTGGAGTCCGGTGACGAAGCCGCCTGGCGGCAACGCATCGACGGACTGGTCGCGCTGCGCACGCAGCCGATGATGAGCGGCCTCTCGCGGCTGGCCCGCGAGCTGGGGCAGGCCCTGGGCGAACTGCCGACCGTGCCCAGCGAGGCCGGCGAACTGGACGATGCGTGCGCACGTCTGGACCACGTGGTGGCGATGACCGAACAGGCTACCCACCGCACCCTGGACCTGGCCGAGGAATGCCGCAGCCTGACCGAGCAGCTGCGCGCCGAAGGCCTGCAGCCAGGCCAGGACGTGCAGCTCGAGCGCATCCGCCACAACCTGACCGAGATCGCCCTGACCCAGAGCTACCAGGACCTGACCGGGCAGATCATCCGTCGCGTGGTCGGCATCGTCCGCCGCGTGCATGAAGGCTTCGGCGCGCTCGGCCTGCCGCCGGAACAGCATCGCACCGACCCGGAACTGGCCGGGCCGGCACTGAAGGGACTGGACCGCCACGCGGTCTCGCAGAACGACGCCGACGACCTGTTGTCGGATCTGGGGCTGTAAGCATGAGCGCGGTATCCGACGACATCACTGCCGATTTCATCATCGAGGCACAGGAAATCCTGGATCGCCTCGGCGAACAGCTGGTGTCGCTGGAGCAGGCACCGCAGGACACCGAACAGCTCAACGCGGTGTTCCGGGGCTACCACACGCTCAAGGGCGGCGCGGGTTTCCTCGGTGTCACCGCCATGGTCGAGCTGTGCCACGCCGCTGAAGAAGCGCTGGGCGCTGCACGTGCCGGCCAGGCCGTGCTGCAGGCCCATCACTTCGACGCCGCCCAGCAATCGCTGGACTACCTGCAGTCGATGCTCGATGCCGTGTCTTCCGGCACCGAGCCGGGCTATGCACCGCCGGACCTGATCGCCCAGTTCGACGTGCATGGCGGTGCAGCAGCGCCTGCCGCCGCTGCCGCCGCACCGGCGGCCGGTGCCGGCGACCTGATCACCGATGACGAGTTCGAGGCGCTGCTCGACCAGCTGCACGGTGGCAACGCACCGACTGCGGTGGCGCCGGCAAAGAAGGCCGACGACGGCCTGATCAGCGAAGATGAGTTCGAAGCCCTGCTCGACCAGCTGCACGGTGGCGCCGCACCCGGCGCCAGGCCCGCGGCTGCGGTGGCGCCGGCACCGATCGCCGCCCCGCGCCCGGCCGCCGCACCGGCACCGGTGGCCAAGCCGGCCGCCAAGCCGCTGGCCGAAGCCGAACACACCGTGCGCGTGGACACCAAGCGCCTGGATGCGATCGTCAACCTGATCGGCGAACTGGTGCTGTCGCGCAACCGGCTCAAGACCCTGCGTGCGCGCCTGCGCGACGAGGAGCTGGACCGCGCCGTGTCCACCCTGGACATCGCCACCGCGCGCCTGCAGTCGGCGGTGATGCGCACCCGCATGCAGCCGGTGGGCAAGGTATTCTCGCGCTTCCCCAAGGTCGCCCGCGACGTCGCCCGCTCGCTGAAGAAGGAAGTGGACCTGGAGCTGATCGGCGCCGAGACCGAGCTCGACCGCAACCTGGTCGAAGCGCTGGCCGACCCGCTGGTGCACCTGGTCCGCAACGCCATCGACCATGGCGTGGAAATGCCCGACCTGCGCGAAGCGCAGGGCAAGCCGCGGATGGGCCATGTGCGGTTGTCGGCGCAGCAGGAAGGTGACTACGTCAGCATCGAGGTGCAGGACGATGGCGCCGGCATCGATCCGGAAAAGCTGCGCGCGAAGGCACGCGAGAAGGGCCTGATCGATCCGGAAGCCGCCGCCCGCCTGAGCAGCGAGGAGTGCCTGCACCTGGTGTTCCTGCCCGGCTTCTCGACCAAGCAGCAGGTCACGGATATTTCCGGGCGCGGCGTCGGCATGGACGTGGTGCAGTCGCGCATCCGCGAACTCAGCGGGCAGATCCAGATCCAGTCGGAGCTGGGCCGCGGCAGCCGCTTCCTGATCCGCGTGCCGCTGACCCTGGCGATCCTGCCGACCCTGCTGGTGCAGGCCGGCGAGGACGTCTATGCGCTGCCGCTGGCGCGCGTGATGGAGGTACTGCACGCGCCGCGCACCTCGCTGGGCTGGTTCGATGGCCGTGCCGTGCTCGACCGCCGTTCGCACACGCTGCCGCTGGTCGATCTGCGGCAGTGGCTGGATGTGACGCCGGCCGCATCGACCCTGCTGACCATCGTGGTGCTGCAGGCCGGCGAAGCGCGCTTCGGCCTGGTTGTGGACCAAGTCCGTGGGCGCGAGGAAGTGGTCATCAAGCCACTGCCGAAGGCCCTGCGCGGCCTGCGTGGTTACGCCGGTGCAACCTTGATCGGCGATGGTCGCATGGCGCTGATCCTGGATGTGGATGGCCTGCGCAGCCCGCACGACTGACCCGCTTGCTGAACCCGTAAAACCGTGAAGTCGCACCAGTAGCCCGTACCGGTGTCTCAAGTCCCATTCATACAAGCCGATACCGGATCCATGGATAGACTCAGCCTCATTGGACTCTTTCTCGCCCTGGCCTCGCTGGTCGGTGGCAGCATCCTCAAGGGCGCCGGCCTGGCGTCGTTGTGGTCGCCTGCGGCGTTCGTGATCGTCATCGTCGGCACCGTTGCCGCGATCCTGCTGCACACCTCGCCGGCGGTGTTCAAGCATGCGTTCAAGATCGTGCGCTGGGTCGTGCGCCCGCCGCACAGCGATCGCCGCGAACTGATCCAGCAGATCGTCGAGTGGAGCAACATCGCCCGCCGCCAGGGCCTGCTCGGCCTGGAATCGCAGGTGGAAGCGCAGCAGGACCCGTTCCTGCGCAAGGGCCTGCAGCTGCTGGTGGACGGTGTCGAGCCCGAATCGATGCGGCACATGCTGGAAATCGAACTGGGCAGCCAGGAACACCAGGACCAGGCCGGCGCCAAGGTGTTCGAAGCGATGGGCATCTACGCACCGACGCTCGGCATCATCGGCGCCGTGCTGGGCCTGATCGCGGTGATGAAGAACCTGGCCGACCCGAGCAAGCTCGGCCACGGCATCGCTGCGGCGTTCACCGCCACGATCTACGGCATCGCCTCGGCCAACCTGCTGTTCCTGCCGATCGCCGCCAAGCTCAAGAGCGTGATCTCGCACAACACGCGCGACCGCGAAATGGTCATCGAAGGCCTGATCTCGATCGCCCAGGGCGAGAACCCGCGCAACATCGAAACCAACCTCTCCGGCTTCCTGCACTGACATGGCCCGCCGCAAGCACCACGAAGAGCACGCCAACCACGAAGCATGGGCGATCCCCTATGCCGACCTGATGACGCTGCTGCTCGCCTTCTTCGTGGTCATGTACGCGATCTCGTCGGTGAACGAGGGCAAGTACCGGATCATGGCCGACGCGCTCACCGATGCCTTCGGTGGCGCGCCGCGCACGATCAATCCGGTGCAGGTGGGCAACAAGCAGGTGCAGGGTGGCGGCTGGGACAGCCCGTCGGTGATCAAGTCCGGCACCAAGATCGGACCGTCCGCGCCGGCGCCCTCGCACGACCCGACGCTGCTGCCGTCGATGGCCTCGCAGATGCGCATGCCGGTGTCGGTGCACAACCAGGAGCAGATCGCCCGTGCCGAGCGCCAGCTCAACACGATTGCCGACCGCCTCACCGCCGCCCTGGCGCCGCTGATCGACCGCGGCATGATCAGCGTGCGCCGCACGGAACTGTGGATCGAGGTCGAGATCAACAGCGACATCCTGTTCCCCACCGGCTCGGCCGCACTGGACGTACATGCGCGGCAGACCCTGGCCAGCCTGGCCGAGGTGCTGCGCGACGTGCCCAACAGCGTGCGCGTGGAAGGCCACACCGACAACGTGCCGATCGCTACCGCCACCTTCCCGTCGAACTGGGAGCTGTCGGCCGGGCGCGCCGCCAGCGTGGTGCATCTGTTCGCCGACCAGGGTGTGCAGCCGTCGCGGCTGGCGATGGTCGGCTATGGCCAGTTCCGCCCGCGCGAAGAGAACGACAGCGCACAGGGCCGCAACCGCAACCGCCGGGTGATGGTCATCATCCTGGCCGACACCTCGCATTCGGTGGACCCGCTCGGCCAGCGCCTGAACGCAGCCACCGGCGCCACCGGCAGCACCGTCACCGAACAGGCCGCCGCAACGCCGGCCAGCGCCCCCACCTCCCCCATCGCACCGGTGACGTTGCCACCGGTGCCGGCTGGCAGCCGCGTCGGCGCCGCCGTTCCCCCGGCAATGAAGGAGTAATCCGATGCGCATCTGGGCAGTCGCCAACCAGAAGGGCGGAGTCGGCAAGACCACCACCACCCTCGCCCTCGGCCGCGGCCTGGCCGCGCTCGGCCATCGCGTGCTGCTGATCGACCTCGATCCGCATGCTTCGCTCAGCCGCGCCTTCGGCGTGCCGGTGGACCCGCCGCCGGCCGGCGTGCTGGAGCTGTTCGGCGCACCGCCGGCGGACCTGTCCGGCCTGTGCCATGCCAGCAACATCCAGGGCCTGGACTACGTCTGCGCGCAGTCCGCGCTGGCCACGCTGGAACGCCGTAGCGCCAACCAACCCGGCCTCGGCCTGGCCCTGCAGAACGCGCTGGCGCGCCACCAGGGCCAGCACGACTACATCCTGCTGGACTGCGCACCGACGCTCGGCCTGCTGATGATCAACGCACTGGCTGCCGCCGATCGCCTGATCATTCCGACCCAGGCCGAGCCGCTGGCGCTGCACGGCCTGGATGGCATGGTCCGCACCGGCGAGATGGTCGAGCGTTCGCGCCGCCGGCCGCTGCCGATCTCGATCCTGCCAACCCTGTTCGACCGCCGCACCCGCGCCGGCAACGAGTCGCTGCGCACCATGCAGGACCGCCATGGCAGCCGCGTCTGGGAAGACGCGATTCCGATCGACACCCGCATCAGCAACGCCGCCGGGCTGACCCTGCCGAGCGTCGGCGAAGACTACCCGGGGCGTGGCCTGGCTGCCTACCGGCGCGCCTTGAACTGGATCCTCGGCGAGGATGCCCGCGCCCTGGAGCAGGCCGCATGAACAGCACCGGCATCCTCGACGACTACCTGGACGAACTGCTGGGCGAGGCGATCGCCCCGGCCGCCGCTCCCCTCCCCGCGCCAATCAGCACCGCCCCGGCCACGGCCACCGAAGCCGCCGCCGAACGCGAACCCACCTGGGATGACCTGCCGGCCGAGGTGATCTACGAAACCGAAACCGAGAGCGTTGCCGCTGCCCCTGCCGTGGACAATGCCGCACTGGAAGCCGCTTTCGATGCCGCGTCCGCGCCCGTCAGCGTGATCGATGCCGAACGCGAACCCACGTGTGACGACCTGCCCGCTGAAGTGATCAACGAAACGGATGCCGTCGTCGCGGCCCCGGCCGAGGATGAGGCTGCACTGGAGGCCGCCTTCGAGGCCGCCGCCGCGCCGGCCAGCGCCGGGTCCACCGAACGCGAGCCGACCTGGGATGACCTGCCCGACGAGGTCATCCACGAAACCGCGCCGGCACCCGCTGCGGCCGCTGCGAACACCGGCCCGGAACCGACCTGGGACGATCTGCCGGACGAAGTGATCTACGAGACCGACCCGGCGGACAGCCATCGTCTCGCCCACACCGACAGCCCCGGCCTGCAGGCCGCCTTCGAGGCGGCCGCTGGTGGCGAAGACGTGCCTGCGCCGCCGCCCGCCGTGGTCGCAGCGCCGGTGCCCCCCCCGGCGGCACGCCCTGCACCGGCCCCGGCCGCACGCGCCGCCACGCCGCCGCCGCGCGTCGCCGTCGATGCACCCGCAGGCAACCGCCCCGGCACCTGGCAGGAGCTGCAGGCGCAGGCCCACCAACCGGCCCGCAGCCCGCATCCGCAGAACCGTCGTGCCGGTGAACGCACCTCGCGCTGGCTGCGCCTGCGCTGCGGCACCCAGGCCTATGCGCTGGAACTGCTGAAGGTCCAGGAGGTCGTGCTGCCGGTGCCGCTGCTGCCGTTGCGCGGCACCGCTGCCGCCATGCTGGGCATCATGAACCTGCGCGGCCAGGTGGTCCCGGTGATGGACCTGGGCCTGCACCTGGGCGCGGCTGCCGCCGAGGACGACGCCCAGACCCGCATCGTGGTGCTGGAAGAAGACGGCGAGACCATCGGCCTGCGCGTGTCGGCGGTGGAAGATGTCGCCAACCTCACCGATTCGCAGATCGAACCTCCCGATACCGCACGCATCTGCCAGATTTCCAACGACCTGTTCCGCGGCGTGGCCCGGGTCAGCCAGCGCCCGATGATCCTGCTCGACGCCACACGGCTGTTGAGCTGACCCCCAAAAAGGGGACGGAGGGGATTAAGTCGCAAGTGGCTCGGCGCTTGGCGCCGAAGCGGTGCCTGTCGGGGACGCAAGGAGTTGATCGGTTGGATCAACACCTTGCGTCCCCACTGCGCGGTCGCCGTTGCCGAGGGGGCTGCGGCAGAGCCAGGTCGCTTGCGACTTAATCCCCTCCGTCCCCTTTTCAACAGCGACCGCATCGACGCACCGCGTCGATTCTTCTAAAGAACCCCACCGGGGTGCCGTTATGGATCACGGAACCGTTTGTCCGGAGCAACGATGAGCACTGTCGAACTGGGTGGGGATCTCGGCATCGAGAGCACTACCGAGCTCAAGAACCGCCTTGCCCCCCTGGTGGAGCAGGCAGGCGAGCTGACCCTGGATGCCAGCCAGGTCGCCCGCATCCACACGGCCGCCGTGCAGGTGCTGTGTGCGTTCGTGCAGGCCCGCCGCGAGGCAGGCCTGGGCACCGGCTTCCACGGTTGCACTGCAACCTTCCGTGACGCCGCGCGCCTGCTGGGCGTCACCCAGGCCCTCGGCCTGGACGTAACCCATGACAACCTGAAATCTGTGGAGAACGCTGCATGAGCGCACGTATCTTGGTGGTGGACGATTCGGCGTCGATGCGCCAGATGGTGTCCTTCGCCCTCACCTCGGCCGGTTTTGCCGTCGAAGAAGCTGAAGACGGCGCGGTCGCGCTCGGTCGCGCCAAGGGCCAGCGCTTCAATGCGGTGGTTACCGACGTCAACATGCCGAACATGGATGGCATCGCGCTGATCCGCGAACTGCGCCAGCTGCCGGACTACAAGTTCACCCCGCTGCTGATGCTGACCACCGAATCTGCCGCCGACAAGAAGTCCGAAGGCAAGGCCGCTGGCGCCACGGGTTGGCTGGTCAAGCCGTTCAATCCCGAACAGCTGGTCGCCACCGTGCAGAAAGTGCTGGGCTGATCGCCCGGCACCGCTCCCCCTCTTCGCTTCCGGACCACCACTGCCATGAGCATGGACCTGCAACGCTTCCACGCCACCTTCTTCGAGGAGAGCCGCGAAGGCCTCGACGCGATGGAGGCTGGCCTGCTGGCCCTGGAATCGGGGCAGCAGGACGCGGAGATCATCAATTCGGTGTTCCGCGCTGCCCATTCGATCAAGGGCGGCGCCGGCACCTTCGGCTTCGACGCGATCGCCGGCCTGACCCACGTGCTGGAAACGCTGCTCGATGAGCTGCGCGCCGGCAAGCGGGCACTGGAAGGCCACGCCGTCGACGCCATGCTGTCTTCGGTGGACGTGCTGCGCGCCCTGCTGCGCGAAGCCGAACATGGCCAGGCTGCCGATCCGGCTGCCGTCGCTGCGGTGAAGGCACGCCTGGAAGCGGTTCTGTCCGGCCAGGCCGCAGCGAGCGCCCCGGCGGCCGCCGCAGCCAAGGTGGACGATACGCCGGAAGCCTGGCAGATCGGCTTCACCCCGGCGCCGTCGCTGTTCATGAGCGGCAACGACCCGCTGCGCATCATCCGCGAACTGGAACACCTCGGTTCGCTGCAGGTCGCCGCGCGCATGGACCGCCTGCCGGGCTTCGCCCAGCTCGATCCGCTCGAAGCACACCTGGCGTGGGACCTGGGTCTGGTCGGCAAGGTGCCGCGCAGCAAGATCGAAGACACCTTCGCGTGGGTACTGGACGACTGCGAGCTGGACATCCGTCCGGCCGCACCGCCGAGCCTGGCCACCCAGGCGCCGGCCGCGGCTGCTCCCGCTCCGGCGGCAGCGTCGCCGTCGGCACCCGCCGCGCCTGCCGCCAGCGGTGGCGCCAGCCAGGAAGCGGAAACCTCCATCCGCGTCAGCGTCGACAAGGTCGACGCGCTGATCAACCTGGTCGGCGAACTGGTCATCACCCAGGCCATGCTCAAGCAGGTCTCGCATGCGCTGGACCCGGTCCACGCCGAGAGCCTGTTCGCTGGCCTGGACCAGCTTGAACGCAACACCCGCGACCTGCAGGAAGCGGTGATCGGCGTGCGCATGCTGCCGGTCGATGCGGTGTTCCGTCGCTTCCCGCGCCTGGTCCGCGACCTGTCCAGCCGCCTCGGCAAGCAGGTGCGGCTGCGCACCGTCGGCGAAGGTACCGAGCTGGACAAGGGCCTGATCGAGAAGATCGCCGATCCGCTGGTGCACCTGGTGCGCAACTCGATCGATCACGGCCTGGAAATGCCCGACGTGCGCCGCGGTGCAGGCAAGGACGAAACCGGCACGATCACCCTGGCGGCCTCGCACCAGGGCGGCCACATTGTCATCGAAGTCAGCGACGACGGTCGCGGCCTGGACCGCGCCAAGATCCTGGCCAAGGCCACCGAGCGCGGCCTGGCGGTGCCGGACAACCCGACCGATTCGCAGGTCTGGGACCTGATCTTCCAGCCCGGCTTCTCCACGGCCAATGCAGTCACTGACCTGTCCGGTCGTGGCGTCGGCATGGACGTGGTCCGCCGCAACATCCAGGCGTTGGGGGGCGAGGTGCAGATTGAAAGCAGCCTCGGCGCTGGCACCCGCACGCTGATCCGCCTGCCGCTCACCCTGGCCATCCTCGATGGCATGACCGTGGCGGTAGCCGGTGAGACCCTGATCCTGCCGTTGGCCTATGTGCTTGAGGCGTTGCAGCCGCAAGCCGAGGACATCCGCAGCATGGCCGGCGAAGGCCGCGTGCTGCGCGTGCGCGGTGAATACCTGCCGATCCTGTCGCTGAGCGAGTACTACGGCTACGGCAACCGTGCACCCGGCAGCGAATCGCTGGTGGTGGTGGTCGAAGGCGATGGCCAGAAGATCGCCCTGGAAGTGGACGAACTGGTCGGCCAGCAGCAGGTGGTGGTGAAGAACATCGAGAACAACTACCGCCGCATCGGCGGGGTGTCCGGTGCGACCATTCTCGGCGACGGCCGCGTCGCATTGATCGTCGACATCGGCGGGCTGGTGCGTTCACTGCGGATGCCGCAGGCCGCCTGATCCACACTGCATGCGTGTACTGGACCGCCGCCCTTCGGGGCGGCGGTTTTTGTTTGCGCGCTCCCCGGCGGTGGGGTCAGATCCCTTTCCTGCGGAAAGGGATCTGACCCCACCTCTTCCGTGAACTCCGTCGGCGCCGTGCTTTCGCATGCAACTACGCCATGCAAGCGAAAGCCCCGCCGCTGCGCCACTTCCGCGCCGTCATCCCTACGCCACCGAATGTGACATGCGTCCATAAAGTCCATCCGGACTGCGCCGCTATTTCGCTTTGACGGCCGTCACCGAACCCCACCGGGCACCACCGTTCGCTCTGCAACCACCCCCAAACCGGCGCACAGACGCCGGCACTCTGCCCACCTGGAGCACCCTGCATGAAGTGGTTCCAAGATCTGCCCATCGCCCGCAAGCTGGCCGTGGGGTTCACCCTTACCACCCTGATGACCCTGGTCCTCGGCGCGTTCGCCCTGCTGCGACTGAGCGAAGCCAACGCGCAGCTGCGCGAGATGGCCGGCAACGACATCCCCTCGGTCCAGCACCTGGGCGAGGCGCGCTCGCAGCTCGGTGAGTTCCGCACCTACGAACTGGCCCAGCTGAGCATGCTCGACCAGCCGGAGAAGGTCGCCGACTACAACAAGCGCATGGACGACACCGCCAAGGCCGTACATGACGAACTGGCGGCGTACGCGGCGCTGCCGGCGCTGGACAAGGAGCGCGAACTTTATCGCGCCGCCAGCACCCAGCTGGATCGCTACTTCGCCGCCAACAAGGCGATGCGCGACGCCGTGGCCGCCGGTGATGGCGCGCAGGCCCAGCAGATCTCCGATGAGCAGTCACGCCCGGCGCGCCGCGACCTGTTCGCTGCGATGAAGGCACTGGGCACCCACATCGCCGGGCAGATGGACGGCAAGATCGCCGACGCCAACGCCACCCATCGCACCAGCATGATCGCCATCATCGGCTGCATCGTGCTGCTGTCGCTGGTGGCCGCCGCGCTGGCCATCGTCATCTCGCGTGCAGTGACCGGCCCGCTGGGCAAGGCCGTGCATGCCATCCAGGCGGTTGCCCGCGGCGACCTCAGCGTCAGCACCCAGGCCACCAGCAAGGACGAAGCCGGCAGGATGCTGGCCGCCACGACCGAGATGACCGCAATGCTCCGCCGCTTCAGCGAGCAGACCCAGCTGATGGCACAGATGCACGCGGGACCGGACATCAGCCATCGCATTCCGGAAGATTTCCCGGGTGTCTATGGCCAGCTGGCCGGCGGCATCAATACGGTGATCTTCGAGCACCTGGATGCGATCCGCGATGCCATTGACGTGCTCAACCAGTACGCCATCGGCAATCTCACCCCGGATGCACGCCGCCTGCCCGGCAGCCGCGCGATCCTGCACGAATCGATGGACGCGGCCAAGGCCAGCCTGCTGGCGATCAATTCGCAGATCCAGCAGCTGGCCGCGGCGGCCGCTGCCGGTGACTTCAGCCAGCGCGGCGACGCACAGCGTTTCCAGCATGACTTCAAGCTGATGATCGAGCATCTCAACACCATGATGCAGGTGGCCGACGGCAACCTCGGCCAGCTCTCGCAGCTGCTGCAGTCGATCGCCGCCGGCGACCTGACCGCGCGCATGGAAGGCCAGTTCAATGGCGTGTTCGCGCGCATGCGGGATGATGCCAACACCACCGTTGCACAGCTGACCCAGATCGTCGGCCAGATCCAGGCCAGCGCCTCCAGCATCACCCTGGCCGCCGGCGAGATCGCCTCCGGCAACAGCGACCTGTCGCGCCGCACCGAGCAGCAGGCCGCCAACCTGGAAGAAACCGCCGCCTCGATGGAGGAACTGACCTCCACCGTGCGCCAGAACGCCGAG
>NZ_JCAFSR010000018.1:0-16582 GCF_059369475.1 Stenotrophomonas sp. YJH_SMC_65
GAAATGGTGATGCCGGGTGACAACGTCAAGATGGTCGTCACCCTGATCAACCCGGTGGCAATGGACGAAGGCCTGCGCTTCGCCATCCGCGAAGGCGGCCGTACCGTCGGCGCCGGCGTGGTCTCGAAGATCATCGAGTAAGCCTGCAGTACCGGTGGTTGCATAGCGCCGCCGGTTA
Organism: Stenotrophomonas sp. YJH_SMC_65; assembly: GCF_059369475.1. Lineage (NCBI taxonomy): Bacteria > Pseudomonadati > Pseudomonadota > Gammaproteobacteria > Lysobacterales > Lysobacteraceae > Stenotrophomonas > Stenotrophomonas sp. YJH_SMC_65. The sequence goes on from NZ_JCAFSR010000018.1 coordinate 179, forward strand.
CGCGAATGGCGGGCCGGGAACCTCGGTCCGCCTTCGCCGTCTAAGGGAAGGCAAGTTTTCAACGTACGCCAGTAGCTCAATTGGCAGAGCAGCGGTCTCCAAAACCGCAGGTTGGGGGTTCGAGTCCCTCCTGGCGTGCCATCTGCCCACCTTACCCAGCGGCCTGCGCCGCTAAAGCAGACACAGCCGGATGAATAGCAAGATCGAACACTCCAAGGACAACTCCGCCAATGGTGGAGATATCGTCAAGTATGTCGCCGCATCGTTGCTGGTGCTGGCCGGTCTGTTCGTCTGGTTCTGGTTCTCCGCCGACTCCGGTCGCGCCGCCCAGTTGGGTGCGTGGGCGGGTCAGGTGCGTGCGTTGGCGGTCGTGGTCGGTCTGGTTGGCGGTATCGGCGTGTTCATGCTGACCGGCAAGGGGCGCGACACCCGCGAATTCCTCTCCGAGTCGCGCTTCGAACTGCGCAAGGTGGTCTGGCCGACGCGCCAGGAAGCCATCCGCATGACCTGGGTCGTGATCGTCGTGGTGCTCATCCTCAGCCTGCTGCTGGGTGGCTTCGACTTCCTGATCCAGAAACTGACTCAGTGGTTCCTGAGCCGCTAAGGAGAATTGCATGAAGCGTTGGTACGTCGTTCACGCCTATTCGGGCTTCGAGAAGTCGGTGGCGCAGGCCCTGCGCGATCGCATCGTCCGTGATGGCATGGAAGAGCGCTTCGGCGACGTCCTGGTTCCAACCGAAGAAGTGGTCGAGATGCGCGCTGGCCAGAAGCGCCGCTCCGAGCGCAAGTTCTTCCCGGGCTATGTGCTGGTCCAGATCGAGACCCACGAAGAAGCCGGCATTCCGCGCATCGACAACGAAAGCTGGCATCTGGTCAAGGAAACCCCGCGCGTGATGGGCTTCATCGGCGGTACCGCTGATCGCCCGCTGCCGATCGCCGATTCCGAGGCCGAGGCCATCCTGAACCGCGTTCAGGAAGGTGTCGAGAAGCCGCGTCCGAAGGTGCTGTTCGAGCCGGGCCAGATGGTCCGCGTCACCGACGGTCCGTTCAACGATTTCAATGGCGTCGTCGAAGAGGTCAACTACGAGAAGAGCCGTCTGCGCGTCTCGGTGCTGATCTTCGGTCGTGCGACCCCGGTCGAGCTCGAGTTCGGCCAGGTCGAAAAGGCCGTCTGACCTGCCTGTAGCGTCGAGCCATGCTCGGCGTCGGACCAGAAACCGGGCCTGGCCCGGTTTCGTTCGTTTACCTGCTGCTTCAGGCATGTGAAGAAAAAACCTGTTATAGTGCGCGGCTCCCTGCTGGGAAAGCCAGCAGGACGAGGCCGCCGCAAGGTGGCCTTCAGCATGATTTCAAAACGCGATGCCGGGACGCGTGATTCCCGGTCCGATGGGGAGCCTGTTGTCGAAAGGCGCTAGCACCCGGAGAGCACTCACATGGCAAAGAAAGTTGTCGGTTACATCAAGCTGCAGGTGAAGGCCGGTCAGGCCAACCCCTCGCCGCCGGTCGGTCCTGCGCTGGGTCAGCGTGGTCTGAACATCATGGAATTCTGCAAGGCGTTCAACGCTGCCACGCAGAAGCTCGAGCCGGGTCTGCCGGTTCCGGTGATCATTACGGCCTACTCGGACCGTACGTTCACCTTCATCACCAAGAGCACCCCGGCTACCACCCTGCTGAAGAAGGCCGCTGGCATCTCGTCGGGCTCCAAGCGCCCGAACACCGAGAAGGTCGGCAAGGTCACCCGTAAGCAGCTGGAAGAGATCGCCAAGGCGAAGGAACCGGATCTGACTGCCGCCGACCTGGACGCCGCCGTGCGTACCATCGCTGGCTCTGCCCGTTCCATGGGCCTCGTGGTGGAGGGTTAATAAGATGGCACAGACCAAGCGTGAGAAGGCCATCAAGGCCGCCGTCGTTCCGGGCAAGGCGTACGCCTTCGAGGACGCGATCAACATCCTGAAGACCGCCACCAAGGCCAAGTTCGTCGAGTCGATCGACGTTGCCGTGCGCCTGGGCGTCGACGCGAAGAAGTCCGACCAGCAGGTCCGTGGCTCCACCGTGCTGCCGGCCGGTACCGGCAAGTCGGTCCGCGTCGCCGTGTTCGCTCCGGCCGGTGCCAAGGCTGATGAAGCCCTGGCCGCTGGCGCCGAAGCCGTCGGTATGGACGATCTGGCCGAGAAGATGCAGGCCGGTGATCTGAACTATGACGTCGTCATCGCGACCCCGGACGCCATGCGCGTCGTCGGTAAGCTGGGCACCGTGCTGGGCCCGCGCGGCCTGATGCCGAACCCGAAGGTCGGCACTGTTTCCCCGAACCCGGGTGAAGCCGTGAAGAACGCCAAGTCGGGTCAGGTCCGTTACCGCACCGACAAGGCCGGCATCATCCACTGCACCATCGGCAAGGCCGACTTCGCCGAAGATGCGCTGAAGTCGAACCTGACCGCGCTGCTGCTGGACCTGATCAAGGCCAAGCCGGCCACCTCGAAGGGCACCTACCTGCAGAAGGTTTCGGTCAGCTCGACGATGGGCCCGGGCGTCACCGTCGACCAGTCGTCGCTGACCCTGAAGTAATTGTTTCAAGCGGTCACGGTACCTTCGGTGCCGTGACCGTGACATTTGAAGGCATCGCTGGCAGTGCATCGCCTGCGGTAGCCGTCAAAGACCGCAGGCGCGGTCGTGGCAATACCGGCGACGGGCACGGAAGCTCGATCTGGCAAGGAGTCGCCGCCGGAGCAGTCATGAGCGCTTAATCGATTCCCCGGAATCACCCTGCGTAGATGGTGCCCTTCTGGAGTTTTTCTGGTTCACGCACGTCTGGGTTTCCCAGGTTGGCCCACTCCAGGTCTAGAACGGCCCACCCCCGGAACATCATCCCGATGTTCCCGGCGTCCAGGACGGATGCCGCACAGGACCGCACACGGCAGGAGCCGTAAGCGGAGTTCAATAGGAGGAGTGCAATGGCTCTCAATCTGTCCCAGAAGCAAGAAGTAGTCGCCGAGCTGGCAGACGTCGCCGCCAAGGCCCACTCCTTGATCGCAGCCGAATACGCTGGCACCACGGTCGCCCAGATGACCGCGATGCGCAAGCAGGCTCGTGAAACCGGTGTTTTCTTGAAGGTTGTCAAGAACACCTTGGCTTCGCGCGCCGTTGAAGGCACCGAGTTCGCAGTCGCACAGGACCAGATGGTTGGTCCGCTGCTGTACGCGTTCTCGCTCGAGGAGCCCGGCGCTGCCGGTCGCCTGATCAAGGAAGCCGCCAAGGGCAACGACAAGCTGAAGGCTAAGGTCGTCGCCATCGGTGGCGAAGTGTTCCCGGCAAGCCACGTCGAAGTGCTGGCCTCGCTGCCGACCCGCGACCAGGCCCTGGCCATGCTGGCCCGCGTCCTGACCGAGCCGGTCACGATGTTTGCCCGCGCCATCAAGGCCGTTGGCGAGAAGCAGGGGGGGGGCGATGTCGCCGCCGACGCTGCCGAGCCGGCCGCCGAGACCGCCTGAGTTTCGACTTACCGTGGTTCCTGACGGAACCTCAACCCAGAAAATCATCCAAAGGTATTAATCATGTCCCTTACCAACGAACAGATCGTCGACGCCATCGCCGAGAAGTCCCTGATGGAAGTGATGGAGCTGGTCAAGGCCATCGAAGAGAAGTTCGGCGTCTCCGCCGCTGCTCCGGTTGCCGTGGCTGCTGCCGCTGGCCCGGCCGCTGCTGTTGAAGAGCAGACCGAGTTCACCGTCACCCTGAAGACCGCCGGCGAGAAGAAGGTCGAGGTCATCAAGGCCGTCCGCGCCATCACCGGCCTGGGCCTGAAGGAAGCGAAGGACCTGGCCGAAGCCGGTGGCGTCCTGAAGGAAGGCGCTTCGAAGGAAGACGCCGAGAAGATGAAGAAGGACCTGGAAGCTGCTGGCGCGACTGTCGAAGTCAAGTAAGCAGTTACCTTGCATCGTCACCGATTCACGGCGATGCAGCCAAGGCTGGGGGCGTAAGCCCCCGGCCTTTGGTCGTTGTTGCGGTACCGGTAGGGTCGACTGTTAGTCGACTGTTTCAAAAGCAGGAAAAAGCCCAACACGGGCTGCAGTCAAACCCCGGCAGGCCAGCGCACGGCGCGGCAGCGGGGGAGTGGTAGCAGACGAGTTGGCAGTTGGAAGTAGCGGGAGAAGGCGTGCTGGTGCCGGCAATACCAGCGACTTCCAACTGACAATTTCAAGTTCCCTTCGGATCGTGGGCGCACGATCCGCACAACAAGGTGGAAGACCTCATGACGTCCTATTCGTTCACCGAAAAAAAGCGTATCCGCAAGGATTTCGGCAAGCAGCGCTCGATTCTCGAAGTGCCGTTCCTGCTCGCCATCCAGGTGGATTCCTATCGTGAATTCCTGCAGGAAAACGTCGATCCGGCCAAGCGCACGGACCACGGCCTGCACGCTGCGCTGAAGTCGGTCTTCCCGATCGCCAGCTACAGCGGCAATGCTGCCCTGGAATACGTCGGCTACAAGCTGGGCGAACCGGTCTTCGACGAGCGTGAGTGCCGCCAGCGCGGCATGAGCTACGGCGCCCCGCTGCGCGTGACCGTGCGCCTGGTGATCTACGACCGTGAGTCGTCGACCAAGGCCATCAAGTACGTGAAGGAGCAGGAGGTCTATCTGGGCGAAATCCCGCTGATGACCGAGAACGGCACCTTCATCGTCAACGGCACCGAGCGCGTCATCGTCTCGCAGCTGCACCGCTCGCCGGGCGTGTTCTTCGACCACGACCGTGGCAAGACCCACAGCTCGGGCAAGCTGCTGTACAGCGCCCGCATCATTCCTTACCGCGGCTCCTGGCTGGACTTCGAGTTCGACCCGAAGGACGCGCTGTTCACCCGTATCGACCGCCGCCGCAAGCTGCCGGTGTCGATCCTGCTGCGCGCGCTTGGTTACAGCAACGAGGAGATGCTGGCCGAGTTCTTCGAGATCAACACCTTCCACATCAACCCGGATGAAGGCGTCCAGCTGGAGCTGGTGCCGGAGCGCCTGCGTGGCGAAACCCTGGGCTTCGACCTCGCCGACGGCGACAAGGTCATCGTGGAAGCCGGCAAGCGCATCACCGCGCGCCACATCAAGCAGCTGGAAGCCTCGGGCATCGCCGCCCTGGCCGTGCCGGACGACTACATCGTCGGCCGGATCCTGTCGCACGACGTGGTCGATGCCTCCACCGGCGAGCTGCTGGCCCAGGCCAACGACGAGATCACCGACGAGCAGCTGCAGGCCTTCCGCAAGGCCGGCGTTGACGCGGTCGGCACCCTGTGGGTGAACGACCTGGATCGTGGTCCGTACCTGTCCAACACCCTGCGCATCGACCCGACCAAGACCCAGCTGGAAGCCCTGGTCGAGATCTACCGCATGATGCGTCCGGGCGAGCCGCCGACCAAGGATGCCGCGCAGAACCTGTTCCACAACCTGTTCTTCACCTTCGAGCGCTACGACCTGTCCGCGGTCGGCCGCATGAAGTTCAACCGTCGCGTGGGCCGCAAGGAAACCACCGGCGAAGCCGTGCTGTACGACAGCAAGTACTTCGGTGAGCGCAACGACGAAGAGTCCAAGCGCCTGGTCGCTGCCCACGGCGACAGCTCCGACATCCTGGACGTGATCAAGGTCCTGACCGAGATCCGCAACGGTCGCGGCGTGGTCGATGACATCGATCACCTGGGCAACCGTCGCGTGCGTTCGGTCGGTGAAATGGCCGAGAACGTGTTCCGCGTCGGCCTGGTCCGCGTCGAGCGCGCGGTCAAGGAGCGCCTGTCGATGGCCGAGTCGGAAGGCCTGACCCCGCAGGAACTGATCAACGCCAAGCCGGTCGCCGCTGCCATCAAGGAGTTCTTCGGCTCCTCGCAGCTGTCGCAGTTCATGGACCAGAACAACCCGCTGTCGGAAGTGACTCACAAGCGTCGCGTCTCGGCCCTGGGTCCGGGCGGTCTGACCCGCGAGCGCGCCGGCTTCGAAGTGCGCGACGTGCACCCGACCCATTACGGCCGCGTCTGCACCATCGAAACCCCGGAAGGCCCGAACATCGGCCTGATCAACTCGCTGGCCGTGTACGCCCGCACCAACCAGTACGGTTTCCTCGAGACCCCGTACCGCAAGGTCGTGGACGGCAAGGTCTATGACGAAGTCGAGTTCCTGTCGGCGATCGAAGAAAACGAGTACGTCATTGCGCAGGCCAACGCGCTGACCGACGCCAAGGGCACCCTGACCGAGCAGTTCGTCCCGTGCCGCTTCCAGGGCGAATCGCTGCTGAAGCCGCCGGCGGAAGTCCACTTCATGGACGTCTCGCCGATGCAGACCGTGTCGATCGCGGCCGCGCTGGTTCCGTTCCTGGAGCACGATGACGCCAACCGCGCACTGATGGGCGCCAACATGCAGCGTCAGGCCGTGCCGACCCTGCGTGCGCAGAAGCCGCTGGTGGGTACCGGCATCGAGCGCGCCGTGGCGCGCGACTCGGGCGTGACCGTGAACGCCCGCCGTGGCGGCGAGATCGTGCAGATCGACGCGGCCCGCATCGTGGTCAAGGTCAACGAGGAAGAGATCGTTGGCGCCACCGACGCAGGCGTGGACATCTACAACCTGGTCAAGTACACCCGTTCGAACCAGAACACCTGCATCAACCAGCGTCCGCTGGTCCAGGTCGGTGACGTCATCGCCCGCGGCGACGTGCTGGCCGACGGTCCGTCCACCGACATCGGCGAACTGGCCCTCGGCCAGAACATGCTGATCGCGTTCATGCCGTGGAACGGCTACAACTTCGAAGACTCCATCCTGCTCTCCGAGCGTGTGGTGGAAGAGGATCGTTACACCACGATCCACATCGAAGAGCTGACCTGCGTCGCGCGTGACACCAAGCTGGGGCCGGAGGAAATCTCCGCCGACATCCCGAACGTCTCCGAGCAGGCGCTGAACCGCCTGGACGAGAGCGGCGTGGTGTACATCGGCGCGGAAGTCCGTGCCGGCGACATCCTGGTCGGCAAGGTCACCCCGAAGGGCGAAAGCCAGCTGACCCCGGAAGAGAAGTTGCTGCGCGCGATATTCGGCGAGAAGGCTTCGGACGTGAAGGACAGCTCGCTGCGCGTTCCGCCGGGCATGGACGGCACCGTCATCGACGTGCAGGTCTTCACCCGCGACGGCATCGAGAAGGACAAGCGCGCCCGCCAGATCGAAGAGTCTGAAATCAAGCGCGTCAAGAAGGACTTCGACGACCAGTTCCGCATCCTGGAAGCCGCCATCTACATGCGTCTGCGTTCGCAGATCGTGGGCAAGGTGGTCAACGGTGGCGCTGGCCTGAAGAAGGGTGACGTGATCACCGACGCCTTCCTGGACGGCCTGAAGAAGGCTGACTGGTTCGCCCTGCGCATGAAGGACGAGGACGCTTCGGAAGCCATCGAGCGCGCGCAGAAGCAGATCCAGGCGCACGAGAAGGAGTTCGAGCGTCGCTTCGCCGACAAGCGCGGCAAGATCACCGCCGGTGACGACCTCGCTCCGGGCGTTCTGAAGATGGTCAAGGTGTTCCTGGCCGTGAAGCGCCGCATCCAGCCGGGCGACAAGATGGCTGGCCGCCACGGCAACAAGGGTGTGGTCTCCAACGTGGTGCCGGTCGAGGACATGCCGTACATGGCCTCGGGCGAAACCGTGGACATCGTGCTGAACCCGCTGGGCGTGCCGTCGCGCATGAACATCGGCCAGATCCTGGAAGTGCACCTGGGCTGGGCCGCCAAGGGTCTGGGTCGCAAGATCCAGGCGATGATGGAAGCCCAGGCGGCGGTCGCCGACCTGCGCAAGTTCCTGGACGACATCTACAACCACGACGACACCAACGTGGCCAACCGTGTCGACCTGTCGCAGTTCAGCGACGAGGAACTGCTGCGCCTGGCCCGCAACCTGACCGACGGCGTGCCGATGGCTACCCCGGTGTTCGACGGCGCCACCGAAGCGGAAATCAAGCGCATGCTGGAACTGGCCGACCTGCCGAGCAGCGGCCAGACCCAGCTGTACGACGGCCGCACCGGTGAAGCCTTCGATCGCCACACCACCGTTGGCTACATGCACTACCTGAAGCTGAACCACCTGGTCGACGACAAGATGCACGCCCGTTCGACCGGTCCGTACTCGCTCGTCACCCAGCAGCCGCTGGGCGGCAAGGCGCAGTTCGGCGGCCAGCGCTTCGGTGAAATGGAAGTCTGGGCGCTGGAAGCCTACGGCGCGGCCTACACCCTGCAGGAAATGCTGACGGTGAAGTCCGATGACGTGCAGGGCCGCAACCAGATGTACAAGAACATTGTCGACGGTGAGCACGAGATGGTCGCGGGCATGCCGGAATCCTTCAACGTGCTCGTGAAGGAAATCCGCTCGCTGGCCATCAACATGGAACTGGAAGACAACTGATCCATGCCGGCGCGGCGGCCTCCGCCGCCGCGCCGCTGGCAGTCAACTGAAAGCCCATCGACACAGCATTCCTCCTTCTGGAGAACACCATGAAAGACCTGCTCAACCTCTTCAACCAGCAGCGCCAGACGCTGGACTTCGACGCGATCAAGATCGCGCTGGCCTCGCCGGACCTGATCCGTTCGTGGTCCTTCGGCGAAGTGAAGAAGCCGGAAACCATCAACTACCGTACCTTCAAGCCGGAACGCGACGGCCTGTTCTGCGCCGCCATTTTCGGCCCGGTGAAGGACTACGAGTGCCTGTGCGGCAAGTACAAGCGCATGAAGCACCGCGGCGTGGTCTGCGAAAAGTGCGGCACCGAAGTGACCCTGGCCAAGGTGCGCCGTGAGCGCATGGGCCACATCGACCTGGCGTCGCCGGTCGCGCACATCTGGTTCCTGAAGTCGCTGCCGTCGCGCATCGGCCTGATGCTGGACATGACCCTGCGCGATATCGAGCGCGTGCTGTACTTCGAAGCGTACGTGGTGACCGAGCCGGGCCTGACCGCCCTGGAGCGCCGCCAGCTGCTGACCGAAGAACAGTACCTGCAGGCCCGCCAGGAGCACGGTGACGACTTCGACGCCGCGATGGGCGCCGAGGCGGTGTACGAGCTGCTGCGCACGATCGACCTGCAGTCGGAAATGACCCGCCTGCGCGAGGAAATCGCCGCTACCGGTTCGGAAACCAAGCTGAAGCGACTGACCAAGCGCATCAAGCTGATCGAGGCCTTCCTGGAATCGGGCAACCGTCCGGAGTGGATGGTCATGACCGTGCTGCCGGTGCTGCCGCCGGACCTGCGCCCGCTGGTCCCGCTGGATGGCGGCCGCTTCGCGACCTCCGACCTGAACGACCTGTACCGCCGCGTCATCAACCGCAACAACCGCCTGCGCCGCCTGCTCGAGCTGAGCGCGCCGGACATCATCGTGCGCAATGAAAAGCGCATGCTGCAGGAATCGGTCGATGCGCTGCTGGACAACGGCCGTCGCGGCCGTGCCATCACCGGCACCAACAAGCGCCCGCTGAAGTCGCTGGCCGACATGATCAAGGGCAAGCAGGGTCGCTTCCGCCAGAACCTGCTCGGCAAGCGCGTCGACTACTCGGGCCGTTCGGTCATCGTGGTCGGTCCGTACCTGCGCCTGCACCAGTGCGGCCTGCCGAAGAAGATGGCGCTGGAGCTGTTCAAGCCGTTCGTCTTCGCCAAGCTGCAGCGTCGTGGCCTGGCCACCACCATCAAGGCCGCCAAGAAGCTGGTCGAGCGCGAAGAAGCCGAAGTCTGGGACATCCTGGAAGAGGTCATCCGCGAGCATCCGGTGATGCTGAACCGTGCGCCGACCCTGCACCGTCTGGGCATCCAGGCGTTCGAGCCGGTGCTGATCGAAGGCAAGGCCATCCAGCTGCACCCGCTGGTCTGCACCGCGTTCAACGCCGACTTCGACGGTGACCAGATGGCCGTCCACGTGCCGCTCTCGCTGGAAGCCCAGCTGGAAGCGCGTGCGCTGATGATGTCGACCAACAACATCCTGTCGCCGGCCAACGGCGAGCCGATCATCGTGCCGTCGCAGGACGTCGTGCTGGGTCTGTACTACATGACCCGCTCGCTGGAAAACAAGAAGGGCGAGGGCATGGCCTTCGCCAACATCGCCGAAGTGAAGCGTGCCTACGACAACCGTGTGGTGGAACTGCACGCCAAGGTCAAGGTCCGCATCACCGAGGTGGTGACCGACGAAGACGGCAACAAGCAGAACAAGACCTCGATCGTGGACACCACGATCGGTCGCGCCCTGCTGGCTGAAATCCTGCCGGAAGGCCTGCCGTTCGCGCTGGCCAACACCGAGCTGACCAAGAAGAACATCAGCCGCCTGATCAACTCCAGCTACCGCCAGCTGGGCCTGAAGGACACGGTCGTGTTCGCCGACAAGCTGATGTACACCGGCTTCGCCTACGCGACCCGCGCCGGCGTCTCGATCGGCATCGACGACATGCTGATCCCGGACGAGAAGAAGGGCATCCTCACCGAGGCCGAAGCCGAAGTGCTGGAAATCCAGGAGCAGTACCAGTCGGGCCTGGTCACCGCCGGCGAGCGCTACAACAAGGTGGTCGACATCTGGTCGCGCACCAACGAGCGCATCGCCAAGGCGATGATGGACACCATCGGTACCGAGAAGGTGGTCAATGCCAAGGGCGAGACCATCGACCAGAAGTCGATGAACTCGCTGTACATCATGGCCGACTCCGGTGCGCGTGGTTCGCAGGCGCAGATCCGTCAGCTGGCCGGCATGCGCGGCCTGATGGCCCGCCCGGACGGCTCGATCATCGAGACGCCCATCAAGGCGAACTTCCGCGAAGGCCTGAACGTGCAGGAGTACTTCAACTCCACCCACGGTGCCCGTAAGGGTCTGGCCGATACCGCGCTGAAGACCGCGAACTCGGGTTACCTGACCCGTCGTCTGGTCGACGTCGCGCAGGACGTGGTGATCACCGAGGTGGATTGCGGTACCACCGAAGGCCTGATCATGACCCCGATCGTGGAAGGCGGCGACGTGGTCGAGCCGCTGAAGGACCGCGTGCTGGGCCGCGTGGTCGCCGAGGACGTGTTCCTGCCGGGCAACGACGAGGATCCGATCGTCACCCGCAACACCCTGCTCGACGAAGCCTGGGTCGCCAAGCTGGAAGATGCCGGCGTGCAGACCATCAAGGTCCGCTCGACCATCTCCTGCGAATCGGCGTTCGGTGTCTGCTCGCGCTGCTACGGCCGCGACCTGGCCCGTGGCCACCTGGTCAACATCGGTGAAGCAGTCGGCGTCATCGCCGCGCAGTCCATCGGTGAGCCGGGTACCCAGCTGACCATGCGTACGTTCCACATCGGTGGTGCGGCGTCGCGAGCTGCAGCGGTCGACAACATCACCGTCAAGACCACCGGCTCGGTCAAGTTCAGCAACCTCAAGTCGGTCGAGCATGCCAACGGCTCGCTGGTCGCAGTGTCGCGCTCGGGCGAAATCTCGGTGCTCGATGCCCACGGCCGTGAGCGTGAGCGTTACAAGCTGCCGTACGGTGCGACCATCACGTCCAAGGACGGTGATGCGATCAAGGCTGGCCAGACCGTGGCCAACTGGGATCCGCATAACCACCCGATCGTGTCGGAAGTGGCCGGCTTCATCCGCTTCATCGACTTCGTTGATGGCATCACCGTCATCGAGAAGACCGACGAGCTGACCGGCCTGGCTTCGCGCGAAATCACCGATCCGAAGCGTCGTGGTACCCAGGCCAAGGACCTGCGCCCGATCGTGCGCATCGTCGACGCCAAGGGCAACGACCTGTCGATTCCGGGCACCGACCTGCCGGCGCAGTACCTGCTGCCGCCGCGTTCGATCGTCAACCTGCAGGACGGCGCCCCGGTGGGCGTGGGCGACGTCGTCGCCAAGATCCCGCAGGAAGCGTCGAAGACCCGCGACATCACCGGTGGTCTGCCGCGCGTGGCCGACCTGTTCGAAGCGCGCAAGCCGAAGGATCCGGCGGTGCTGGCCGAGCGTTCGGGCATCATCAGCTTCGGCAAAGACACCAAGGGCAAGCAGCGCCTGATCATCAAGGACACCGATGGTTCGGAGCACGAAGAGCTGATCCCGAAGTACCGCCAGGTCATCGTGTTCGAAGGCGAGCATGTCACCAAGGGTGAAACCATCGTGGACGGCGAGCCGAGCCCGCAGGACATCCTGCGCCTGCTGGGCGTCGAGCCGCTGGCGGCCTACCTGGTGAAGGAAATCCAGGACGTGTACCGCCTGCAGGGCGTGAAGATCAACGACAAGCACATCGAGGTGATCACCCGCCAGATGCTGCGCAAGGTCGAGATCACCGATCAGGGCAGCAGCAAGTTCCTGAACGGCGAACAGGTGGAGCGTCAGCGCGTTATCGAGGAAAATGCGCGCCTGTCGGCCCGCAACGAGCTGCCGGCGCACTTCGATCCGGTCCTGCTGGGTATCACCAAGGCGTCGCTGGCGACCGAATCGTTCATCTCGGCCGCTTCGTTCCAGGAAACCACCCGCGTGCTGACCGAAGCGGCCGTCCGCGGCACCTCGGACAACCTGCGTGGCCTGAAGGAAAACGTCATCGTGGGTCGCCTGATTCCGGCCGGTACCGGCCTGGCGTACCACAGCAACCGCCGTCGCGGCGCTTCCGGTCTCACCGAGTCGGAAATGCAGACCCTGGCCGGTACCCCGGTCGCGGTCGAGGCGCCGGTGGTTGAAGCCGAAGCTGAACAGGCGTCGGGCGAAGAATGAGGTAGCCGGTCCGGCCGCAAGGCCGGACCACCCCATCGGTCCATCGATGGGATTGGGAAAGGGCAGGGGAGATCGTCCGCGATCGACCCTGTCAACCTGAACGGGGTACATGGAGGCCCCCCAGTAACGTCCCGGGATCAGGGACGGGCTTGACAGGAGGCGTTTGACTGCTTTCCTGGCAGGTTGCTACAATCGTCTGTCTCAGCAGGCCAGAATTTCGGCCTGCTTTAACATTTCCGCATCTCTGGTCGGATTTTCCGGCCACCAATCAGAAGAACCTACTGATGGCGACGATCAACCAGCTGGTCCGCAAGCCGCGGCAAGCGACCACCTACAAGAGTGCCTCGCCGGCGCTCGATAAGTGCCCGCAGCGCCGTGGCGTCTGCACCCGTGTCTACACCACCACTCCGAAGAAGCCGAACTCGGCTCTGCGCAAGGTTGCCAAGGTCCGCCTGACCAACCAGGAAGAAGTGATTTCCTACATCGGTGGTGAAGGCCACAACCTGCAGGAGCACTCCGTGGTCCTGATCCGCGGCGGTCGCGTCAAGGACCTGCCGGGTGTGCGTTACCACACCGTTCGTGGCTCGCTCGACGCCGCCGGCGTTGCCAAGCGTCGCCAGGCCCGTTCCAAGTACGGCGCCAAGCGTCCGAAGGCATAAGGAGAGAGCACTATGTCGCGTAAGGGTAATACTCCGCAGCGTTCCGTCCTGCCCGATCCGAAGCACGGAAGCGAAACCATCGCCCGCTTCATCAACATGGTCATGCAGAGCGGCAAGAAGTCCGTCGCCGAAAAGATCGTGTACGGCGCCATGGACGTGATCACCGAGAAGAACAGCAGCGCCAACGCCATTGAACTGGTGCAGAAGGCTCTGGACAACGTCGCTCCGGCGGTCGAAGTCAAGTCGCGTCGCGTCGGTGGTGCCACCTACCAGGTGCCGGTCGAAGTGCGTTCGTCGCGCAAGATGGCCCTGGCCATGCGCTGGCTGATCGACTCCGCGCGCAAGCGTGGTGAGAACACCATGCCGAAGAAGCTGGCTGCTGAACTGATCGACGCCTCGGAAAACCGTGGCGGCGCCATCAAGAAGCGCGAAGAAACCCACCGCATGGCCGAAGCCAACAAGGCATTCGCCCACTACCGCTGGTGAGTTTGACGGCCTTGTAAAACAGGCAGGGCAGCACCACTTCGGTGCGTGCTGCCTCGCGGTCCCAGAAGGGCTGCGCCAATCCGAAGGCCGCCGAAAGGCGGCGTTCGGCCATCCGAAATCCAAGAAATCTGAGAGGCTCCCGTGGCCCGTTCCACTCCCATCGAGCGTTACCGTAACTTCGGCATCATGGCTCACATCGATGCCGGCAAGACCACCACGTCCGAGCGCATCCTGTTCTACACCGGCAAGAGCCACAAGATCGGTGAAGTGCACGACGGCGCCGCCACCATGGACTGGATGGAGCAGGAGCAGGAGCGTGGCATCACGATCCAGTCCGCTGCCACCACCGCGTTCTGGAAGGGCATGGACAAGTCCCTGCCGGAGCACCGCTTCAACATCATCGACACCCCCGGGCACGTCGACTTCACCATCGAAGTGGAGCGCTCGCTGCGCGTGCTCGACGGTGCCGTCTTCGTCCTGTGTGCCGTCGGTGGCGTGCAGCCGCAGTCGGAAACCGTGTGGCGCCAGGCCAACAAGTACCACGTGCCGCGCATCGCGTTCGTCAACAAGATGGACCGCACCGGTGCCAACTTCCAGAAGGTCGTCGGCCAGCTGAAGGCCAAGCTGGGCGCGGTCGCCGTGCCGATGCAGCTGCCGATCGGCGCTGAAGACAACTTCAAGGGCGTTGTCGACCTGCTGAAGATGAAGGCCATCCATTGGGATGAGGCTTCGCAGGGCATGAAGTTCGAATACAGCGACATCCCGGCCGATCTGCAGGCGGCTGCCGAAGAGGCTCGCCAGTTCATGGTCGAGACCGCTGCCGAAGCCAGCGAAGAGCTGATGGAAAAGTACCTGGGCGGCGAAGAGCTGGCCGAGGCTGAAATCATCAATGCGCTGCGTACCCGCACCCTGGCCACCGAGATCGTGCCGATGTACTGCGGCTCGGCCTTCAAGAACAAGGGCGTGCAGGCCATGCTGGACGGCGTGATCCAGCTGCTGCCGTCGCCGGTCGACGTGCCGGACGTGAAGGGCGTGGACGTTGACGACGACACCGTCGAGATGACCCGCAAGTCGGACGACAAGGCTCCGTTCTCGTCGCTGGCCTTCAAGATCATCACCGACCCGTTCGTCGGCGCGCTGACCTTCTTCCGCGTCTACTCGGGCACCCTGAACGGTGGCGACACCGTGCTGAACTCGGTGAAGGGCAAGAAGGAGCGCATCGGTCGCATCCTGCAGATGCACTCGAACAACCGCGAGGAAATCAAGGAAGTTCTGGCTGGTGACATCGCTGCTGCCGTGGGCCTGAAGGACACCACCACCGGTGACACCCTGTGCGCCGTGGACGCGCCGATCATCCTGGAGCGCATGACGTTCCCGGAGCCGGTGATCTCGATGGCCGTCGAGCCGAAGACCAAGTCGGACCAGGAAAAGATGGGTCTGGCCCTGGGCCGTCTGGCGCAGGAAGATCCGTCGTTCCGCGTCAAGACCGACGAAGAATCCGGCCAGACCATCATCTCGGGCATGGGCGAGCTGCACCTGGACATCATCGTCGATCGCCTGAAGCGCGAGTTCAACGTTGAAGCCAACGTCGGCGCGCCGCAGGTGGCCTACCGCGAAACCATCACCCTGGCTGACGTCAAGTCGGACTACAAGCACGCCAAGCAGTCCGGTGGTAAGGGGCAGTACGGTCACGTCGTGATCGAGCTGTCGCCGATCACCGCTGAAGACCGTGCCGATCCGAAGCTGGCTCCGGCCATCAAGGACGACTTCCTGTTCATCAACGACATCACCGGCGGCGTGATCCCGAAGGAATTCATTCCGTCGGTTGAAAAGGGCCTGCGCGAAACCATCACCAGCGGTCCGCTGGCTGGCTTCCCGGTCGTGGACGTCAAGGTGAAGCTGGTGTTCGGTTCGTACCACGACGTCGACTCCTCGGAAATGGCGTTCAAGCTGGCTTCGTCGATGGCCTTCAAGCAGGGCTTCGCCAAGGCCAAGCCGGTGCTGCTGGAGCCGATCATGAAGGTCGAGATCGTGACCCCGGAGGATTACCAGGGTGACGTGATGGGCGACGTCAGCCGTCGTCGCGGCGTGCTGCAGGGTTCCGACACCACCGGTGACGGTTCGGCCAGCATCATCAACGCGATGATCCCGCTGGGTGAAATGTTCGGCTACGCCACTGCGCTGCGTTCGCAGACCCAGGGCCGCGCCACCTTCACCATGGAATTCGATCACTACGAGCCGGCTCCGACCAACATCGCCGAAGCCGTCATGAAGAAGGGCTGAGCCTCGCTCAGCCTCTCTTGAAACCACTTACGAACAATCAAGGTATAGAACAATGGCAAAGGGTAAGTTCGAGCGCACCAAGCCGCACGTCAACGTCGGCACCATCGGTCACGTCGATCACGGCAAGACCACGCTGACCGCCGCACTGACCAAGATCGGTGCCGAGCGCTTCGGTGGCGAGTTCAAGGATTACTCCTCGATCGACGCCGCGCCGGAAGAAAAGGCTCGTGGTATCACGATCTCGACCGCGCACGTCGAA
>NZ_JCAFSR010000019.1:0-8268 GCF_059369475.1 Stenotrophomonas sp. YJH_SMC_65
CAGAATGAACAAGGGACCCAGGCCGATGAACAGCGCCAGCGCGACCTCGTAGAGCAGCAACATCGCACCAGCGGTGACGGCCGGACCGCCCGTGCCCATGCCGATGAACCACAGCGCCCGCGTCTTGTCCGCCTGCAACCCCGGATCATTCAGGATCTTGATGCCATCAATGCTCGACAGCGCCACCTGCATCCACGCCAGGCTCTTGTCGATCTGGTCTTCCGGCTGCTGGTCCTTGCCGGTCACCACGTGGGTGATCAGGCCTTTGACGTCCTCGTTGAGGAATTTCTGCAGGTTGCTGCCGAACATCGCCATGCTAGTGGCAACGGTGACGATCAACGCAGCACCGCACACATCGCGGCATCAGCATCCATCAAGAGTGAGGCTACGGAAGGATCACTACGCCTTGAAATACGGCTCCGTGCAACCGCTGTAAACAACCTTGCACGCCGCCCCGCCCTTAACTTGACAGTCCTTGAGAGCGCGGGCCTGAGCCACGCCCACATCAACACCAGTATGGATCTTCGTACCACGCCCCCCACCAGCGGTAGCCGCAGCTACACACGTGTTCTTGAATGCTAGATCGATCCGACAATCACTAGCCCCCCATTGGGCGCACTGTGCGAGAGCATCCTTCTGAGCATCAGACTTGCTGAATTTTCCCATCGAAACTCCCGCATCACCTGACGCGGAGCTGGAGAGCGCGCCCCAAGTTTTGATCCAGCGACCAGTTGGCCTAGGGCCAGAATCCGCGCCCCCCCCTCCCGCTGGAATTGGCGCACAGCCAGGCGCTCTGTCATCTCCGATTGGGTACTGACCGGGCGGGCACCTACCCTCTGCCAGCACCGGTCCGGCAACAACCGATAGAGCACCCATAGTACAAATGACTATCGCGGCGCGGAAAATCGGGGCAGTCGATTGAATACCTGATCTGTAGCCCTTTCTCATCTTGAATCCTTTGCCGTGACTGCGATACCTCGCTGCCCCGTATCTTGACCTACACCTGAGGTCCCACTGTTCATGCCCCCCATTCGACTGTAGTCAGCGCC
This sequence comes from Stenotrophomonas sp. YJH_SMC_65, assembly GCF_059369475.1. NCBI lineage: Bacteria > Pseudomonadati > Pseudomonadota > Gammaproteobacteria > Lysobacterales > Lysobacteraceae > Stenotrophomonas > Stenotrophomonas sp. YJH_SMC_65. The sequence continues at coordinate 1,050 of NZ_JCAFSR010000019.1, forward strand.
GGAACTGCTGCTACCAGCATGATCGTTCGATTTCGGTGCCGGCGGCGTATACGAACCCGGGCGGCTGGCCCTGCGGACCCGGCTGGCCCGCTGCCGATCCACCGATCTGGGAGTATGGCGCGAAGCCACCCAGCGTGCCCTGGAAGAACATCGCAGCCATTGGGGATAGTCAGAATAGTGTCCGTCAGGATCAAGCCCACGCCCCCCCCCCCTTCTGCGCCGCGCAGCGTCACCCGCAATGCTCGTCGCCAAAGTTCTCATCGACGGAAAAGCGCCTGCGTTTGAGGGCCAGATGCGTCAGCATTTCTGACGCGCACGCAGCCTACTTCGAGCAGAGGCTGCTCGTCGAACGGGACTTGGCGTGTCCACCAGCGCCTTTGTTCAGAACGAATCCGACGCCCAAATTACCATGTCCCAGACGAGGACGACCCAATACAACTGCACTAAGAGGTGACTAGCGACGACACCCAACGTTACCACCTAGATCGGCTGTTCCAGCTGCCCAAAAATGAGATGGCCTGCTTTTCAGCAGGCATCCCCATGCAATGGCCGATTCAAGAATCTCGCCTGTGATTCGGCTGGCATAGTTCAGAAAGATTCAAATATTGGCTCAGCACAATCCGTGTACAACACCTTGCACTGCCCTCCACCGTTCTTCGCACAGTAGGAGAGAACCCGACTGGTCGCGTCCTCTCTTGAGCCGGCGACTGAAATAGAAACTATTCCCTTACTGCCCGGCTCAGGGTCAGCATATGCGACGCACTGGTTCTTGTACGTTGTATCGATCTTGCAGTCTTTCGCTCCATGTGTCGCGCACCGAGCAAGCGCTTCTGAGACAGCCTCTCGCTTGGAGCGCCTTCCAACGGAAGCCCCCATATCGCCCGTGCTTGCCGCCCCCGCAATAGCCCCCCAAGTCTTGATCCAACGCCCAGTAGCAATGGGGCCGCTCTGGACGCCACCGGTACCGGAGCCCGGAATAGGTGCGCATCCACCTACGCCCTGACCACCAATGGGGTACTGCCCTGGCGGACAACGCCCTTCCGCTCTCGCCTCACCCGCCACAAACAAACATAGGAGCAAGCCGACAAGAATGAGAGGAAACATGTATTTCACACTTCTACTCCGTACGCATGGGGGCTATTGATTGCCGGGATGTGCAGCTCTGAGACCGGTTTCGGCAACCCTGGAGGATTCCGACGACGGAAGGGTTGAACGTGCGGTCGCATGTCGATCATGCGCACCACTGTCTTGGCCGGACTGCCCCTTCTCCGGAGCGGCCGGCGTGTAGTAGCTACCCGGCGGCTGCCCATTCGGGCCCGGCGCAGCAGCAACCGGGCTGCCGCCTATCTGCGAATATGCCATGAAGCTACCCAGCGTGCCCTGGAAGAACATCGCTGCCATTGGGGGAGAGGTCAGGATCAGGGGCGTGAGAATCAGGCCCATGCCGCCCTGCTGCATCGCCTGGCTGGTCATGCCGTCGCTGGAGGCGCCGTCGAGCAGGAACCTGTTGACCAAGGCGGTGGACCAGAACGCGCTAGAGACACGGATCACCATGTCCAGCGCGATCGAGACCATCGCCGCCAGCACCGCCATGGAGAACATGGTTCCAATGCTGTAGAACAGCCATCGTTGGAACAACTGCTTGGTCTGATCGAACAGCAGGCACAGAATGAACAGTGGTCCCAAGCCAATGAACAAGGCCATGGCGGCCTCATACAGCAGCAACATTGAACCTGCCGTCACCGCTGGTCCACCCGTGCCCAACCCGATGAACCACATCGCGCGGGTCTTGTCAGCCTGCAGCTCGGGATCATTGAGAATCTTGATGCCAGCGATGCTCGAAAGTGCCACCTGCATCCAGGCAGAGCTTTTGTCGATCTGCGCCTCGGGCTTCTCGTCCTTGCCGGTCACAACGTGCGTGATCAGGCCCTCCACGTCTTCCGTCAGGAATTCATGGAGGTCGCGACCGAACATGCCCATGCTTGTCGCCACCGCCACGATAAGGGCGGCGCGCGCCATGTTGGTCACCAGGATCATCATCAAGTCCCGGCTGCGGCCGGTGACGATCCGATAGCCCTGTACCACTTTCCCAGTGCAGTAGAAGAACACTTGCCCACTAAACAAGGTGCACGAGTCGCAATGCAACCTTGATGAAGTCGTTCTCGCTCAACTTCTCGCCGAGCGGCTTCTTCAGCCGCACGTTCTACCCCAGGCTCTTGAGCAGCTTGGCTCAGGTACGCTCATACCATCAAAGATGTCACGGCAGTCATGAGACTAGAACGACTCAAAGATCGGCTCAGAACAATCTGTATAAAGAACTTTGCACTGGCCGCCACCGATGTCCGCGCAATGGGACAGGACTCGATTTGCAGCCTCCTCCTTGGAGCCTGCAACCGAATAGGAGACACGGCCCTTACCCCTCTCGGGATCAGCATATGCAACACACTGGTTCTTGTAGGTAGTTCCGACTTTGCAATCTCTAGCGCCATGGCTTGCGCAACGGGAAAGCGCCTCGGACGCAGCTTCCTGCTTTGAACGCCTTCCAACCGAAGCCCCCATATCACCTGTGCTTACTGCGGTTGCAATAGCTCCTCAGGTTTTGATCCAGCGGCCAGTCGCGACCGGACCACTCGACCCTGCATCGCCTCCATTAGAGCCCGGTATTGGCGCACACCCCCCCCCTGTCCGCCAATCGGATATTGTCCGGGTGGGCAGCGCCCCTTCGCTTGGGCATCTTCTGTCACAAGCAAGAACAAAGCAGAGCAAATCCAAAAGAGGGAGATCACAATGCTCTTCACGTTAACTCTCCAAATACGCCTGAATCACTATCTACCAGGATGAGCAGCTCGCTGGCCAGTTTCCGCAATCTTTGTCGCATCCGACTGCGGCAATGTCGTGCGGCTTGTTGACTGACTACTGTAGTCACCGGAGTCGACAGTTCGTCCCTTCTCTGGCGTCGCTGGCGTCGCTGGCGTGTAGTAACTACCCGGCGGCTGCCCGCTGGGCCCCGGCGCCTGTGCCACCGGGCTGCCACCTATCTGCGAATATGCCATGAAGCTGCCCAAGGTGCCCTGGAAGAACATGGCTGCCATTGGGGGAGCAGTCGAAATACGCGTCGTTAAGATCGGGCCTATGCCGCCCTGCCAGATCGCCGATTGGTCATGTTACCGATGGACGCGGCCATAAGCGGGAACTCGCTCATCGGCTCATTCGTACAGAATGGATCCGAAATACGTGTCATCGCCTCTTACGCGGGGCAGCCATTCACCACGTTCATATGGCTAGCTGCGGGCCCCAGCACCATCATCTAGCTTGATTGCCCCAGTATTCAGAAGAGACAAAGCACGAATTTTCAGCAGCCCTCGTACGCCGCATACCAAGCAAAGACAACAGCACTGATTGCAGGAAATTGAGTTGGCAAGCGAAGCATGAGAGCAGGTAAACCTAAACTCTTCCAGCCCTTCCAACCTGCGGCGCCTCATTGACTACCACTCAGAACGACTCGAATTCCGGTTCGCTGCATGCCGAGTAGATCACCTTACAACCTTCACTGCCGCGCTTAGTGCAAAGCCCCATCGCCAATGAAGTCGCGGCGGAGACAGATTCAGCGCGTCCAAACGTGGAACCGCCGAATGCGCTAGTTCGGGGAGAAACCAGGGCGACGCACTGATTCTTGTAAGTCTGAGTAACCTTGCAATCCGATGCCCCGTGCTGACTACAATTGGCCAAGGCCTCATTTGAGGCGTCAGCCTTTCTCACTTTTCCGACTGACACACCGACGTCACCATTGGAAGCCATGGCAATCGCGCCCCAAGTCTTATTCCAGCGTCCTGTTTGGACAGGGCCCGTCTGACCCGCTCCCGCATCCCCTCCCGGGATCGGCGCACATCCACCAACACCCTGACCTCCGATTGGATACTGGCCTGGCGGGCAACGCCCTTCAGCACCAGCAACGGGCGCGAAGCTAAAAAATAGCATGCAAGTTGCAGCGCCGAAGATAAGCGCACATCGGCGGCCAAATATCGAGACCATATCGTTAGACCCTCAAACTTCCCGTCAGCCGTTGTTCTTTGCAAGACCAAGACGCCCTGAGTCCACCACCGCCGAACCCGGTGATGAACTACCGCCAGTCACTCGCGAACCAACAACCTGCTCGGCAGTGGCACTATGCGTCCCGCCCTTCTCTGGAGCCGGAGGCGTGAAGTAGCTACCTGGCGGCTGCCCACTCGGCCCCGGCGCCTGTGCCACCGGGCTGCCACCTATCTGCGAATATGCCATGAAGCTACCCAAGGTGCGTTGGAAGAACATGGCTGCCATTGGGGGCGCAGTCAGAATCAAGGTCGTCAGAATCAGGCCCATGCCGCCCTGCTTAATCGCCTGACTGGTCATACCGTCGCTGGAAGCCCCGTCAAGCAGGAACCTGTTTAGCAGCGCCGTCGCCCAGAACGAGGAAGACACACGGATCACCATATCCAATGCAATGGACACCATTGCCGACAGCACCGCCAGCGAGAACATGGTCCCGATTCCGTAGAAGAGCCATCGCTGGAACAACTGTTTGGCCTGATCGAACAATAGATAAAGTACTAACGTCACCCCATGCCAATGAAATCAGTATTGCAGCTATAAGCCAGCAGGCAAATGAATTTCAGACCGAAGCTTGCTCTCCAAGAGCGCTCGACACTCTCACGTAGACTAAACCTGTGAACAGCGACACCCAACCTTAGTGCAAAGTAGACGTCTCAAGCGAAAAATAGAAGCGACCCACTTCTCAGCAGGCCACCCTCTAAAACAACAAACAAAATGTCATTATTCACAACATCAACCCAACGCCAGGATTCACATCAGCGGAAGGGCTTAAACTCAGACATGCTGCAGGCAGAGTAGATAACAGTACAACTGCGACCCTTACCCTCGGACTCACAACGGCGCACTGATTCCACCTTCGCATCTTCTTCATTAGGTGATCGATACGCCACAGTTTTCACGTCGACGAGGGGTACTGAACCAATCACCGGGCCAGCTAGCGCGGCGCATTGATTGTGATACTCAAGAATAACTTTACACTTCTGCCCTCCCATGCGCTGACATTCAGAAAGCGCGAGGGACCTAGCTTCTCTCTTTGTTTTTTTAACCTCTGCCACACCAATCGCCAAATTCTGGCCGACTTGATGGTCTGTGTCTTGCGCCAAAGCACCCCATCGGGTTTCCCATTTACCGGTCGGCATGGGGCCACTGCTCTCACCACCAGCTTGACCACCGGGAATTGGCGCACAACCTCCTACACCCTGACCTCCCACGGGGTACTGCCCTGGGGGGCAACGTCCTTCTGCCAACGCCACATTAGAAATAACGAGCAGCAAAAGTACGACAATGCACTTCATACGCACACCTTTATCATTCGACACTGTCAATCCACGCTCAGGCGCCCGCCTGCCCATACTTTCCAGTATCTTGCTTGACCTCACCTGAGCGCCCGATACCGTAACCAGAAGTCGCGCCATGGCCGGAACTGACCGATGGAGCACTGGAATGATCCTTTGTCTGGGCCGGCGCATAGTAGCTACCCGGTGGCTGCCCACTCGGCCCCGGCGCCTGTGCCATCGGGCTGCCACCTATCTGCGAATATGCCATGAAGCTACCCAGCGTGCCCTGGAAGAAGATGGCCGCCATTGGGGGCGCAGTCAGAATCAAGGTCGTCAGGATCAATCCCATGCCGCCCTGCTGCATCGCCTGGCTGGTCATGCCGTCGCTGGAGGCGCCCTCGAGCAGGAACTTGTTGACCAGGGCGGTGGACCAGAACGCGGTCGAGATACGGATCACCATGTCCAGCGCGATCGTTACCATCGCTGCCAGTACCGCCATCGAGAACATCGTGCCGACGCCGTAGAACAGCCATCGCTGGAACAGCTGCTTGGTCTGGTCGAACAGCAGACACAGAATGAACAAGGGACCCAGGCCGATGAACAGCGCCAGCGCGACCTCGTAGAGCAGCAGCATCGCACCAGCGGTGACGGCCGGACCGCCCGTGCCCATGCCGATGAACCACAGCGCCCGCGTCTTGTCCGCCTGCAACCCTGGATCATTCAGGATCTTGATGCCATCAATGCTCGACAGCGCCACCGCATCCGCTTCCTGGTCCCGGCTATGGGATACGAAATTCAGGGGCAAGGGCACACACTCAACATTACCACCTAGATCGGCCGTTCCAGCTCACCCACAAATGAGATGGCCTGCTCTTCAGCAGGCCATTCCCAACATGCAAAGGCCGATTCAAGGATCCCGTCCATGATTCGACTGGCATAGCTTAGAAAGATTCAAATATTGGCTCAGCACAATCCGTGTACAACACCTTGCACTGCCCTCCACCGTTCTCCGCGCAGTAGGAGAGAACCCGACTGGTCGCCTCCTCTCTTGAGCCGGCGACGGAAATTGAAACTATTCCCTTACTGCCCGGCTCGGGATTGGCATACGCAACGCATTGATTCTTATAGGTCGTACTAACTTTGCAGTCAGTCGCGCCATGGGTCGCGCAACGCGACAAGGCCTCAGATTCCGCCTCTCGTTTAGATCGCTTTCCCACTGAAGCTCCCATGTCGCCGGTTACCACAGCGTCTGCAATGGCCCCCCAAGTTTTGATCCAACGACCAGTCGCAACAGGACCACTTTGCCCTTCGCCTGCCCCTGAGCCCGGTATTGGCGCACAGCCACCAACCCCCTTCTGCTGGTCACCCACTGGATACTGCCCAGGCGGGCAGCGGCCTTCTGCTTGGGCGTTCCCCGCTAACAACAAGATCAGGAAAATCCCAGTCGCGATAATGAAGGCCGAGATATTCTTCACGTCACCACTCCAATACACATGGAAATTACTCCTTACCAGGATGAGCCGCTCGCAAGCCGGTATCAACCACTCTTGTTGCATCGGATTGTGGCAAAGTCATGCGCGCAGCCGAGTGCTTATCGTGGACACCATCGTCCGCCCCTGCGCGCCCCTTCTCCGGAGCGGCCGGCGTGTAGTAGCTACCCGGCGGCTGCCCATTAGGTCCCGGCGCAGCAGCAACCGGGCTGCCACCTATCGGCGAATATGCCATGAAGCTACCCAGCGTGCCCTGGAAGAACATGGCCGCCATTGGGGGCGCAGTCAGAATCAAGGTCGTCAGGATCAATCCCATGCCGCCCTGCTGCATCGCCTGGCTGGTCATGCCGTCGCTGGAGGCGC
>NZ_JCAFSR010000020.1:0-7905 GCF_059369475.1 Stenotrophomonas sp. YJH_SMC_65
CTCGGCGTTCTGGCGCACGGTGGAGGTCAGTTCCTCCATCGAGGCGGCGGTTTCTTCCAGGTTGGCGGCCTGCTGCTCGGTGCGGCGCGACAGGTCGCTGTTGCCGGAGGCGATCTCGCCGGCGGCCAGGGTGATGCTGGACGCGCTGGCCTGGATCTGGCCGACGATCTGGGTCAGCTGTGCAACGGTGGTGTTGGCATCGTCGCGCATGCGTGCGAACACGCCCTGGTAATCACCGTGCATGCGTGCGGTCAGGTCACCTTCGGCGATGGCCGACAGCAGCTGCGAGAGCTTGCCGAGGTTGTCATCGCTGACCGCCATCATCGCGTTGAGGTTCTCCAGCATCAGGCGGAAATCGTGATCGAAGCGCTGCGCATCGCCACGGAGGCTGAAGTCGCCGGCGGCGGCGGCGCTGGCCAGCTGCTTGATCTCGGCATTGATGCGGCCGAGGTTGGCCTTGACCGTATCAACGGTGGTTGTCATCGCGGCCTTTTCGCCCGGGTAGCGTGCAATGTCGCGGCTGAGATCGCCAACCGCGTACTGCTGCACCACGTCCAGCACGTCGTGCAGGGTCTGCAGGTGGCCGCCGACCAGGGCGTTGGTTTCCTGCACCATCAGCCCGTACTCGCCGGGGAAGGCGCTGGCGTCGATGCGGTAGCTCAGTTCGCCACCGTCGTGACGGCGCGCCATTTCGCGCTGGCCGGTGATGACTGCATGCAGCTGCTGCTGCATGCCGGCCATGGCCTCCAGCAGGCGGCCGGTTTCGTCGTGCGGCTGCGGGCCGATGTGGCTGTCCAGCTTGCCGCCGGCGATGCCTTCGGCCACAGCGGTGGCCTGCTTCAGCGGCACGGCGATGCGGTTGCCGATGACCCAGCTCAGGGCCAGCACGATCAGCACCAGTACGCCACCAGAGACCGCCATGATGGCGGTGAACACCAGCGCCTGTTTCTGCACGTCGTCCATGTAGACGCCGCTGCTGACCACCCAGTTCCAGGGCGCGAACAGGCCGGCATAGGCGACCTTCTCGACCTCGCCCTTGCTGCCCGGCTTGGCCCAGCGGTAGTTGACGAAGCCGCCGCCGGCGCGAGCCGCTTCGACCTGGTCGTAGTAGATCCGGACGCCGTCGTCGGTGCGGAAGTCCTTCATGTCCTTGCCGACCAGGTCCTTGCGGAACGGGTGCATCAGCAGGCGGTAGCCGGTGTCGTAGATGTTGAAGTAGTAGGTATCGTTCCCGGCGCGCATGACCTCCAGCGCCTGCAGCGCGGCGCTCTTGGCGGCCTCTTCGCTGAGCTCGCCGGTACCGGCCAGGCGGTGGTAGTGCTGCAGGATGCCGTAGCTCAGTTGGACCTGGGTCTTCAGCGCGCTCTTGCGGGTTTCGGTCAGGTCCAGGTACTGCATGCGGGCGGCGATCACCGAGAGCGCGATCACGCCGAGCGCGATGAGCAGCGTCAGCAGGTTGAGCTTGCGCCGGACGGAAAGATTGCGGAAGTAGTGTTGCCAGCGATGCAGGAGATTCATCGAGCAGGACCAGGTCGAAGCGGGCGGGCGGCGCCGTGCCGGTCAGCGGCGGGATACGCCGTGACAACCCCGTTATCGGCCGCGCGGGCGGGGGATTGAGGTGCGGTGTCCGAACGTATTCAGGTTTCCTTGCAGCGGCGGCTGCGGCGCTGCCTGCGGATCATGGGGTCAGATCCCTTTTCCTCGGGTAAAGGGATCTGACCCCGTAGATCCGGCGGACCTCGCATTTGCAACTTCCCCCATAGCCACTTGTTCGCCACCCGGTTCAACGTTCCAGGTTTTGGGTCGAGGTGATTGCGTATTGGATGGATTTGCGGCGTTCGTCGAGCAGCAGAGGGCCGATCTGAAGCGCGTTGCGCGGCATACCCAGGGGGAATGCAGCGAACAGGATGTGATCAATGAAGCATGGCTGTTGGCTGCGACATGGGGAGACGAAGGGAGGGAGCCGCTGGATCTGGCGGCGCCTGATGATCGGACCCTGTTGATCAGTTATCTGTACCAGAAGCTGGTTCGCTACACCGATGTGAACGTCAGGCACGCCGTACGCCTGGATCACGCACCCAGCGGGGAGGAGGGCGGTCACCCCTTGCTGGCGCGGTTGAGTGCGGACGGGCAGGACCCCTTGTCCTTTCTGCAACTGCGTGAAGAGGCTCCCCTCCCGCCGGGCGAGGGGGAGCTGAAGTATTCCGTGGCAAGCACTTATCTGGTGATGTTGCAGCACCACAATTTCCGCGTCCCCGCACTGGCCCGCTTTCTGCGTTTGTCCATTTCCCACACGTACCGTTGTTGTGCCGGTGCGAGCGCGCTGTCCGCGTGGCAACATGCGCTCGTTCTGGCTCCGCCGATCAGCATGGAGAGCCTGAGGCCATGGCGTCGATGTCGTGCGCTGCGTGTTCCGAGGCAACTCGAGTTCGACTTTGAAGACAGGCTTGAGTTGAGGGCGTAGAGGATCCCGCGATGGGGTCGACGTGGGGTCAGATCCCTTTTCCTGAGGAAAAGGGATCTGACCCCGGGGGGGTAAACAAAAACGCCCCAGCACAGGGCCAGGGCGTTCTCGTAACTCAGGTCAGGCAGGCATCAGAACTCCTGCCAGTCTCCGTCGGCCAGTTCGGTGACCATCGGGCGACCACCCGCCGTGCGGCGGGCCGGCGGGGCAGCCGGGGCCGGGGCAGCCGGTGCAGCGGCGCGCGGCGCCGGGGCGGTGACGCGCGGGGCGGCGACGACCTCGGCTTCGTCCACCACGAAGATCGACACGGCCTCGCTGAGGTGGCCGGCCTGTTCTTCCATCGCACGTGCGGCGGCGGTGGCTTCTTCCACCAGCGCGGCGTTCTGCTGGGTGGTTTCGTCCATCTGCACCACGGTCTGGTTGACCTGTTCGATGCCGGCGCTCTGTTCCTGCGAGGCGGCGGAGATCTCGGCCATGATGTCGGTCACGCGCTGCACCGAGGCGACGATCTCGCCCATGGTCGCGCCGGCCTTGTGCACCAGCGCCGAGCCGTCGTTGACCTTGCCGACCGAGTCGTCGATCAGGCCCTTGATCTCCTTGGCGGCCGCGGCCGAGCGCTGCGCGAGGGTGCGCACTTCGCTGGCGACCACGGCGAAGCCGCGGCCCTGTTCGCCGGCACGGGCGGCTTCCACTGCGGCGTTCAGCGCCAGGATGTTGGTCTGGAAGGCAATGCCGTCGATCACCGAGATGATCTCGGCGATCTTCTTCGACGAGGCTTCGATGGCCGACATGGTGGTGACCACCTGGCCGACCACGTCACCGCCCTGCGAGGCGACACCGTGCGCGCCGATGGCGAGCTGGTTGGCCTGGCGTGCGTGCTCGGCGTTCTGGCGCACGGTGGAGGTCAGTTCCTCCATGGAGGCAGCGGTTTCCTCCAGGTTGGCGGCCTGCTGTTCGGTGCGGCGCGACAGGTCGCTGTTGCCGGAGGCGATTTCACCGGCAGCGGAGCTGATCGCGCGGCTGGACTGCTTGATGCGGGTGACGATCTCGCTCAGCTGCGCGGCGGTGGCGTTGGCGTCGTCGCGCATCCGGGCGAACACGCCCTGGTAATCGCCGTGCATGCGCACGGTCAGGTCGCCCTGCGACAGCGCGGCCAGCAGGCCGGAGATCTGCTCGATGCTGCCGGCATTGGCGTCCAGCAGGCCGTTGATCTGCTGGGCCAGCTGCAGGAAGAAGCCTTCCTTGTCGCTGGCATCGATGCGGCCGGACAGGTCGCCAGCGGCGGCCTGGGCGATCACGCGGGCCACTTCGGCTTCGACCTGCGCTTCCTGGGTACGGTCGCGCCATTCCACCACGTAGCCGACGGTGTCGCCGCCTTCATTGCGGATGGTCGAGACCACCTGGGCGAACTGGGCATCGCCGTACTGCATCGGGCGACGGGCGACGCCGTGTGCCTTCAGGTTGCCCAGCAGGGTCTGGTCCATCTCGCCGCGGTGTTCGAGCACGGTGACCGGCTTGCCGATCAGCGAAGCCTGCGCATCGAAGTCCGGCAGGTCGCGGCGCAGTTCGTCCTGGTACTGGCTCAGGGTCTGCTGCAGGGCGCGGTTGCTGTAGACGATGGTGTTGCTGGTGTCGGTCAGGTAGACGCCGGTCGAGCTGTAGTCCAGCGCGGTACGGATGCGCAGGTTCTCGCGGGCGATGGCCTGGTCGGTCTCGATGCGCTCGCGCAGGTCGCGCTGCATGCGCTGCATGGCCTGCATCAGTTCGCCCACTTCATCCTGGCGGCTGACGTCGATGTGGCCATCGAGCTTGCCGCCGGCCACGTCGTTGGCCACCGAGACGGCGCCACGCACGCTGCCGACCAGGGCGCGGGCAAACAGCCACACCAGCACCAGGCCGAGCGCGGCGCCTCCCAGCAGGGCGATCACGGTCAGCACGGCCGAGGCGGAGTAGGTGGATGCGGCCTCTTCGCGCGAGGCGCGGGCGAGGCGGTTGTCTTCGGCGATCAGCGCCTCCAGCGCGGAGGCGGCCTTGCGGTGCTTGGTGCGGGTTTCGCCGACGAAGGTATCGATGGCGTCGTCCGGCAGGTCCAGTTCCAGCATCTCGGTGACGCTGTCATAGGATGCCAAGGCGTCCTTCCATTCCTTGGCGAAGGCGTCGAACAGCTTCTTCTGCTGCGGGTTGTCGACCAGCTTCGGATACTCCTTGATCGACTTGTCCATGCTGGCGCGCAGGTCGACGCCCTGCTTGCGCGCATCGGACTTGACGTCATCGCTGGCGCGGATCAGCTGCTGGTAGGCGGCATTGCGGTACTCGCCCAGCATGCCGCGCATCTCGCCGGCCATGCGGATGCTCTCCATGCGTGAACCGGCCAGCTCGGTGGTCACGTTGTTCAGCGAATGCAGGCCGCGATAGGCGACGATGCCCTGCAGCAGCATCACCAGCAGGAGGACGCCGAAGGTCAGCAGCAGTTTCGGCATCAGTTTCAGGTTGTTGATCCACGGCATGGGCGTTGCGAGCTCCTAAGGCAGACGCGCCCGGGCATCGGGCCCGGTTGCAGCAGAAACCACGCCAGGACCAGGCCCGGCGTGGTCCGACGAACGGCGGATTACTTGATGTTGGCCAGCTTCAGCCCGGCCGGCGAGCTGACTTCGATTTCCGCACGCGAGGCGTCGCGCTGGATCTTGCCGATCACGCACACGGTCTTGCCTTCCAGGGTTTCCAGCGGGAAGGAGAACTTGCCGCGGTTCTCGCCGGCGATACGCGCCGAGAAGGTGTGGCGCGGGAAGGCGCCGCCCATGTACAGGAAGGTCGGCTGGCCTTCGGAGCCTTCTGCGTAACGGGCCTTTTCGACCTTGCCACAGACCATGCCGTCCTTGCCGACCGAACGCGGCGCCATTTCCGGCGGGATCATGTCGGCCGACTGGGCGAAAGCGGAGGCGGCGGTGGTGGCCAGGACAGCGGCCGAGACGAACGCAAACAGGGACTTCATCGAGGGTATCTCCGGGGATGGTAACGATCGGGCCGGTCCTGCGCGCTCCTGCGCGACCGGCTTCTGTCCCCCTATCGGCACCGCCGAAGGGAACTGAAGGGTTTTGTGACTGGAACGTGAAGCAGTTCCGGTTGCTCAGGCAGCGACGTCTTCGGCGAGGTTGGCCTGGCCCATGTCGGCGCTGTCGAGCAGGGTCTCGATGTCCAGCAGGATCAGCATGCGATCGTCGTGGGTACCGATGCCGGAGATGAAGCGGGTGTCGACGGCGGCGCCGAATTCCGGGGTCGGGCGGATCTGCTCGGCCGACAGCGGGATCACGTCGGAGACGCTGTCGACGACGATGCCGACCACGCGGTCTTCCACGTTCAGCACGATCATCACGGTGAAGGCATCGTAGCGGGCGTTGTCCAGGCGCAGCTTCAGGCGCAGGTCGATGACCGGGACGATGGTGCCGCGCAGGTTGATCACGCCCTTGATGTAGTCCGGGGCGTCCGGCACGCGGGTGACGGCGTCGTAGCCGCGGATTTCCTGCACCTTGAGGATGTCCACGCCATAGTGCTCGTCACCAAGGGTGAAGCTGAGGAATTCGCCACCGGCGCTGGCGGCGGAGCTGGTCTTGTCGTTCATCGAGGGGTCCTGGTTCTGCCGGAAGTCCCGGTGTCAGGCTCGATATCGGCCCCGCCGGGGGGGACTTTAGGTGCCGGGCAGTGCCGTGGATGGGGTCAGATCCCTTTTCAGGGAAAAGGGATCTGACCCCGGCACGCGTTCCAGGGTTGCCGGCCGGCGGCCGGCACTACCGGTCGGACGGCCTCAGAGCTCGCCGTTGCGGCGGGCCTTGCGCTGGCGGTCGATGCGGAAGATGTAGCGCTGGATGGCGCTGTCGGCGCCGCGTGGCAGGCATTCAAAGCGCATTCCCACGCGCTTGACCTCGATGCCATTGGGCTGACGCTGCGGCAGCAGGTTGCAGACCACCAGTTCGATATCCAGGTCGGGGCCGTCCGGCAGCGACAGCCGCGCCGGATAGCGCTTCTGCAGACCAAACACCGCGCAGTCATTGGGCACCACCACGGCCAGGCCGCCACCGCTGATGTCCACTACGCGCATCGACAGGGCTTCGGCGCGCGCTTCGCCAGGCGGCAGCAGCAGGTGGGGCGAGTCGGTGACCGGCGTCTCCAGCCGGTACAGCTCGCGGCGCTGCAGGTGCACCAGTTCGTCAGGCAGCGGCGCACGGAAGGCCACATGGCCGTCGTTGTCCACGCGCTGCAGTTCGTGCAGCCGGAACCGTACCAGCACGCGTTCGAGCTGGGCGAAGCACAGCAGGTGATCGGCCTGCTCGGCGGCGCGGTTGGAGGCTTCCTGTGGGCTGCCATCGAGCAGCAGGAAGTCCTCGTCTTCGTCGAGGTCGAGCAGGGCGGTCGGGAAGGAACGGTCGCGGCCGTCGATATGGGCGTTGATCAGCGATCGCTGGTCGATCAGCGAGCGCAGCAGCTGGCGCAGCTGGCGCGGGTTGCGGACCAGGAATCGTTCGTCCGCGGCATCAGCCGCGTGGACATCATGCACTGCAGTGTCGTTGCCGTCGGACATGGAATCTACGGTCAGGGGCGGGCGCCAGCACGCATTGGCGCGAGGCTCGATGGGGATATCGGCCTCTGCACCGGATTATGAAGTGGGATTTGCATCACTTTCCACGCGTAAGGGGTCAGATCCCTTTCCCACAGGAAAGGGATCTGACCCCGTGCTTCTGTCAGAATTCCTGCCAGTCGCCGTCCGTGGCCAGCGCCGGCTGGGCCGTTGCCGTGCGCAGCGCACGTGCCGGGGCCGGCTTTGCCGCAGGCGCGGCGGCTGCGAGCTGTCGCGGTACCGGTGCGGCCAGCGGGCGTGCCGGGATGGCCGTCGTGCCCTGCGATGCCAGCCGGAAGCGGGCCACGGCTTCACCCAGCTGCACGGCCTGGTCTTCCATCGCGCGTGCCGCAGCAGTGGCTTCTTCCACCAGCGCAGCATTCTGCTGGGTGGTTTCGTCCATCTGCACCACGGTCTGGTTGACCTGCTCGATGCCCGCCGACTGTTCCTGCGAGGCCGCAGAGATCTCGGCCATGATGTCGGTCACGCGCTGCACCGAGGCGACGATCTCGCCCATGGTGCTGCCGGCCTGGTGGACCAGGCTGGAACCTTCGGCAACCTTGCCGACCGAGTCGTCGATCAGGCCCTTGATCTCCTTGGCGGCGGCGGCCGAGCGCTGGGCAAGGGTGCGCACTTCGCTGGCGACCACGGCGAAGCCGCGGCCCTGTTCGCCGGCACGGGCGGCTTCCACTGCGGCATTCAGCGCCAGGATGTTGGTCTGGAAGGCAATGCCGTCGATGACCGAGATGATCTCGGCGATCTTCTTCGACGAGGCTTCGATGGCCGACATGGTGGTGACCACCTGGCCGACCACGTCACCGCCCTGCGA